>QKDA01000264.1 GCA_003246765.1 Spirochaetales bacterium | reverse complement strand
CGGCCCCATGGCGTGCATGAGGAGGAAGTTGGAGGGATCGTATTCAAGACCGACTTTGTTCGAAACGCGGGCGGCCATGGGTACTGCGGATACGCCAGCAGAACCGATAAGGGGATTGATCTTTTCCTTGAGGAAGAGATTCATAAGTTTGGCCATACCGAGTCCGCCCATTGTCGCGACTGCGAAGGCAAGGAGCCCCAGGATGATGATGCCCACCGCGTTCGGATTCATGATCTTCTCGGGGGTCATCTGGGAACCGACGCCGAGAGAGAGCAGAATGGAAACGATGTTGAGCATTTCATTAGCCATGGTCTTTGAGATCCTCTCCACGACGCCGATCTCCTTGACGAAGTTTCCGAAGGCAAGCATGCCGATAAGCGGCGCGGCCGGCGGAATGAGCAGGATGGCGAGGATGAGCAGGGCCACCGGGAAAAGAACCTTCTCGGCCCTGGACACGTGACGAAGCTGCTTCATCTTGATGAGCCTCTCCTTCTTGGAGGTCATCATCTTCATGATCGGGGGCTGAATCATCGGCACCAGGGCCATGTAGGAGTAGGCCGCTACGGCGATTACCGCCATCATGTGAGGGGCGAGCTTGCCCGACACGTAGATAGAGGTAGGACCGTCCGCGCCGCCGATGATGGCGATGGCGCAGGCCTCAAACATGGTGTAATTGATCCCGGGAATAAGATTCATCGCCGCTACGCCGAAGAGGGTGAAGAACACGCCGAACTGTGCCGCTCCGCCGAGAATGGCGGTTTTCGGGTTCGCGATGAGGGGACCGAAATCGGTGAGAGCCCCGATACCCATGAAGATGAGCATCGGGAAGAACTCGTTACCTACGCCCATGTCGTAGATGAGCCTCAACATGCCCGAGTGGGCATCGTACATACCGCCCCCGGGAATGTTGACGAATACCGTGCCGAATCCGATAGGGATGAGCAGAAGGGGCTCAAAACCTTTGGCCGCGCCGAGGTAGATGATCAGGAATCCGACCGCCATCATGACAAACCGCTGCCAGCCGTACACGTCGGTAGTCTGGGTCGGGTCAATCAGGTTCTGGATCTGTTCCTTACCGTTAAGAATCGCGTTGATTCCCGTATTCTCGACCGTATTCGAAAGAAATTCTTTGATCGAGATATTGGGGACATTTTCGGACCCGGGAATGGGAACGTCGAGATTGAAAATCGACGCGTGGGGAGTCGCCTCCCCGGAGGCGAACACCGTTCCGATCACGGAGTACACCAGGGCGATCGCGAGGATGCCCACGGTGAGATTCGTGATATGCCTCTTTTTTTTGCCGTTGTCTATCATCGATATACTCCGATTATTTGATTTCGGCGATGGCCTGGCCCGCGGCGATCTGAGTTCCGGGGGCAACGAGGAAGTGGACGCTTCCCGCGGCGGTCGCCTTGATCTCGAGCTCCATCTTCATGGATTCGATGATCATGATGGTCTGTCCGCCGGATACCTGGGAGCCCGCAGCGACTACGTGCTTGAGGAGCGTCCCCGCCACGGGAGCGGGAATAGTCACCCCGCCCGTGGGCGCGGCGGGAGCGGGAGCGGCAGGCGTCGCGGCAGGGGCTGCGGGAGCCTTTGAAGCCCCGCCGCCGATGGTGGCGATGGTCTGGCCGGCGGTGATCTGGGTTCCGGCGGACGCGGTGAAATGGACGGGACCGTCGGCGGTAGCCTTCACCTCGAGTTCCATTTTCATGGACTCGATCATGATGATCGTCTGGCCGTTTTTCACCTGGCTGCCCTCGGCTACCACGTGCTTGAGGAGGGTTCCAGCCACGGGAGCGTGGATATCAGCTCCGCCGGAAGCGGCGGGAGCGGCGGCAGGAGCGGATCCGGCAGCCTTGAACGCGACGTTGTAGGCGGTTCCGTTCACGTTCACGCTCATGGACTCGCCGGCCGGGCCGGAGGTTACGTTATAGTCCGTGCCGTTTACGTTCACAACGTAGCTTCCGCCCTTTCCGCCGGAAGCGGCAGGCGCGGCGGAAGGAGCCTCGAAGGAAACGGGGCCGTTGGCGCGCTCCTTGAAGAACTTGGGCGCGACCTTGGGGAACATGGCGTAGGTGAGAATGTCCTCGGGAGTATCCCCGGCGCCGTTGGCGACGGCCTCGGCCTCGAGCTTCGAGAACTCGTTGGGGATGTCGTCGGCGGGGCGATGGGTAATGGCGGCTTCCATCTTGAGCTCCGCCAGGGCTTTCTTGACGAGCTCAGGATTGCAGGAGGTGGTGGGTTTACCGTACTTTCCTACGAGAAGGTCCTTGGTCTCCGCGGTGAGGCGGTTGTAACGTCCGAACAGGACGTTGAATACGGCCTGGGTTCCTACGATCTGACTGGTGGGGGTAACCAGGGGAATGTAACCGCAGTCCTTCTGGACGATCGGGATTTCCTTGAGTACCTCGTCGATCTTGTCGGCGGCGCCCTGCTCCTTCAGCTGGCTTTCCAGGTTGGAAAGCATTCCCCCGGGAACCTGGGAGACCAGGATGCGGGTGTCGGCGCCGAGGAAGCTCGATTCGAACTTGGAATACTTCTTGCGAACGTCGCGGAAATAGTTTGCGATTTCGAGGAGGAGCTTGATGTCGAGACCGGTATCCCATTCGGTACCCTGAAGGATCTCCACGAGGGTCTCGGTGGGGCTGTGGGAAGTACCCATGGACATGGAGGAGATTGCGGTATCCAGGACATCGGCCCCCGCCTCGGCGGCCTTGGTGAGGGTAGCGACTGACATGCCCGTCGTCGCGTGGGTGTGAACCTGGATCGGGATATCGACCTTGCTCTTGATGGACTTCACGAGGGAGTACGCGTCGAAGGGTTTCAGGAGTCCGGCCATGTCCTTGATGCAGATGGAATCCGCGCCGGTGTCAGCGTACGCCTTGGCAAGATCCGCGTATGCGTCAAGGGTATGAACCGGTGTAGTGGCATAGGAAATGGTAAGCTGAACGTGCTTGCCGGTCTTCTTGGCAGCCGCGGTAGCGCGGGCAAGGTTCCGGGGATCGTTGAGAGCGTCGAAGATGCGGAACACGTCGACACCGTTCTTGGCAGCGGTCTCGACGAACTTGTCCACCACATCGTCTGCGTAGTGGCGATATCCAAGAAGATTCTGACCACGGAGAAGCATCATGATCGGGGTATTGGGAAGCTTTTCCTTCAGGGACCGAAGGCGCACCCAGGGGTCTTCATTCAGAAAGCGGATACAGGAGTCAAAGGTGGCTCCGCCCCAGCCCTCGAGGCTGAAATACCCCACCTTGTCGAGCTTGTCGCAAATAGGGAGCATGTCGGCGGTGGTCATGCGGGTGGCGTGAAGAGACTGATGGGCGTCACGGAGGACGAGATCGGAAATCTTGACTTTCTTGGCCATGGTGAACTCCTTAATTCTTCTGTTTTTCGCTGATAGCGGCCGCGATTGCGGCGACTATGGCCCTGTCCTGCCCCGCGGGTGCGGCAGCCGCAGCCGTTGATGCGCTGGTCTCTTCCTTATCAAGGCCAGTAACCCGAACGAAAATTTCGACGAGCTTCATAATGCCGATGAGTATGATAAGGAAGCTGAACACAACGCCCATTCCCAAGATGGTCAAAGTGGCGCTCTGACCCATCATTTCTGGTATTGTCATAATGCCTCCAAACTGAAACCGATTCGTGAAAATAATATAGAAAAGCGTCGCCTTGTTCAAGTCTGTTAAATAAGGTATACTTTTTTCAATCAAGGACTAAGTGTTTCCAGCATAAGGAGAACGTCATGGATAAAAATCTTATTATCGAGAGGGCAAATGCCTATATTATCGAAGAAAAGGACGAAAAATTTGCCCAGGAAGTCCGGGATCTACTAATCCAGGACAATCTCTCTGAACTGGAAGACCGTTTTTACCAGAATTTGGAGTTCGGAACCGGCGGGCTGCGGGGAATCATCGGCGGCGGCACCAATAGAATGAATACCTACGTTATAAACCGGGCTACCCAAGGTCTTTCGAACTATTTTATCAAGACCTTCCCGGATAAGGCAAAATCAGGATCCCTAAAGGCAGTTGTTGCCTATGATTCCAGGAACTACTCAGATGTATTTGCCGAAGCCACCGCATGCATTTTTGCCGCCAACGGTTTCACAACCTATCTCTTCTCGTCCCTCCGACCGACCCCGGAATTGTCCTATGCCATCCGGGAACTCGGTTGCGATACGGGAGTAGTGATTACCGCATCCCACAATCCGCCCAAATATAACGGTTATAAGGCTTACTGGAACGACGGTGCCCAGGTAACGGAACCGCACGACACTGGCATTATCGATGAAGTTACGGCAGTACGTACGGTAAAGGTCATGACCAAGGCCGAAGCCGTTGCCGCGGGAAAACTCAGGATAATCGACAGCGAGATTGACGATAAATACTGGTCTATGGTAAAGGGGAAACTCTTTCGTCCGCAGCTTATCAAGCAAAAAGCGGGAGAAGTTAAGATCGTTTACACGCCTCTCCACGGTACCGGGGCCATGCACGTCGAGAAGGTCTTGGGAGACCTTGGCCTCAAGGTGATTACCGTGCCGGAACAGCGCGCCCCCGACGGCGCCTTCCCTACCGTCGATTTCCCGAATCCCGAAGAAGCGCCGGCATTGAAGATGGCCGTGGAGCTTGGAGAGAAAGAGCATGCCGATGTCGTTATGGCAACGGATCCCGATGCGGACCGCTTCGGGAGCGCCGTTCCAGGCCCGGACGGAAAATTCGTACTGATCACGGGGAACCAGATGGGTGTCCTCCTGACCGACTATATCTGTCTCTCTCTCAAGGAAACCGGAAAAATGCCGTCCAACCCCGCCATGATACGTTCTATCGTGACAACGGCACTGGGGGACCGCGTGGCCTTAGGATACGGCGTGAAGACCGTCGAATGCCTCACGGGTTTTAAATGGATCGCTTCAGTTATGGCTGAGTTTGAGAAGTCGGGAGCAAACGCCTATATCTTTGGGTTTGAAGAAAGCTATGGCTACAACGTGGAGACTGAAGTCCGGGATAAAGACGGCGTTTCTGCGGCAGCGATGTGCGCAGAGATGACTCTCTTCTGGAGAAGCAAGGGAAAAACCCTCCTCGACCGGCTCGGTGAAATCTGGAATACCCATGGTTACTTCGAGGAACGGGCCATCAGTAAGGGTTTCCCGGGAGCATCGGGCGGCGAGACCATGAAGAAGCTCATGACCCGTCTCCGGAATGACGGGCTATCATCGCTTGGGGGACGGAAAGTCAAGCTTATCCGGGATGTGCTTTCCCAAGAGATGTACAATCCTGCGACTCCTGCAAAACGGGAAAAGACTGACTTACCTGCCAGTAATGTACTCCAGTTCTTCCTGGAAGACGGATCCGTTGTGAGTGCCCGTCCCAGTGGAACAGAGCCAAAGATTAAATTCTACATATCCTGTCCCGTTTCTGTAGGCGCCGACGGGATACCGGGCGCAAAAAAGGCCGCTGCAGCCCTGATTTCGGCCATAGAATCCGAGATCCGGCAAATTCTTGACCAAGCCTGAGCGGTAGAGCCCCATGTCCCAGTATAAGTGGCTGCTCGAGTCGTTTCCCGTCTCGAGCTTTACGGTCTTCGATACAGAAACCACGGGGCTCGAGCCCAGGATCAACCGCGTGGTCGAGGCGGGTGCGATCCGCTTTGACGTACGCGGCATAAATTCCCGGTTCAACGTCCTTATCAATCCGGGGGTTCCCATGCCTCCGGAGGTTACGAAGATCAACGGTATTACCGACGCGATGCTCAAGGGGCAACCGGATGCGTCCGTCGCAATTCCCGACTTCGCCAGGTTTTTGGGCACTACCGTTCTTATTGCCCATAATGCGCCCTTTGACGTTAACTTCATAAATGCAGAACTCTCCAGAATAGGGAAACCGTCCTTAACCAATAAGGTCGTGGATACCAGAATATTCGCCCGGGAAATGTTCCCCGGCTTACCAAAGTACGCGCTGCAGGATCTTGCGCAAAGGTTCGGGATAACCGCAAAGGAGGCTCACAGAGCCGAGGACGATGCCCGTGTCTGCATGGAGCTTTTTCTCGTGTGTTATAGGGAACTCGAGAAGAGATTCGGATCAGGATTGACAGGCTCCCCTGCGCAGCAAATCGGCGACCAGGCTTCGTCGGCCCAAGCGGCCCCGACAACACCGACAGACCTTTTCTCTGAGGAAGAAGATTACGAAGAGGAAGAAGACTTCGGGGATATCACCGAATAAAGCGGGGCTCGGGGACGGAAACTAGTCGTCGTAAAACGCCTCGAGTTCCGGCTGCCCGCGAAGCTTATTGATCGCCTTACCCTGTATTTGCCTTACCCGTTCACGGGTTATTCCTAAAAGCTTTCCGGTTTCTTCCAGGGTAAGGGGGCCTTTGTCGGTTAAGCCAAACCGGAGCTTGATTATCTTCATCTCCCTCTCCGTGAGTTGGCTCAGTACGTCGTCCATCGTTTCCTGAAGGGTCGCGGTAAAGACGATCTCAAAGGGCTCTATCAGGGAGTCGTCGCTTATTAAATCCGAAAGACGAGTATTGTTGTCGTCATCCACCGTCGTGTCGAGGCTTGTGGTCTCCTGAGAGAGACTCATTATCTCGCTGATTCTCGATGCCGGAAGCTGGAGGTACTCGGAGAGCTCTTCGGGGCTGGGATCGCGTCCAAGGTCTTGGGTCAGCTGTTTAGCCACGAAAAAACACTTACTGATCGTATTGAGCATATGGATGGGTATCCTAATGATACGCCCCTTATCGGCAAGGCTCTTGATGATCGCTTGGCGAATCCACCACGTACCGTACGTCGAAAAACGGCATCCCCGCGTATAGTCAAAGCGTTCTACCGCTTCGATAAGGCCGATATTTCCTTCGTCTATCAGATCGAGCAATCCTAACCCGCGGTGCTGGTAATTTTTTGCAATTGAGACAACCAGCCTAAGATTGGCTGTAATCATCCTGTTCTTGAGATCCTTGAGCATGGATTCCAGTTTTGAGGATTCCTGGATAAATGCCGGATCGAATGGTACATCCTCGTAGGAATCCTTCAACGCGATTATCGAAAGCTTGATATTCTGAATTTTTTGGCCTATCTCCTGTTCATCCTCAAGGGTTAACAGAGGATACCGGGAAATTTGCTTAAGATAGAGCGCCAACGGGTCTGCATCTTTACCCGGACGGCTTTTCTTCAAAGCCTTCCGGTTGTCGACCATTTCTGTCTTTTTGGCCGAATGCGCGGGCTTCTTTTCGTTTTTATTGACCTTCATCCCCATCCGGACTTCCTGATTCATTAGTGACCCCGGGGCGCTTTTGCTGGATCCACGGGCTTGTCCTTGTTGTAAACCATGAAATATAACAACGGCTTGCCGGAAAGCGAATCGGAACCGAGGGTTCCCACGGAATCCCCAAAGGCCATTGCGGTGCCTTGGGCTGGCAAATTTGAGTCCAAACCGCCGTATACGTAGATATATCCGCTTCCGGACTGCACGAAAACCACCTGTCCGAACCCGCGATAAGGCCCCGTAGAAACCACGGTACCGGAAGCCACGGCTTTCACGTTTTCCCCCTTGGCCCCAACGATGGATACGCCGTACACCTTACCGGAAAGGTAAGAAACCTGACGGGCGGTGACCGGCCAAATAATTGAAGAATCGAGAGGTTTTGTTTCAAAACCTCTCGGATCCTCGAAAGTCAGCTTTGTGGCGGCCGTATTATCAGGAACAGTAGTGTTTGTAGGCTGTTCCCGGGACAAAGCGGAATCGCCGGATTGAGTCGATGCGGAACCCGGAATATACAGCTGTTGGCCGACCTTCAGGAGACTATTTTTTTCCAGGCCGTTAGCGGTGATCAGAGACTCGAAGGAAACACCCTTTTCCCTGGCGATACCGTAGAGTGTATCACCCTTTTCGACAATATACAGATCAGGTATGCGGATTTTTTGACCCGATCTCAGTTTTGATGGGTCCGTGATTCTATTCAGAGCGATAATTGAGTCAGCAGGGACATGATATTTTTGGCTTATAGCGTAAATCGTTTCGCCCTGCTGGAGTATGTGTACCCTCTCGTCGGCGGATGCAGCGGCAAACGAACATGCCAGGATGATTAACAGTATTCCAACGCGGAGATCATGATACATATGCTACTATTTCGGCCAATTACATCGATCTCTGAATAGCAAGTAAGCCTATACAGACAAAATCTCGTCTACCGTCGGGGGAAGAAGGTTTTTCATGGCGTCCAAATCCTCAGAGGACACGAGAAACTCCTTTTCGTAGGCTATAACCTCATTCGAGGATCTCAGTTTTTCTAAAAGGCCATAAACTATGTAGGTCATAATCGCCAATCCGGCTTTGGGGTGGGAGTTGATATAGGCGGCAAATTTTTCTCGGGAAAGCGCCATTAAAAGGGATAAGGAACTCGCTTTCACCGTTGCCGTGCTCATCTCATTCTTGAAAATTGACGTTTCCCCAAAAACCGCACCATTTTCTAGGGAATTAATCTTAATGTCTTCCTTATGCTGGCCTTTCTTAAGAATATCTACCGTACCTGAAAGCAATATATAGATACTTGAAGATACGGTTCCTTCCTGAATTATTCTCTCACCGGGCTCATAGGAAAGCAAATCACAAATCACCGGTAAATCGTCAAGATCTACTCTGTCAATTCGCGAAAACATTGGTATATCAACTAAACTGGAGAATAATGCTTCCGGAAAAATATCAACTCGGTTCATGATTCACTCCCTGACAAGTGTAGTATATAATATCACATGAATGGAAAAAATGGAGGGGGAAAGATCAAAATGAACCAAAAATCAAAAATCTCTTTTCTACTCGCCTTCACGTTGATTATACTCGCTTCGCCTAGGAACTTCGCGCAAGAAATAAGCTTTGGTTACATGGAAGCGCAGTCATGGTATATGGTCGAACGTTCAAACTGGTCTACGTATAAAAACGGCAGCTATATTGGACTTACTCATCGTGAAACCCGCTCACAGCTCCGGACAGGGGAGCAAACCCCCGCAGGCATAGTTTTTTCCGGCTTTTTTTACCGTTTACAACGTACCACCCGGGATCAACTGCAAACGGCCCTACCCATTGATCGAGATTATGCGGCGAAATTTACGCTCTCTCCCAAGGGTTCCATGCGGTTTACCGAGGATCATGGGTATCCTGAATACCGTGATTTTCCCCTTCTCCCGGAAGAGCCCGTAAAGCTCGGTGATCGATGGATCGGGACAGGCGTGCGATGCATCGATCCCCGGAATACCGGTCAGGTTACCGAATTGCCAATTGTCGTCGAGTACCGTTTTGAGGGCGAGTCGGTTTTCCAGGGAGAAAGGGTATGGAAAATCGCAGCCAAATTCGCTACCCGATATCCGACAACCATACCCATCTCCAGGTTAGATCGCGACCTTAAAAACGCGACAGGGACTCACGATGTCCAAATCTTGGTATCCCTCGAAACTGGCGCCTTGAGGGCAATAACCGACCGACTCGATGAAACCTTTACCTTTATGGACAATTCAACCCTCAGGTATCGGGGAAGCACGGCAATTTATACCAGCGGTACCGCGGTCAGGGAAGGTCTTGCGGCTACCCTGGAGCAGGCCGCATCCGATTTGACTTCCGGTAATGAAACCCGCCTCCCGAAAAAAGAACAGGGGGGAACAACCCGGAGGGCCGACGGGGAGTTAAAACAAAGTCCCGAGCCGGGATGGGTTACGGAAGAAACGGATCGGGGCGTCCGTATTTCCATCCGAAACCTTCAATTCTCGGCGGACAGCGCAAACCTTCTTGATAGTGAACAGCCGAGGCTCGACGCGGTGGCAAAGGCCCTCCTTGCTGTACCCGGCGGACAATTCCTGGTTGAGGGACATACAGCGGCAACCGGTAAACCCATTGGCGAGATGGAATTATCGATTCAGCGGGCGAAAAAGGTTATTGAAGAATTATGCCGCCGCGGACTATCGGCAGAGCAGTTTATTTATCGGGGGTTCGGAGGCACAGTTCCCCTGGGCGATAACGCAACCGCCTCGGGAATGGCCCTAAATCGCCGGGTGGAAATAACCGTTATGGAATGAGTCGGCAGGCTATCTAGTCAATCCCGCCAAAAGAAAGAAGACGGATCGATTCCGTTGATCGAACACCCTTCGGGATAGAGGGAGAGTATGTTTTTCTTGCCCTCCCGTAAATGCGCTGACGTAATTCCATGACGGATGGAGCTATCCGCTTCGACAAATGCTGCGATATGGTCGGCAAGGCGGACCAGCTTTCCGTCAACAGGACAGTGCTTTTTATCGGCATAGAGCGTTCCGAGGCTTTGAAAATCAGTCTTAATGACCTTACCATGACGGTCAAGAGCCCGATTCTCGAATTCTTCGTTCGTGAAATAAAGAAGCTCATCCTTAAATGATGCATCCATTACCGGGGTCAATTCCTCCCGGACGATTCTATCCTCAATCTCCTTTACCACGTGCGGAAGCTGGCGGGTGGCTTGCTTCACCGGAGATATTATATCCCGTGTCACCGCTTCCGGAAGGTCATGAAAAAGGCCAGAAAAGAAATTGTTATACCGCCGCGTACAGTCCAATCCCAAAGAACGCGACATGAGAAGGCTCATCGCGGCAACGAAGTAGGAATGTCCCAGAACGCTTGTTTTCGGAACCCGCGGGGTTTGATTCCACCGGGTCTGGAAGCGCAACCGCTCGATTTGCATGAGAAAACTATAAGGCTGCTGTTTTGTTACCAGAAGTTGGAGGCCCCTGAGGTCCAGGAATTGCCCGATATCCTCATTAAGCCCGCGTTCGATTTCGATGAGCCTAAAGGGCTCATTGACGAGACGCAGCATCTCAACCTCGCGGAGAGTAGCGAACTTGTGCGAGGCCCTCAAGATCCGCCAGGTAAGGTCTTCGCGATTGGCTGGACCCAGTAGATATTCCGTGAATTCAGCCAACAGATCCGTATCAGGTATGCAATCACGATATTGCTCAATCACCCACTCATTGAGCTTGAGAAATTCTTCGGGATATTCCTCTTGAATCATTCGTTGAACGGGGGCCTTGATATCGCAAAGCGCGATCTTCCTAAGCAGGTCAAAGAAAGACCCGTAGATAATCCTGTCCCAATCTACCTTGGCGCCTCGGGATTCCTCGATTTTCCCGATGATGTACGCCAACACAGTTTTCTCGGCAGTTTTATCCATCTCGGTAAGCTCAAAGGGACGCACGAGATCATTCCAACGCTCTATAGAAAAGCCCTCGAAGATCTTAAGAACGAACAGTTTATCTACGGCCGCTACCATTAACTTGACCCTTTTTCGTAAGGTCTTCCCGCTGCTCGAGGCGCGTAGTTTTTTCCCGAGAAGATGACCAACGTTAGCAAGGTTATCGCATAGGGCATTATGTTGAATAACTCAGTGGGCATTGAACGAAGGACCGTAAAATCGCTCGCGATTATCGAAAATGCCAAGGCGGTACCGAAAAGGACCGAGGCGCCAGCGATACCGCTCGGTCTCCACCTTCCGAAAGAGACAACCGCCAAGGCGATAAACCCGTGCCCGTTCACGGTGGTGGAATTGAATTGGGTATTGGTCGTCAAGACCAAGCACCCTCCAGCTAAACCCGCGAGAAGACCGGAGGTTAAAACTGCGATATACCGGGTTCGTAATACATCGATTCCGACGGAAGCCGCGGCCTGAGGATTCTCGCCGCAGGAACGAAGCCTCAGTCCAAACGGAATTCTATACAACACGAACCACGTGACCAGTACCACGGTTAGTGCGATCCATGCGGTGGGGTATATACCGCCGGTACCGGGCATCATGCCCAGCATGAACTGCTTGGTTCGGTCTTGCTTAAAGAATACCTGAGCCAAGAAGATGGTAATACCGTTAGCGAGGAGGTTAATCCCCGTACCAGAAACGGTTTGGTCCGCGTTCAGGGAAATCGAAGCGAAAGCGTGTATATAAGAGAAAACCATACCCGCGCAGGCGCCAACCAAAAGGGCAACCCATACTGAATTGGGACCTAAAAGGGGCTCGAGAAAGAAATGAGCCGTAGCGGCGGCAAAGGCTCCAAATACCATCAATCCTTCCAAGGCGATATTCACGACTCCCGAACGCTCACAAATCATACCGCCGGTCGCCGTGATAAGGATTGGGGAAACGAGCATTAATATAGTTGGTATTTTGCCGAGGATTTCACGCATTTTCGGGGGTCTCCTTTTCGGCTTTCTTTCTCATGGAATAGGTAATGAACATCCTGAAGCCGGTTCGAATCGCAATGAACACGACGACCAGGCCCTGAATGATGAAAGCTATCTCTTTGGGGATACTGTTTGATTCCATAAGCGGCTGAGCGGAGGCAAGCATTCCGAATAAGAGTCCCGCGAGCATGGTGCCCAATGCCGAGCTATTGCCGACCAATGCAACCGCGATTCCGGCAAAACCATAGCCGTCATTGCCCGCCAATACCCTCCCGTACTTGAAGGCGCCCAGTGACACGATTCCTCCCGCTAATCCGGCAAAAGCGCCGGCGATTGCCATCGACAGGACTATGCTCTTTACTACGGAAATACCGCCGTAACGGGCCGCTTCTTTATTGTAGCCCGTCGCCCTTAGGCCAAACCCCAAGCGGGTTTTTTCAATTATAAACCAATAAACAATAACCGCGAGGAGGACGAAAAAAATGCCCAAGTTTAACATGGATCCCTGGGTCAGCTTTTCCAGCCAGGAGGCCTTTAGGAGGGCTGTTTCCGGAAAATCTACGGTCTTATAGGTATTTGTGCCGGGAAGTCTCATAATGAGAATTCTTGAAAGGTACAACGCGATATAATTCAGCATAATCGTCGCGACAACCTCAGACACCTCGAATTTAGCCTTCAACCAACCTACGATCCCCCCCCAAAAAGCGCCGCCAAGCATGGCGAGGGCCAAGGCTAGCAACCAGTGAACCGTAGGTATTTGGGGTCCAAGGAGGGCAACGAACTGCGCGACGGTAATGCCCACGACATACTGGCCTTCACCGCCGATATTGAAAAGCCCCGTGCGAGCTGCGAAACCCATGGATAGGCCGCACAGGATAAAGGGCATGGACGTTGCGAGCCATTCCCCTATATACCTCACGTAAAACCTATTTCTGTCTACGTTATAGCCCGTCAAGACTTGTAGTATAGCCTTGTACATGCCTACAGGATTCCTGCCAACTACCATGATCAAGATCGTCCCGCAGATGAAACCGAGAAATACGACCATCACGGATATGGCCGCGTCCGAACGAAGCAGTAATGCCCTAAGGGAGTTGCCCTTTTTAGCGTCCGTCATTTATGCCCCCTCCCCCTCTTTCTGTCTGGCCCCGGCCATCATGAATCCGATTTGATGTTCGTCAGCCTCACCTTCACGGAGGATGCCCGCAATCTCGCCATGCGATATGATCGCGATCCGATCGCAAAGGTTCATGATTTCGTCAAGCTCGAAGGAAATAAGGAGCACCGCGCGACCCTTGTCTCGCTCTGCCACGATTCTCTTGCGAATGTATTCTATGGCGCCCACGTCAAGTCCGCGGGTCGGCTGGGCAACCACGAGCAGATCCGGAGAGAGATCTATTTCACGGGCGATAATTACCTTTTGCTGATTCCCGCCGGACATGTTCCGAGCCTTCATCATGGGGCCCTCGCCTGCGCGAATGTCGTATTGCTCAATAAGTTCTCCCGCGTGGGAGAATATCCTTGGAAAATCCAATACTCCCCATCGGGAGGAATAGGGATATTTATCGAAATTTTTTAGCACAGCGTTTTCCGCAACAGAAAAATCAAGCACGAGTCCATGCCTGTGACGGTCCTCGGGAATATGTCCGATTCCGGCTTCGATCCGCTGTTTAACCGACATTTTTGTAACGTCAAGGTTCTTAACGAATATGGAACCCGATTCTATCGGAGTCAAACCGGTAATGGCATAGATGAGCTCAGTCTGGCCGTTACCGTCTACCCCCGCGATACCCACAATCTCGCCTGAGCGGACATCCAGGGATAAATTTTTGACCCCTATCGAGCCCCGGGAATTTTTCACCAGAATGTTATCGATTTTCAGCACTACCGCTCCCGGGTTGGCAGGCTGTTTATCAATTTCGAATTTTACCGCTCTACCGACCATCATTTCGGCTAACTGCTGTTCGCTTACGTCCTGCACGTCAACGGTGCCAATATACTTACCCCGCCGCAAAACGGTACATCGTTCCGCAACGGCCTTTATTTCTTTCAATTTATGGGTAATCAGTATAATAGTCTTTCCCTCAGCCTTTAGCCTGAGGATAATGTCCATAAGTTCATCGATTTCCTGGGGCGTCAAGACGGCGCTCGGTTCGTCCAGGATAAGAATATCCGCGTTTCTATAAAGGGTTTTGAGGATTTCCACCCTTTGCTGCATACCGACGCTAATGTCTTCGATTCTATCGCGAGGATTAACCTTTAAACCGTAACGCTCTGAAAGTTCCGCAACCCGCTTTTCTGCGGTTTTAAGATCAAGAAGGCCGAAACGATTGGTACTTTCGATTCCAAGTATGATATTTTCAGTTACCGTGTAATTATGAACCAATTTGAAATGCTGGTGGACCATACCGATCCCGAGGGCTGTTGCAGCGTTCGGATCCTTGATCGACACTTCCTTCCCCCGAATCTTTATCAGACCCTCATCCGCATCGTATGAACCGAACAATATCGACATGAGCGTGGATTTTCCGGCACCGTTCTCGCCTAGAAGGGCATGAACCTCATTGTCCCTCACGGATAGGTCAATGTGATCATTGGCGAGTACCCCGGGGAACCTCTTCGTGATACCGAGCATGTCGATGGCATTGTGGCCCATGATGCGCCTCCAGCTGCATAGAATAAGAATGAAAAGGGCTGTCCGGAAAAAATCCGGACAGCCCGATTGTCACATCAGGGAGATCAGTTATCCTTGGCCCCAAGACCGGCAGGAACCGCGTTAGCAGCGAGAGCTTCCTTGTAGGTGGCATGTACGGTGATCTTACCGTCCATGATATCCTTCTTAACGGCATTTATCTTCGCGATGTTCTCTGCACCAAGCTCGGAATTTCGCTCGGAGAAACCGATACCGTCGGCCTTCATGTCGAGTACTACGACTTTGGAGGCAAAAGAACCGTCCTTAACGGCGTTTAGGGCGTACTGCGTGGAGGTCTCAACACGTTTTAACATGGAGGTGAGAACCGCGGACTTACCGTCGGCGTAGATACCCTCTTCATACTGATCGGAGTCGACACCGATAGCCCAAACGTTCTTCCCCTGGCTTCGGTATTCCTTAGCCTGGGCAATGGTTCCGTTTCCCGTACCGCCGGCAGCGGAATAAATACAGAACACGCCGGAATCGAACCAATTCTTGGCCTGGGCTTTGGCAAGCTCGGGTTTTCCCCAATCATTTGCGTAATAATCAACGATTTCCGCCTTGGGAAGAACGGACTTAATACCCATAATGTACCCGATCTCGAATTTGGTTATGACTGCACCGGGGACTCCGCCGATAAAGCCGAATTTTGGTGTCGCGATACCGTCAGAAACAGCCTTGAGCGCCGCGGCGACGCCGACGAGATACGAGCCCTGATGCTCAGCAAAGGAGAACTGCATGACGTTCGGGCTAGAGACCCAATCTACGTCAACGATCATGTACTTCTGGTCAGGATAGAGCTTCGACACTTCTCCGAGTGCATCGGCGAAGGTAAACCCAGTCACACAGATAAGGTCGTAGCCCTCATCGGATGCCTGCTTGAGGTTAGGAATATACTTGTCCTGAGTCTGGCAGGTTACTACGTCGTAGAGCTTGCCTCGGTTCGTCTGATTATCCCAGGTATCTCCGTAGAAGGCCAGAATGCCGCGCCATGCGGCAGCGTTGAAAGACTTGTCATCGATTCCGGTAGCGTCGGTGATTAAGCGGATCGTTGGACGCGCATCCTTAGCCGCGGGAGCCTCTTTCTTCGCGGTACACGCGGTAACCGCAACGAGTGCGACAAGAACAACTGCGAGTAATTTCTTCATAGTTCCTCCTGAACTTTTTGACCGTCAGTTCCACGGTCGATCTTAACGTAAGTATAAGCACTTATTACCTGTTAGTACAATACGGATATCATCGTTTTCCGAGATAGGTCCAGCGCCTGATGGTTCGTTCCAGCAGGGGCCAGAATAGATCCGGAAGAACGTCTACGGCAACCCGCGCATTTTTCGGCTTACCGCTCACACCCTTGATGTCCACGACCGTTCGGCCCGAGGTTACCTCACCGGAACATTCAATATCCACATGGTATTCGCCAAGCCGGAATAGTTCAGGTTCAATAACGTAGGCCACACAGCTAGGATCATGCATGGCAGGATACTCGCCCAAATAATTCCTGCATGCCGTCATGTAGTTATCCATACTATCAACGAAAATTTCCGATGCCCTACCCCGAATTAACCGAACATCGATCATTTTTTGTTCATCAAGAAGTATCTTGGTCGTAACGTCCAGGCCGATCATCGTCACCGCCGCCCCGCTTCCGAAAACTATCTTTGCTGCTTCAGGGTCCGCATGAATATTAAACTCTGCTGAAGGCGTTACATTCCCCCTCCCGATGGCGCCGCCCATCAGGATCAACTCCCCTATCCTGGTCGAAATCGCGGGTTCCAATTTCATCGCTAACGCGATATTAGTTAACGGGCCTAACGCGATTATAGTTGTTGAACCGGGAAGGGCATCCATAAGATACTCAATCAACGCGTTAACCGCATGCCCCTTCTCGGCCTGCTTTTTACGAGGCTTGAAAACCGGGCCGTCAAACCCGGATTCGCCGTGTATTCTGGCAGCGGTTACCAATTCACGCATGAGGGGCCCCGTTGCGCCGGCATAGACGGGTACGTCTATGCCGAGATCGTCGCAAAGGTTCAATGTATTATTTAGCGTTTTCGGAAGTGTTTGATTTCCGGCTGTTACCGTGATCATATCCAGGGACAGCTCGGGAGCGGCCGCTGCCATCATTATCGCAACGGCATCGTCGTGCCCCGTGTCGACGTCAAGTACGATCCTGCGAGGGGCTACCGCCTCTGGGCTTCGCTCTTTCGATGATCCTGTTCCATTTTTTCCCGCCATATCTCCGCCTTCTTTTTGGCATCCTCAGCCTCATCGCGTTCACCCAATATGATGTGTATACGCCTCAGAGCCAAAAGATAATTTATGCCAAGCCGAAAATCATCGATTCGACCCGTTGACAACTCATATTTTTCGCGGTACCGATCGGAAGCTTGTTGGAGAAGCCGTTTAACCAGACGAAGATGATACACCGTGTCGTCATACTCAGGAGAGCGGGGATCAAGCCCGTTTTTGGAGGCTGATTTTAAGTCAAGGATATTCTTGGCAACCGTGGCGAACCGTGCCTCAAGTTCTACGAAGGTCCATCGCCACTTGGTATTGTCCCCATAGGCGTCAATGACCAGCCTGATCGCCAAACCCAATTTTCGTATCAGGTAATACCGTTTGCTTTCGGGAACGTTTTTGATTTCATCAATTTTATCTTCATAATCCGAAAACGGCACATCAATGAAATTTGTCACGACTTCTTCAAGGTAAATAACTGCCTTGTAAAGAGTTTTTCGAGCATCATTGAGGGCATCCTCGTTTTTTACGCCCAAGAGCGATACCGAAAGGGAGTGCTTTGAAAGGTACAGTGTAGTGAGGTACAGCATTTCGTCGGCCAGCATAAGGCGCTTATAAGCCGCCCCGGTGGGATCCTTTTGGATAACCATAAGCATATTCTTTTCGCGGATCAGCAGCGCATCCAGCTGTTGCTGGTATACCGCGACCTGTTCAGCATATGTCTGTCGGGCTTCTTCAGTTACTCGAGCCATCAAACACTCCTGGGGGTAAGTATATCACAGCAAGCGGCCCGGGTACAAACAAAAGATTCAGTTGAATCTAGCCAGAAGCTCTTGCGCATGTCGGAGGGAAGCGTCGCTAACCCCGTCACCGGCAAGCATTCGGGCAATCTCCTCAACCCGCTCCTGATCCTTGATCCCAAAGGCGCCGGTCACCGTTTTCCCTTCCATTACCTTCTTTTCAATTTTAACGTGATGGTTGGCGTGGGCAGCTATGCTAGCTAGATGGGTTATGCAAAGAATCTGTTTTGATTCGGCGAGTTCCTTGAGATGCTTACCGACCGAGAGAGCAACTTCCCCTCCGATACCCGTATCAATTTCGTCGAAAATAAGGGTATCCGTTTCGTCCGCCGAGGTCAGGACCGTTTTCAGAGCGAGCATTACCCTCGAGAGTTCTCCGCCGGAAGCTATTTTAGAAAGCGGCTTGAGGGGTTCGCCAGGATTCGCGCTGATCAGGAATTCTATGGTATCGAAGCCATAAGGCCCCGAACGCTGCATCGTATCGGTGCCTGGTCGAAGGCCAAGCGATACGCTAAACCTTGTCCCAGACATGCCTAGGGATTTCAAGACTCCCTCTACCCCGGATTCTAGTGCACTCGAGGCCCGTTTTCGGCGCTGGCTCAGGTCAGAGCCGATTTTAAAAAGTTCCCGCTCAAGATCGGCGAGCTGTATTTCCAGAGCTGACCTATTTGATTCCCACCCATCCAGCTGTTCAAGCTCTAGTTCTGCATTCTTGGCCCAGGCCATTATATCTTCTATCGTAGAGCCGTACTTTTTTTTAAGCTTGTACAGATCTGAAAGGCGTTCCTGGATGGTCTCAAGCCGAGCCGGATCATATACCAGTTCATCGCGATACCGGCGAAGCTCCTCTGCTATGTCTTCGAGCTCGTAATAAGCACTCTCCAAACGGCCTCTAGCCTGTTGGAGGGATGGGTCTATCGCCGCAGCGGATTCAAAACCGCCTAGTGCCTTTTTTAGATCGTGTACTACGCCGGACTGGCTAAGGAAAACCTCAACAATAGAATCGACAGAGGAAAAAAGGCGTTCGTGTTGGGATAGGCGCGTTTCCTCAGCCGCTAGTATTTCATCCTCATTGGCAGTCAGTTTGGCACGTTGTATTTCTTCTAAGGAAAACTCAAGTACTTCCTTTCTCCGAATTCTTTCTTGTTCAGAGGTATTTAGCTCGTTGTATAAAGCCCTTTTTTCGGCCAATTCCGAGTATAAGCGCGTGAAAGCGAGTACGTCGTCCGACAAACCCGCAAAAGAATCAAGAAATCGTCTATGTTCATCCAAACGAAAGAGGGATTGATGATCATGTTGACCGTGTACATCGACTAAATATCCGGTAAATTCCGCCAAATCGGAGCGGCTTACGGGAACATCCTGAATCCATGCGCCGGTTTTACCGTTATCCTTGATTGTTCTGCGTAAAAGGACCCGGTCATTTTCAGTCTCGATGCCCCTTTCTTCAAGCCAAGTGCGTACAGCCCGTGAATTCTTGTCGATCTTTACCGTTCCCGAAACTCTAGTCGATTCCGCACCAGTTCGGATGGAATCAACGGTTGCCTTACCGCCTAAAAGAAAGGTAAGGGCTCCGATGAGAATTGACTTTCCGGCCCCTGTCTCACCGGTCAAAACATTAAGTCCAGCGCCAAATTCAATGGAAATCGAATCGATTAAGGCGAAGTCTTTAATGGAGAGATCCTCAAGCATCCTTTCCTCCGCAATCAGGTACGGGAGTTCCGGACCAGTTTAATTTAGAGCGAAGGGCAGTATAAAAAACATCATTATCGCAACCGATTAGGCGCACTCGGTGCGGCGATTCATCGATATAGACGACGTCCCCTTCTAGCAAGTGAAATACTTCTTGCCCATCGATCGTGAGTATTGCATCCTTATGTCGCATCTCTAAAATCTTTAATCGTAAGGTTCCCGTTGGAGGCAACACGATCGGTCTGTTGGAAAGAGAAAATGCACATATCGGGGTTAATACGAATGCTGAAAGATCTGGATCTACAATAGGCCCGCCGGAAGCTGCAGAATAAGCGGTTGATCCAGTCGGAGTGGCTACTATAACGCCGTCAGCCTTGTATACCCCGAAGGAAAGCCCATTGAACAATACCTCTAGACGAACGATTTTTGCGATTCCGCTACCTGATATTACCGCATCGTTCAGGGCGTTGCTAACGAATACGTTGGTACCGCTCCTTTCTACCCTTGCCTCCAAGAGCATTCTCTCATTGGTCACGCTTCGACCCTCAAGAAATTCCTTTAGGTACCGTTTCCATTGATGAGGTTGAATGCCGGCAATGAACCCGAATTCCCCAAGATTGACGGGAAAGACTGGAATATGCCGTGGCGTACAATACCGAGCGGCAAAAAGAACGGTACCGTCTCCACCAAGGGTTATAGCTACATCGAATCCGGTAAAATCAGTCGATACAGAAAGCCCGTCGTACTCAAAAATCTCGTATTCTACTCCTGACGCCTTGAGCTCTACGCCAATTTCCTGAGCAAGAAGGGCAGCTTCTTTTTTCCAGGTATTTGCTATGATCAACGCCCGTTTCACTTTTTTCACCGTTTAGCTGCCATGATTTTAAGGAAGCGTGGCGAGTACCTTAGCGATTTTCGCCGCGTTTGAGCTCCCGAGTCTCGGATAAAGCGGAAATAGAACGCACCGCATTAATAAGGATTTTGCTTGGATGCAGCCATCTAAGCCATCTCCCAGATATTCAGCAACAGATCCCACGAAAGCGCCTTCAATTTCGATTTCCTTACGGTTTGTATACTGACGAACTTCCTTTAACCCGCTTGAAAGAAGTACGGGAAAAGCATACCAAGAAGGGGTTCCCTCGCCTTGGACCGACAGGGTTTTGTGACGGCCTTGCATGAGCGACCTTACATAAAGGGCGTGTATATCCCTTCTGAGTTCTGAATTTCTAGCAAATTCCTTGATTTGAATATACGCCAGGGCAGAATTCACATCAGAGAGAAGTTCTATCACTGAAGCTTCATCGGCAACCTTCTTCAACACTATCGCTTCCCTGCGGGTATTGGCCATAACAATGGCTCCGCCACCGCCGGTAACCAAATCTCTCTCTTCAAGCCCCAAGAGTGTAAATGTTCCCAACTGGCCAGCGCTCTGATCCCCGTTAATTGCACCTATGCTGGTAGATATATCCTCAATAATTGGTATATCCAGAGCCTTATATTTAGATACATCCGGCATAAAACCGAGGGGTTCATGAAGGATTATTAATCTTCCCCCTTGTTTTATTCCTTCCCCTACTGATTCAAGACTCATAACGGCGGTTTCTGACTCAACGTCTGCGACAATCGGTAAAAATCCTAGGTCAAGAATGGTCTTGTACTGCCATAAAGGAGCGAGTGCAGAAATAACAATTCCTGACCCCAAAGGCAAATCCAGGGCTTTAATGATGTACTTCAATGCAATAGCAGGACTTCTAAAAGCAACAGAATATTCTGGAGAACGCAGATCCTTCACTATCTGTATGAGTTTGATATAAAACTCACCCGGGCCCAGCTTTTCGGAAACTAAGCAAGATAATACCGCATCCATTTCCTTTCTTCTGATTGTTGAACTATAAACAGGTATTTTCATTCTTTTCCATGAATATATGTAGGATTTGAAAACGCCACACGCTTTCAAGATTGCATTTCTGACAAGCTATATATCGCCCGGAGTAGGATTTTTGGCGGAAAATTACAGATTAACCAGCTTCTGCAGCTCTTTGGGATTAAACAAACGCCTAATATCGAGAACGATAAGGTACCCCGATTCCTGACGAACCACACCGTTGATATATTCGGCACCAATCCCACTTATCATTTGCGGCGGAGGCTGAATTTCATCTTGTTGAACCATCACAACACGAGCTATTCGGTCTATAATGATCCCAAGCTTGTTCCCCTCAATATTGAGAATGATAAATCCTCCGAGAAATTCATCCCCTTCTTCAAGATGAGCCTTTTTCAGATGAAAACGTTTATGAAGGTTGATAATCGGTATAATTTCGCTTCGTAAATTAAAGATACCTTCCACGTAATAAGGAGCGTTAGGTATGGGGCGAATGTCCTGAATACGGACAATCTCCTTTACATCCATAATGTCAACGCCGTAAAGCTCCTCTCCAAGTTGAAAGGTCACAAGCTGAAATTGGGAATCACCGGCTGCCATACTTACCTCCAACCATAACGAACTTAAGGATACTATGATTTTTTCAAATCTTCAAGGCAGGAGCGGAAAAAACAGAATAGGGAAAACTGGCGCCATTTAAAATAAAAAAAGCCTGGCAGCTACCTACTTTCCCACTGTTACAGCAGTATCATCGGCGTTAGAGAGCTTGACTTCCGTGTTCGGGATGGGAACGGGTATTGCCTCTCCACTATGGCCACCAGGCATTATTAACATATGTCGGTTCCGG
>QKDA01000135.1 GCA_003246765.1 Spirochaetales bacterium | reverse complement strand
GAGCCGGGGACCCCGGAAAAGCAAAACCGTATCCTTTTCTCCGCAGGCTCCAGGATCGTAGGCTGGCGGGTCAGCCCCATCCTTCAAACCGCCTGGCTCCCGTCCTTTTTGCTTTCCCCTTCGGGAGTCCTGCCCAGGACGCTGAAGCCCCTGGAGTTCACCGGCTCCCTGCGTTCAATGCGGGTGTTTCCCTCCCTCGCCGTACCCTGCGCCGATGCGGCGAATCCCCGTTCCCCCGTAACCGCAGACCCCCATGCTGTGATCGAATGGCCGCAAGACCGCTGGAGAAAGGCGGACTTCGAGGTCTTTTCCTGGGATCTTTTTCCGTCGGTGCTCATCTTCGATACCGCAGACTATGGAGTCCAGGCCCGGCTCTTTAACCGGCTCGCCTTCTTCGTGGAAAAAACGGGGTATCGGGGCAGGCTTTTGTCGGACGCTGAGCTCTCGGGCCTCCACGGCTATAACGCCCACGACTACCGCGCGGAAAGCCTGGCGGAGTTCTTCGAGACGGCCCGGAAGGAAGGGTTCAGGCTCAGAAGCGAGGAACTGGAGCTTCGGGACATTCTTCTCGCGGAGGGCATCCTGGTTCTCCGGGGCGAGAGCATCGAGGCCGGCGCCGGGGCGGTGGTCTCGATATCCCGGGAATCGGCGGAGTACCTGCGCTATCTCTTCATGGCCCATGAGGGCTACCACGGCATCTACTTTACCCGCCCCGAATTCCGCGAGGCCGTTGCCGGGGCGTATCGGGAAACGGATCCGCGGGCCCTGGGGTTTCTCCAGGGCTACTTCACCGTCGTGGATACTCTCGGCTACGACGTAAACGACTCCTATCTCATGGAAAACGAGTTCATGGCGTACCTGATGCAGCAGCCCCTGGCCAAGACGGCCCCCTACTTTACGGGGGTCATAAACGAGCGCTACCTTCGGTACGGCGGCCCGGAGGAGTACTCGGACCACGTGATGTCTACCGGGGCCTCGGACTTCGAGGGCGCCGCGGCCAAGCTCAACGGATTCGTCTTTTCCCGCTGGGGCCTTTCGGGCGGGCGAGTGGGGAGCTGGTTTTTCTACGACTGAAGTACCGCCGTACCGCGTTCCGGAGGGCTGAGGCCTTAGAAGGGTTCCGGCGCCACGAAGATGAACCGGTCTCCGGGGCGTTCCGTTTCCTCCGTGGTTCCCTTCATGAGTTCCGAGTTGAAAAAACGTTCCGCCCTGAGGGTAGAGGGCGGCCCGTGGCCGGGAAAGAGCACGGCGTTGTCGTTTTGAACGAGAAGCTTGTTCTTAAGGTGGGTCAGGAGGTTCCTTTTCCCGTAAATGTTGTTGGTAGCCCCGATCCGTCCCGCCGAAAGCGTGTCCCCCGTAAATACGGCGTTCTCGATCTGGAACATGAGGGAGTCGGGGGAGTGTCCGGGCACGGCGTAGTAGCGGATCGCGAACCCCGCGGCGACGAAGGTTCCGTCTCCCTGGAGGAGAACCGTTTTTACCCCCCCCAGCTCGGCGTCGGCGGCGAAAACCCGGGGGGAGTAGATGCGCATGAGGGTCACGAGCCCCGCGTGGTGGCTCGGATGGCTGTGGGTCACCAAAATGCCGTCTACCCGGTAGCGGCGCTCCTCGATATGGGCCAAGAGCTCCCTGCCCATGGCTCCGGGATCGATGATGACCGCCTCGCCGGTTTTCTCGTTGGCCACCAGGTAGCCGTTGGAAAAGCCCTCGAGGGAATAGTGGAACCATACCTTCATTCCGGCTCCTCCCCCTTGTCGAAGATCGCCTCGCGGGTATTGGAGGACTTAAAGGACACCTTTACCCGGGTAGTCTGGTGGAACATGGTTTTTTTCAGGTTGCAGTTCTGGAAACTGGTGTCCTTCAGCGTCGCCATGACGAAGCGCGAGTTGTACAGGTCCGAGTCGCTGAAGTTCACGTTTCCCGCCAGGAGGCCGTTGAAATTGTCGTGCAGGAGGTCCGAGTTCTCGAAGCTCGTGTCGTTCACGTGCACGCCAGCGAAGCTCGTGAACTGTATGTCCGAGCCCGTGAGGGTGCACCGGCTGAACCGGGCGAAGTCGAGGAAGCACATGCGCATCTTGGAGCGGTCGAGCTTTACGTTCACGAAGACGCACCGGGAAAACCGGCACCCCGTGAAGCTCTTGCCCGACAGGTCCATGTCGCGGAAGTCCAGGTCCGAGAAATCGAGGCTGTTCACCTCGTCGCTGGACGCGAGGATCTCGTAGAGGCTCTGGCGGGGTATGTCCTGATGGGCGCTGAACATGACTCCACTGTAGGTCATTGCGCGAATTTCGTCAAAGGGTTATTATGGTATCCATGTGCTGGAAATGCGGCCGCGCCGTCACGGCGGGGAACCCGATAGGCAGATCCCTCGCGTGCGACTCCTGCGGAACCGACCTGCGTTCCTGCAGAAACTGCGTCCATTGGTCGCCCTCGTCCTATCACGAGTGCGCAGAACGGGTGGAGGACGAGGTTCGGGACAAGGAACGCGCTAATTTTTGCGACCATTTCCGCCTTAACCCGGCTTTCCGCGTCGACCATGCCGCCGCGTCTTCCTCCTCAGACGGGAAGTCAGGCGCCGCCCGGGCCGCCTTTGACGGTCTTTTCGGCTGATTCACCCTGAGGACTTTCCCGCCGTGAGCGAACAAACCCAATACCAATACGCCTTCCTCGATTCCGGTTCCGGGGGCTTGCCCTATCTCGCCCAACTGAGGCTCCACGCCCCGGGGGCGACCTGCGTGTACCTCGCGGACACCCTCAATTTTCCCTACGGAGAGAAGACCCGAAACGAGGTAATCCGCTTCGCTTCGGAGGCGGCGGCCCGGCTCCTGGACCGCTTCAGTCCCGAGGTGATCGTGGTGGCCTGCAATACCATGTCCGTGGCGGCCCTTTCGGCCTTGCGGGAACGTTTTTCCGTCCCCTTCGTGGGTACCGTTCCCGCCGTCAAGCTGGCTGCCTCGGCGTCCAAAAACCGCAAGATCGGCCTTCTGGCCACGGAACGCACGGTGTGCGACCCCTATACGGACGACCTTATTTCAAGGTTCGCCCCGGACTGCGAGTTTACCCGCATCGGGGATTCGGTCCTGGTATCCCGGATAGAACGGGAACTGGTTTCGGCTCCCCCGGAGCTCAGGCTCGAGGCGGTGCGCCCCTCCGTCGAGCGTTTCCGCGAAGCCGGGGTGGATACCATAATCCTCGCGTGCACCCACTTCCTCCACGTGGAACGGGAGATACGGGAAGCCGCCGGGCCGGACATACAGGTAATCGATTCCCGGGAGGGCGTGGTCCATCAGGCCCTGCGCCTGGTTCCCCCGAAGGGATCCTCCGGGGACGGGGAAATTCCCGGGCGGGGGGCCTGCTATATCACCGGCGGGGTAACCGCCGAAATCGAGGGACGCTACCGGAACTATTCGGACATGTTCGGGATCCGGTGGGGAGGGGTGCTGTGAGCGAGGGTTTGGTGCTCGGAGGGACGAACAACCTTTTCGAGATCGAGACTGAAGACGGCTCCGTCCGGCTCTGCGGCATTAAGGGGAAGATCCTCAGGGACGTGGAGGGATACTATAACCCCCTGGCCCCGGGGGACCGGGTCGCCTACGAGGGAGACCCCATGGATCCCGAGCGGGGGCTCATCCTTTCCCTCGTTCCCAGGCGAAACCATTTCGTCCGCTGGAACCAGAAGGGCAAGGCCCCGCAGATGCTCGCGGCCAACCTCGACCTGGTGGCCATCGTGACTACCCCCGACGAGCCGCCCTTTCGGCCCCGCTTCGTGGACCGGGCCCTGATACAGGCCGACGCGGAGCATATCGAGCCCCTGATCCTGGTGAACAAGTGCGACCTGGAATGCGACGCCGACGTTCTTGACCGCCTGTCGGACTGGGAACGCCTCGGGTACCGGACCCTGCAGGTTTCCGCCCGCACCGGCGAGGGCCTCGATAAGCTCTCGGCTATCCTCTCGGGAAAGCTTTCGGCCTTCGTGGGCCAGTCGGGGGTGGGCAAGTCGAGTCTCCTTAACGCCCTGGACGAGCGCCTCGCCCTGCGAACCGCCGGGCTTTCCGAGAAATTCGGCCGGGGAACCCACACCACCACCAAGGGTATTCTGTTTCACCTGCCCGCCCGAAGCGGGGAGGAATGCGCCTCCATCGTCGATACCCCCGGAGTCCGCCGTTTCGTGCTCCACGACATCGAGGCCAAGGATCTCGCGCTTTATTTCCGCGAGATGGAACCATTGATCGGCAGCTGTTCCTGGGGCCTCTCGTGTTCCCATCTCCACGAGCCGGGATGCAAGATTCTAGAGGCGGTCTACGCCGGGGTCATTCACGAGGAACGCTACGAAAGCTGGCAGAGAATCCGCGAGGAACTGGAAACGGGGCGTCTCGCCGATTAATGCCGCACAGGACATTTAACCATGAATCAACGAACCCTGGACGTACTTGACTACCCGCGGGTCCGCGAGACCGTCGCGGGCTGCTGCATGAGCGAGGAAGGCCGCGCGGCGCTTCTCCTTCGGGAACCCTCGGCGGATCCCGGGGAGGTCGCCCGCCTGAAGAGGCTCGGCCTCGCGTGGCTGCGCGCCCTTTCCGCGGAACGCCCCCCGGCCCTTTCCTCCTGGCCCCCGGTACGGGCCTTCCTGCCCCGAATAAGGGTTGAGGGAGCCGCCCTGGAGGCCGCGGAGCTCCACGGCCTGGGGCTTTTCTTCGAGGCCTCGGACCGCCTGCGGGAATGGGGCGAAACCCGCAGCCGGCAGCTGGCCTCGGGCCGCAGGGACATCGGAGCCCTCTACGGCGACGAGGCCGCCGAACAGGCCCTTCTCGCGGAGATATCCCTCCTGCCCGTGCTTTCGGAGCCTGCCTCGGCCATCTTCCGCGTCATCGACCGCTCCTCGGGGGAGGTTCGGGACCTTCCGGAGCTTCGCGCCATCCGCCAGGGGATTACCCGTATCCGGCAGGACATCGAGCGCCTCGTGGGGAGCTATCTCTCGGACGATTCCATGCGCCCCATGCTGCAGTCTACCCTGCCGGCCCTCAAGGACGGCAGGCAGGTAATCGCCCTGAAGGCGAATTTTAGGGGACGGGTAAAGGGCATCGTCCACGAGGTGTCCCAGTCGGGACAGACCGTCTACGTGGAGCCCGAGAACGTGGTGGACCGCAACAACGACCTCGTGTCGGAGGAGCACCGCCTCGCCCGGGAGATCGCCCGGATTCTCAAGGAGCTTACCGCCTCCCTCTCTCCCTGGGCCGAGGCCGCGTCGGACGCCCTTGCCCGGATGGTCTTTCTCGACGGCATAGGAGCCGCCGCCCGTTGGGGCCGGGACTACCGGTGCGTCTTCGCCGAGGACATTCCCGCGGCGGAAAGCGGCGCGGCGGAGAGCGACATGTCGGAGAGCGTATCCCGGGTCCGCCTCAAGCAAGCCAGGCACCCCCTCCTGGGCACCAGGGCGGTTCCCATCGACCTCGTGCTCTCCCCCGGAGGCAGGGTGCTCATCATCACCGGCCCCAACACGGGCGGAAAGACCGTGAGCCTCAAGACCGTGGCCCTTTTTGCCCTGCTCAACCAGTCGGGCTGGCCCGTACCCGCCGCTGAGACCACCGCCCTGCCGGTATTCGACTTCGTGGGCTGCGACATCGGGGACGAGCAGTCCCTGGACCAGTCCCTCTCGACCTTCTCGGCGCACATGAAAAACGTGTCCGCCATCCTCGCTTCCGCCACGAGCCGGAGTCTGGTACTCCTGGACGAGCTCGCCAGCGGCACGGACCCCCAGGAGGGGAGCGCCATCGCCATGGCGGTGCTGGATTCCCTTCTCGAGCGGGGAGCCACGGTACTGGCCACCACCCATCACGGAATCCTGAAGAACTACGGCTATACCCACGAGGCCTGCGTAAACGCCTCCGTCGACTTCGACGAGGACACCCTTTCCCCGACCTACCGCATCCTCATGGGGGTTCCCGGGGAGAGCCACGCCCTGGACATCGCCCGGCGCAACGGCCTCGATCCCGCCATCGTGGACTCCGCCCGAAGCTACCTCGCGGAGGAGCGGGCCGACGTTTCAGCCCTCATCCGGGGCCTCACGGCCAAGCACGAGGAACTCGCCCGCTTCGAAAAGGACAAGAGGAGCGAGGAGCGGGACCTGCGGGAAAGGCGGCGGCGCACGGACCTCAAGGAGCTCCAGCTGAGGCAGAGGGAGGTGGAACTCCGGGAACAGGGCTACCGCCGGCTGGAACGCCTCCTGGACGAGAGCCGAAGCCAGCTGGAAAACCTCGTTCGCGAGAT
>QKDA01000196.1 GCA_003246765.1 Spirochaetales bacterium | reverse complement strand
AAGCTCACCTACGTGGACCAGATGCGCGGCAAGCTCGACCCGAACAAGACCGTCTGGGAACAGCTTTCCGACGGCCTGGACGTGATCAAGCTCGGCGCGGTGGACTCAAGCGGCCGCGGCATCAACGGCCCGGTGCGGGAGGTTAACTCCCGGGCCTACTGCTCCTGGTTCAATTTCTCCGGCGCGGACCAGTCCCGCAAGGTGGGGGTCCTTTCCGGGGGCGAGCGCAACCGGCTCAACATGGCCATGATGGTCAAGGAAGGGGCCAACGTCCTCCTCCTCGACGAGCCTACCAACGACCTGGACGTGAACACCATGCGCGCCCTGGAAGAGGCCCTCGACTCCTTCGCGGGCTGCGCCATGGTCGTCAGCCACGACCGCTGGTTCCTGGACCGGGTGTGCACCCACCTCATCGCCTTCGAGGCGGACGGCGAGGTGATCTGGTACGACGGCAACTGGAGCGAGTACGCCGAATGGCGCAAGGCGAAATACGGGAAGGAAGCGGACACCCCCCACCGGGGCGTCTACCGTAAGTTGCAGCGTTAGCTGCAACCGCTACTGCGATAGCTGGAGCCATGCAACGGTAGTTGCAACCGCTGCTGCGTTAGCTGGAGCCCCCCGGCGACGCCGGCGGGAAACCTGCATTCCAAGACCGCGTCTCCCCCCGGGGACGCGGTTTTTTTTATTTTTATGCCTTTGCCCCTCCCCAAAGGCGGGGTATACTGACAGTCACCGCAGGTTTTCCCTTGTTACCCAGGAGTGTTCATGCAGATCAAGAAGATGAGCGCCCTCTTAACGGCGCTGATCACGGGTTTAACCCTCGTGGCCCTTTCGATATTCGTCTATACCATCGCCATAGTCTCCGCCCAGGACCGTTTCAACAACGAGTTGAGCAGCGTCATGGAAGCCACCTACCTCTTCAGCGAGGGAATGAACCGGGCGGTGATCGACGCGCGGGCCTGGGTCAGCTCCGAAAACCTGACGAACCGGCTGGCCTTTGACCAGGAGACCATGCGCCAACGCAGCATCTCCCGGGCGGTGGATATCCTGCGCAGGGCGGCCCTCGAGGAAGGGGAACGGGCCGCGGTGGACTCCGCGAAGGCCTGGGCGGACGCCCTTACGGACATGGAAGACCAGGCGGTCCGCTTTGCCGAGGGGGGAAATCAGCCCGCCGCGCTGGACATCCTCTACAGCCCCGCCTTCGACCGTCAGCTGGCGAACGCCCGTACTGCCGTCGAGAGCCTCCGGGGACTGATCGCCGAGCGGATGGAGCGTGCCGACCGCCGATACACCGGGAGCATCGGCACCTCCCTGACCCTCGCCTCGATAGTTTCCCTCGCGAACGTCGCGGTAATCCTGTTCGCCCTGTTCGCCTTCATCGCCCGCAACGTGGTCCGCCCCGTCGGGGGGCTCGCGGAATCGATGAAGCGCATGATGGAGGGCGACGGAGGGGTTCGTTTCGACGAGGGGGCGAGAAAAAACGAGATCGGCGAGCTGGCCATGGCCTTGGAGTCCTTCCGGGAGGAGAGGAACGAGGCGGAGGTCAAGCAGTGGGTAAAGAACGGCATCGAGGAAATCATAGACCGGCTCCGGCGCGCCGAGGGGCTCGCATCCTTCACGAGGGTGCTCCTGGACTCCCTGGCCAGGGTTACCGGGGCGGGGGCGGGCATATTCTACTATTTCAACAATCAGACCGGAAAGTTTTTCCCCGCCGGCACCTGGGGCATCGCGGAACACGAGGTTTCCGCGGGCAATCCCGACGCCTACGGCTTCGTCCAGGAGGCGGTATACTCCTCCCGGTTCGTGGTGATAGACAACGTGCCCCGGGGATACCTGAAGATTCGCTCCGGCCTCGGCGAGGACACGGCGGTCTCGGTGGTCGTTATCCCGATCAACGCCAACACCATTCCCCTGGCCTGCCTCGAGCTCGCCCTGTTCAGCCGGCCGGCCCCCCGGATCGAGGCCCTCATGAGGGAGCTGCCGAACGCGATCGCCCCCCACCTCCAGATCCTCCAGCGCAACCTCCGCACCCAGGAGCTTCTGGCGGAAACGGAGAAGCAGGCCGAGCGTCTCCAGGAACAGACCCGGCAGCTCCGGGACATCAACAACGAGCAGCAGGCTATTTTCGACGCCGCCACCACCGGCATCGTCCTCCTCCAGAACAACGTGATCCTTAGGTGCAATAAAAGGCTCGAGGACATCTTCGGCTATCAGCCCGCCTCCCTCATCGGCAAGCCCACCAGGCTTTGGTTTCCCGACGAGGGCTCCTGGAACCGCCTTACCGAGGAGAGCGCCGAGGCCTTCCGCAACAACAGCATCTACGTACGGGAACTCCGCCTCATCCGCCAGGACGGCTCCCTGTTTTGGGCCAGGATCCGGGCCCGGGTACTCGACCAGATCCCGGGAGGATTCCGGCTCGTAAGCATCATAGAGGACATAACCGAAGAAAGGGAAACCCGCGAGGCCCTCAGGACGGCCAAGGAAGCGGCGGAAGACGCCGCCCGGGCCAAGAGCAATTTCCTCGCGAACATGAGCCATGAGATCCGCACGCCCCTGAACGCGATCATCGGAATGTCCCACCTGACCCTCAACTCCGAGCTCAAGCCGAAACAGAGGGAGTACCTGTCCCGCATCGAGGCCTCCGGGCATCACCTCCTGGGCATCATCAACGACATACTGGACTTCTCCAAGATCGAGGCGGGAAAATTCGGCATCGATTCGGCGCCCTTCAAGCTCGACGAGCTTCTGTCGTCCGTGGCGGGAATGCTCGCGGAAAGGGCCTCCGAACGGGGGCTGGAGATGGTTCTCCACGTGGGCGCCGGGGTACCTGAGCGGCTCGTGGGCGACAGGCTCCGGCTCGAGCAGATACTGCTCAATTACGGATCCAACGCCATCAAGTTCACCGAGAGGGGCATGGTCCAGATAAGCGTGAGCGCCCTGGAAAGCGGCCAGGAAGGGATCCTGCTCCGTTTCTCCGTGCGCGACACGGGAATAGGGCTGTCCCAGGAAGAGCAGAAAAAACTCTTCTCCAGCTTCCAGCAGGCGGACATGTCCACCACGCGGAAGTTCGGGGGCACCGGCCTCGGGCTTGCCATCAGCAAGCAGCTGGCCACCCTCATGGGCGGGGACGTCGGCGTGGAAAGCCGAAAGGGAGAGGGCAGCGAGTTCTGGTTTACCGCCCGGCTGTCTCCGGCGGAAGACGGCGAAAGCCGGGAAAGCCCCGCGTCCCCGCCGGTCGGGGAAGGCCTTCGGGGGCTTCGGGTCCTGGTGGCCGACGACAACGAGCACGTGCGGATCGCCCTCAACGACATGCTTACGGCCATGGGCTTCCGGGTCGAAACCGCCGACTCGGGGGAATCGGCCCTGGAGCTCGTCCGAGGCGCCGCCGATCGGGGAGACCCGTTCTCGGCGGCATTCCTGGACTGGAAGATGCCCGGACTGGACGGGGTGGAGACGGCTAAGGAACTGCGGGGCCTTCCCGGCATCGCGCCGCCAAAGGTGGTGCTCCTGACGGGGTTCGACACCTCGGACATCGGCGATTCCATCAGGTCCGCCCATATAGACCGCGTCATGAGCAAGCCGGTTACCCCCACGGATCTCCTCAGGGAACTCAGGTTCCTCCTGGCCGGGGACGCAGACGGCGGCGGGAACGCAAGCGGCGGCGCCGAGGGCGCCGAAGGAGCCGCGGAGGCCGACAATGCCGCGGAACCCGCGGGAAGTCCCGCCCCGGAAAGGACGCGGCCTGCGGTGCCAGGGGAGCTCGCGGGCGTCAGGGCCCTTTTGGTGGAAGACAACGAGCTCAACCAGATCGTGGCGGCGGACCTCCTCGGGGATCTGTCCGTCTTCGTGGACATAGCGGAAAACGGGGAGGAGGCCATCGAAATGACCTCCCGCCGGGACTACGACGTGGTTCTCATGGACATGCAGATGCCCGTGATGGACGGGCTCACGGCTACCCGGAAGCTTCGCGAAATTCCCCGGCACGGAAGCATGCCCATTCTGGCCATGACGGCCAATGCCATGAAGGGCGAGCACGACGCCTGCTTCGCCGCCGGGATGAACGACATCATCCTCAAGCCCATCGATCCCGCCCAGCTGAGGGAGATCCTCCTCCGTAACCTGGGCGGCCGTGAACGGGGAACCGAGAGCCTTCTCGACCGGGCGCGCCTCTGGTTCCGGGACGTTCCGGACGCCCTTCGTTCCGAGGGCAGCCCCGACAACGCGGCCCGGACCCTGCACGGGCTCCGCAGGATACTGGAAACCCTCGGCGAAGCGGACCTCGCCCTGATGGCGGAAACCGCGGAAAACGCCCTGTGGGACTCCCGGGACTCGGAGTTTCCCCCGGAGGCAAGGGCCTTCGCCGACCGCCTTGAGACATTCCTCTCAAAGGCCGGGGCGGCGAGGCCTCAGTCTACGGAGAAATAGGCCAGCGCCGCGGAGAGGTCCTCTGACTGGGTAGAGAGCTCCTCCGACGTAGCCGCCAGCTCCTCGGCGACGCTGGCGTTTTGCTGGATAACCGAATCGAGCTGCTGGAGCGCCCCGGAGACCTGCCCTACCCCCAGGCTCTGTTCCCGGGAGCCCGCGGCGATCTCGGAGACGAGCTCCGCGGTCTTCCTGATGTTCGGCACCAGCTCGCCGAGCAGGGTGCTCACGGCGGTGGCGGCGGTCACGGTTTCCGCGGAGAGAAGGCCGATCTCGCTCGCCGAGCCCTGGCTCCTTTCCGCCAGCTTTCGCACCTCCGCCGCGACCACCGCGAATCCCTTTCCGTGCTCTCCCGCCCGGGCCGCCTCAATGGCCGCGTTGAGGGCCAAAAGGTTCGTCTGCCGCGCGATCTCCTCGACGATGGAAATTTTCTTCGCGATGTCCGTCATGGTGCTAACGGCCGCGTTCACCGCCCCGCGGCCCGATTCGGCGTCCTTGGAGGCCTTGTCCGCGATGCCGTTGGTCTCGTTGGCGTTGTCCGTGCTGTGGGCGATGGCGGAATTCATCTGCTCCATGGAGGCGGATACCTCTTCCGCCAGGGAGGCCTGTTCCGTGGCCCCCTGGGAAATAGTCTGGGCCGTGGTGCTCAGTTCCTGGCTCCCGTGCATGACCCCGGAGGCGATCGCCATGGACCGGGAGATAACGGAGGTCAGGCGCTCGCGCATTTCCTCTAGGCTGCGGGCCAGGTCGCCGAACTCGTCCTTCCGGAGAAGGTAGGATTGCCCAATCCGGACGCCGAGCCTGCCGCCGCCTATTTCCGAGGAGAAGTCCCGCAGGGCCGCCACGGCGTTCTTCACGGTCTTGGCCAGCACCACCGCGAAAAGGACGGAAACGCCCACCACCAGGAAAAGGATGAAGCCGAGGGAGAGACGGATCTGTTTATAGGCGGCCTCGGAGGCGGCAAAGTTGTCAGAGGTCTCTTCCAGCATGATATTCGTGAGCTCGTCCATGGCGCCGCGCATGGCGGAGAAGGCCGGGGCGTACTCCCCGCCGTACACCCGCTCCATCGAGGAGGCGTCGAGGGCTTCCATGAAGGCGGTTATCTTCCCCGTGGCTGATTTCAGGGCATCGTAATTAGCGTAAAAGGTCGTGAATTGCGAAACCGGCGGGAGACCCTGCTGTCCGTACACCTCCTCAAAGACCGTAAACCGCTCGAGAATCTGGAAAAGGTTATCGTTTATGTCCGCCTGCAGCCCCGCGAGACTTTTCGTATCCCGGTGCGTAACGGCGAGAAGGCCCTGCGCGATCGCCAGGTTCGACTGATAGGCGTCTCGGTCGGCCTCGATAAGCCGCTCCACGCCGATGAGGCCGGCATTGTAAATATTTCCGGTAGAACGGTGGATTATCTCGAGGGAGAGGGCCACGTAGGCGAAGCCCGCCAAAAAGATACCGAGAATAACCGAGAAGACCATGGTCATTTTGCCGTAAATTGAAGCGTTACGGTAGAGATTCATAGCATCATACCTCCATAATCCTTTGTTTTACTCTAATGCAGAGGGGAAAAAAAAGCGAACCAATCCAGCCTTGCTTTGCGATTCCCGGAGTCTTATAGTTTTTATTATGAATGCCTCTCAAAAGCGTCTTCCCGGACCGGAGGATCTTTCGGCCTTTATTTTCGACCGTACCTCCGCGGCTGTCGCGGTGATTGACCTCAACCGCAGGATAAAACTCGTCAACCCCGCCTTTTCAACCGTATTCGGCCACCCCGGGGCCGTCCTGCGCGAGCTTCCCTGCGGGAACGCCCTGGGCTGCTGCCACGCGGTGGAGGAAAACAAACCCTGCGGCGAGACTTCCGGCTGCCCCGAATGTCCCCTTCACGCCCTCCTCAACGCCTCAGGGCCGGGCATGCCCGCGGGCGACGTGGAAAGCCCCGCGGGCACCGCCCTGGACCGCCGCTTTTACGTCGCCGGAGCGCCCGTGCACAAGCACCTGCGGGTCTCGGGCTCGAGAATGCTTCGCGACGGGGAAGCCCTGGCGGTCGTACTAATCGAAGACCTTACGGAACTCGCAAGCAAGCGGGAGCGACTCCGTTCCCTCTCGGAACGGGACTGGATTACGGGGCTTCTCAACCCCCGCCTCTTCCGCCTCGTGGGGGACAGCCTGCTCCATAACGCCCTCCGGGGAAACATCGCCCTCGCGGTGCTCGTCTTCGAGGTTGACAACTTTCAGGAGCTTGCGGCATCCCGTGGGCCGAGGGCCGGGGCCTACGTCTTGGCCGCGATCGCGGCCCTGCTGCGGGACAACCTCAGGCGCACCGATACCCTCACCCGCCTGGATACGGCGGAATTCGCCCTGGTGATGGAATGCCCCTCCCGGGACATTTCCGAAACCGTGGCGGCGAAGCTCGGCGCGCTGATCGCGGGGCACGCCTTCGAATTCGAGGGGGAACGCCTCCCCGTCCAGGTTTCCATGGGAGCCGCCACCGAGCTGGAAGGCACCCTGGAGGCAATGCTTAAACGGGCGGAGGAAACCCTTTTCCGCTCAAAGATGAGGGACAACACCGTCGGGCAAGGGAATTTAGAGAAAGCCCCCTGAGGGTTGCTGCCTCCCTCGGGTTATGGTACTTTGAAAAAATACATACGAGAGGGAGAACCCCATGCCGGACGCATTCAAGAGCATCGCGCTCCTCATAGACGCGGAAAACATATCCCATAACTTTTTCGAGGACATATCGGAGAAGACCGCCCTGTACGGAGCGGTTTCGGTCCGCCGCATCTACGCGGACTGGACCTCCGAGAAGATGAAGGGATGGAGGGTGCTCCTTCAGGAGTACGCCATACAGCCCATACAGCAGTTCAGCAATACCGTGGGAAAAAATTCCACCGACAGCGCCCTCATCATCGACGCCATGGACCTCCTGTACATGCAGCACGTGGACTGCTTCTGCATCGTTTCGAGCGACTCGGACTTTACCCGGCTGGCGAGCCGCATCCGGGAGCAGGGAAAGCACGTAATCGGCATCGGGGAGAAAAAAACGCCCTCCTCCTTCGTCAACGCGTGCAACGAATTCCTCCACATCGAACCCGCGTCCAAGAAGCGGCAGGAAGAGCGGAAAACGGCGGAGAAGCTCAATAAAACCGAGATTTTACTGGAACGCGCGGTGGATCAACTCGCGGATTCCTCGGGCTGGGTCATGCTTTCCCAGCTCATGCAGTACATCCGCCAGGTCAAGCCGGACTTTGACCTCCGGGAGCTGGGGGTGCGCAAGCCCCTCGACTATTTTACGAGCCGAAAGGAAAAATACCGGGTGCAGAAGGAGCGCGAGGACGCCCCGAGCTCCGTTTTCATCTCGAAGATCCGCTGACGGCCCTAGAACCCGAAAAGCCTGCCCCCCTGAAAGACCAGGAAGGAAGCGGCCCAGGCGACCGCGGTCTGGAAGGTCACCGCGGCGACGGTCCATTTCGCGGAGCCCATCTCCCGCCTGGTTGCGGCCACCGCCGCGACGCAGGGGGTATAGAGCAGGGTGAAGGTAAGGAAGGAAAGGGCCGACAGGGGGGTAAAGCTTGATTCGATTCCCCCCGGAAGGATCACGGAAAAGGTACTGAGCACGGCTTCTTTCGCGGCAAAACCGCTCACCAGGGCGGCCACGGACTGCCAGTTCCCAAAGCCGTTGAGGGCGAAAATAGGGGCCGCGAAAGACCCTACCGAGGCCAGAATGCTCGATGCCCCGTCGCCGGCGAGGGTAAAGGTCCAGCTCAGGTTCGTCAGCGTCCAGATAATCAGTGAGCCGATGAAGATTATCGTGAAGGCTCGCTGCACGAAGTCCTGAATCTTGTCCCAGAGGTGCAGAACCACGCTTTTAACCGAGGGAAGGCGGTACACCGGCAGTTCCAGTACAAAAGGCACCGAATTCCCCTTGAACACGGTCCGCTTGAACAAAAGGCCGCTTCCGACCGCCGCGAGGATTCCGCCGAAATAGAGGGCCGTCATCACCAGGGCTCCGTGCCGGGGGAAGAAGGCCGCGCAGAACACCGCGTATACGGGAACCTTCGCCGAACAGGACATAAAAGGGGTGAGGATTATCGTGAGCCTGCGGTCCCGCTCGCTCGACAGGGTTCTGGTGGCCATGATGGCGGGCACCGAGCAGCCAAAGCCCACCAGCATGGGCACGAAGGAGCGGCCCGAAAGGCCGATCTTGCGCAGGAGCACGTCCAGGACGAAGGCGATCCGCGCCATATATCCCGAATCCTCCAGGAGGGACAGGAAGAAGAAGAGCAGGGCTATTACCGGCAGGAAGGAGAGAACGCTCCCGACCCCGGACATGGCCCCATCCACCACCAGGGAGCGCATCCAGTCGCTCACCCCCGCGGAGGCCAGGAACCGGTCCGCCAGGGCGATGCCCGCGTCGATAACGGCCGCGAAACCGTCGCTCACGGCGCTGCCCGCGGGGCCGAAGGTGATCCAGAACACGAGGGTCATGATGGCCACGAATACCGGCAAGCCCCACACCCGGTGGGTAAAGACCCGGTCCAGGGCTATGGAACGGAGCTGTTCCCGGGATTCGGCCTTTTTTACCACCGTTTGCCTGATCAGGGTCTCGATAAAGGAATAACGCATGTCGGCTATGGCCGCTTCCCGGTCGGTACCCAGGTCGCTTTCCATTTCCGCCACTATCTTCCGGATTATTTCACCGTCGGTTTTACCGAGATTGAGGGCCGCCTCCAGGAGGGGGTCGCCCTCGATGAGCTTGGTGGCGGCAAAGCGGGGGGCGTAGCCCGCGGCGCAGGAGGGCTCCTCCACGAGATGGGTGATGGCGTGCAGGGCCTTGTGCACGGGGCCAGCGCAAAAGTCCACCAGGCGGCCGTCGGACCCGGGGGGGACCTTGTGGTTCGCCGCGTCCACGGCGCGCTCCAAAAGCTCGTCGAGGCCTTCGCCCTTGTTCGCCACGATGGGAACGACGAACACCCCGAGCTTCCTTTCCATGCCGGAAACGTCAATAATCCCCGAATTTGCCCTGATCTCGTCCATCATGTTGAGGGCGATCACCATGGGAATTCCCAGGGTCATGAGTTGGAGGGTGAGATACAGGTTTCGCTCGATGTTGGTGGCGTCGACGATGTTGACGATGACGTCGGGCCGCTCCCTCACCAAAAAGTCCCTGGTGACCACCTCTTCGGAGGTATAGGGGGAAAGGGAATAGATTCCCGGAAGGTCCACCACGGCAATGCCGTCCCGCTTGCGGATAAAGCCTTCCTTTTTTTCCACCGTCACCCCGGGAAAGTTGCCCACGTGCTGGGAACTTCCTGTGAGTTGGTTAAACAGGGTGGTCTTTCCGCAGTTTTGGTTGCCCGCCAGGGCCAGGGTTAACTTCATGCAGGTTCCCTGCACAGGAGAATGTTCCTGGCGTCGTCGCCTCGCAGGGTCAGTTCGTACCCCCGGAGGCAGAGCTCCATGGGATCCCCGAAGGGGGCTACCTTCCGAACGGAAACCCTGGTTCCCGGCGTAAGCCCCATGTCCAGAAGGCGGCGTCTAAGGGCGCCGGCCCCGCCGACTATCTTTATCACCCCGGACTCGCCGGGCTTGAGTTGATCGAGTGACATTGTTAGAACCCTCTTACATTATGCTACCCAAAATAAGTTGTTTAGTCAACGAATCTACGGTATATTTTTAGGCATGCCCGATTCATTGAGCGCATCGAAACAGGATTACCTTGAAACCATCCTGGCCTTTTCCGCGGATACCGGCCAGGCCCGTTCCATCGACATTGCCCGAACCCTGGGAGTCTCCCGCGCGAGCGTTAATAAGTCCCTGGGAGTGCTAAAGGAATCGGGGCTCATCGAGCATGAACACTACGGGGACATCAAGCTGACCGAAACGGGGTTGCGCATGGCCAAGGCCGTGCGGGCCAGGCACGATTCCCTCAAGCAGCTCCTGGAGCGGGTCCTCGGGGTTTCGCCGGAAACGGCGGAAAGCGACGCATGCCGCATGGAACACGCCATAAGCCCGGAAACGGCGTCGAAGCTGAAGGATTACCTGGCGACCCTCTTCCCTGAAGAGAACCGGTAAAAAAAGGGGGCGGCCCGATCGGGAACCGCCCCCTCTATTTTTATTATTTCCCCGACTCCACGTATTTCTTAAGCTGTACGGAGGCCACCTTCGGGTTGGTTATAACCCCTGGTCCGGCGATGCACCCGCCGGGGCAGGCCATGACCTCCACGAGGTTGGCGTCGCAGGGCTTTCCCGCCGCCGCCGCCTTGCCGTAGGAAGCGAGAAGCTTCATGCCCGCCACGTCCAGCCCGTTGATGAGGGCGCCCTTGAGCCGCTCGGGGTGCTTTACCCGCACCCGCACGGCCTCGGCGACGCCACCGGACTGGGCGAAATTCCGGCCCGAGGGGCTCGGCAGGGCCGTGCGATCCGGAGACGCGCACTCCGCCAAATCGATTTCCTTCGCCATGAGGAGGGCCCCGAGTTCTTCCGCGGAGATAACGTAATCCACCAGGGGATCGTCGAGGCCTTCCTTGCGCTTCGCCAGGCAGGGACCGATGAACACCGTCACGCAGTCGGGATCGTCGGCGCGGGCAAGCTCCGCGGTATAGTGCATGGGGGAACGGGTTTCCGACACGCAGGGATCGAGTTCCCTCGCGTGGATATGCACGGCCCGAACGTAGGCGGGACAGCAGGAGGTGGTCATGAGAACGTCCCCGCGCTCCATGCGCTCCTCCCATTCCTCCGCCTCCTTCTCGGCGGTAATGTCCGCCCCCAGGGCTACCTCGTATACCCGGGCAAAGCCGGCCTTCAGGAGGGCGCCGTCGAGCTGTCCCGGTGAGGCACGAAACTGGGCCGCGATGGCCGGCGCGTAGAGGGCCGCTACCCTGCGCCCGCCCATGATATGCCGGATCACGTCCACCAGCTGTCCCTTGTCCATCATGGCGCCGAAGGGACATTCCCTCATGCAGGCGCCGCAATAGATGCACTTGGAGTAATCGATGCGCTCCTTCCCGTTCTCGTCCTTGGAGATAGCCCCCACGGGACAGGCCTCCTCGCAGGGGACGGGAACCTTGATAATGGCGTGATAGGGGCAGTTCTGCATGCAAAGGCCGCAGTTCACGCATTTTTCGGCGTCGATCTTCGCCCTGCCCCCGGTAATCTCGATGCAACCCTTGGGGCAATTCATCATGCAGGGCCGGGCGATGCAAGCCTGGCAGGCGTTGGTCACCAGATAATGGGAGCGCACGCAGGCGTTGCATGCCTCGTCGAGTACCGTGAGCATGGGTTCCGAGGGTTTCTCGCGCTCCAGGGCCTCCTGGGCGTACTCGGCGAGCTTTTTCTCGTCGTCGTAATCTTCCAGGCTGTGCCCGAGCCGGGCGATCACCCGCATCCTGAGCACCTCCCGGTCATGATAAACGCAGCACCTGAAGGGATCCGCGTTTTTCGGGGCCATTTCCCGGGGAATGAAGTGAACCCCCTCGAGGAGCTTATCCTCAAGCTGGAGCTTCGCTATCCTGAACAGAATTTCCCGCCTGAGCTGGGCGGCGCCGTTGTTTATGTTAAGCATCCGCAAGCTCCCGTATTCGGGCGATTACCTTGGGCAAGGTGGCGGAGGACATGACAACCCCGTCAATTTCGACGAAGGGGGCCTTTCCGCGCCCTGAGTCCTTGCAGTAGCCGAGGCAGGTACAGCCCTCGATCTGGACCCTCTCCCGCAGGGATGCGGGGAGTTCCTCCTCCAGCAGCAGGATATCCGAGGCGCCCATCACGTAACAGGCGGTTCCCGAGCAAATAACGACCTTGATTGTATCGGACATGGCTTTCTCCTTTCATCTCCGGTTTTCAGCGTTACACGTAGCGTATGGAGGCTTCCTTCAGGTAGCGCTCCTTCAGCAGGGACTGTATCTTCTTCACGACGTTGCGCCTGATCTCAAGCTCCACGGGCATGTTCGGGTCCTGATGGGCGTCGTTGATCTTGGTGCCCACCAGGAAGGTAATCCTGTCGCTGTCCAAAATCAGGTCGATGAGCCGCGTGGCCCCGTTTTGCCTCGCGTCGGCGCCCTTCGGATCGCCCGCGCCGGGGCCGCCGCCCTCCAGGAGCTCCGCGACCCGCCCGAGGGTAATGATGCCCTCGGTCACGAGATCCGCCCCCTCCATGACCGACATGGGCGGGATGGCGGGATCGAGGTTTTTCATGTCGATCTTCAGCGCCTTGCCGGTACCCCGGGAGACGATATTGGCGGTAGTTCCCCCGCAGACCGCCTTGCGCCCGGCGAAGGACACGAATTCCCGAATGAGCTCGGCGTCCCGCTCGGGATTCACCGGGGGGCCGGTCATCACGAGGAGGTCCCTCGGATGGCGGAAGTATACCACCCCGCAGCTGATGTCGTCCTTAGCCCTGAGTCCGTCGTTGAGGTGCGCCTTCTGCACCACGGAACGGGCCAGTTCCCGGGCGCTCACCGATGGATTGCGCTCAATCGCCTCCAGGATGAACCGCTGGGCCTCGCCGCCCCCCCAGCCGAGGGGATGGCTCCGGGTGCCCATGCCGGACTGGGTAACGCCGTCGGAAAAGAACACCAGCCGGTCCCCGGGGCGCGCGGAGAAGCCCGAATGCCAGAGATTGGCCTCCCTGGCGAGGGCCGCGGAACCTCGGCGCTCAACCCGCTCGAGCTCCCGGATGGGCTCCACCGCCGTGCACTGCCTGACGAGGACGTATTCGGGGTTGTCGTATTCCACGATCCTGACCGCCGCGTTGGGCCGTATGTCCACCAGGGTAAAGGTGGCGTAACTGATGCCCCGCTCGCTGCACACCGGCAGGGTGCTCATGATGATCTCCGCGGCCCTGTCCAGGGGTATGTCGGACTCGATAAACTTGAGGGCCATCGTGGCCGTCAGGGTCGAAAGGACCCCCGCCTTGATGCCCGACCCGAGACCATCGGAAAGCACCGACACGACGCGCCCGTCGCCGCCGGACTTCCGGGAAATGAAGGTATCCCCCGGGGCCCCTTGCCCGTGCTTCGAGACCCGGCTGTGGCCCACCTCGATGAAGGTGCCCGCCGGCAAGCCCTCGCTCACGGCTCTCCCTCCCCCGCGGAAAAGGACTCGATGATGGAGTTGAGCATGGCCTCGGTCTCGGCGGCGTTTTCGCCGAGGAGGTAGGCGATCTGCTGCACCGTGGCGAGATTCTTGTCGATAACCTTCCGGGTTTGGCTTATGACCCGGTCCCGCCGGACGTGCGGGGCGGTAACGTCCTGGATGACCGCGCAGGCGCTCTCGCCCTTTTCGATGGAGAAAACCGTCGCCAGGAACACCTTGCGGTTTTCCCGTATCTCGTGCTCCACCGCGTCGGGCCCGCCGGCGGCGATCACCTCGGCGCAGAGTTCCGACAGGGAGGTAATGGCCGCGAGGTCGGCTCCCTCCATCCCGGGTTTCGCCTCGTACATCGCCATGGTTTCCTCCCCCATGAGGCGCGCAAAGTTTTCGTTGCATTCCACCACCCGAAGGGAGGCGTCGCAGATAACCACTCCCGAGGGAATTGCCCGGATGAGACCGTTGGCCTTTTTCTGGGCGAGCTTTCTCATGTAGGACACGCACATGGTACGCTCCGCCCGCTCCTCGAGCATGGCCGTTGCGAAGGCCCGGCAGGTATCGTAACCGCAGCTTCCGCAGTTGAGTTCGTCCTTCACGGTGTACTTGCCGACGCTGCGCAAGGCGGTTCGAATCTCTTCCTCCTCGTGGGGCCGCGCCTCGCCGGCGCGGTCGGGCAGTACACCCGCCAGGTCCGGCTCGCTCCTGTCCCCGGCGGGCTTATCCCGCTCCGGCGCCGCCTCGGCGTATTCCAGGAGCCTGACCCGCCGAAGGGCCGAGGGAACGTTCTTCCCCGCCAGGGGCCCGTTGACGCAGCCCCCCGGACAGGCGAGGAGCTCGATGAAAAGGGGCCGGTCAAGGGCCTGCTCGTCGAGGCCCTCCAGGGCGCGCCTTATCTCCTCCAGCCCGGAGACGGTCATCATCCTCGCCGGGGAAGGCCCGGATGACTTGCGGATGGAGGCGATCATGCCCCCGTCCACGGGATAGAGGGCCCCGAAAGAAGCCCTCCAGGGAATGAAGGACTCAGGCCGGGATTCCGGGGTATCCCCGGCGCCGGAGACAGGGCTCCCGAGCGAGCCCGTCCCGCCCGGGGGAAGGTTTCCGCTCTCCTTGAGCCAAGCCTTGAGCTCTTCAAAGGAAATTACGCAGTCGATCTCGCCCCACTCGTCGGCCTCCCTTTTTTTCGCGATGCAGGGACCTGCGAACACGATTCCCGCGTCCGCCCCGTAGAGCTCCTTTAGGAACCTCGCGTGGGCGAGAAGGGGCGAGGCCCGGTCCGTGAGGAGGTGCGCCAGGGCGGGGATCCTCTGTTTCACGTATTCCACCGCCGAGGGACAGGCCGTCGAAAGGTACAGCTTGCGGGAGGCCTCCGCCCCCGAGGCAAGGTCGGCCCCCAGCCTGGCGGACACGAGGTCCGCGCCGATGGCGGTTTCCGAGACCCCGAAAAAGCCGAGCCCCTTGAGGGCGCGAACCAGCGCGGAGGGCTCAACGCCGGCGAATTCCGAGGCGAAGGAAGGGGCCAGGGAGAGCACCACCCGGTCCTTGAGATTGAGGAGCATCTTGGCCCGGGAGAGATCGTCCCGGACCCGCTTCGCCCCGGCGGGGCAAATCTGGACGCAGTGGCCGCACAGGACGCAGGAATCCGGCAAAACCATGGCGTGGCCGCACTCCACACGTATTGCCTTAACGGGGCATTCACGGATACATTTATAGCAGTCCTGACACTGGGTTTTCTCGGTGTAAATGGGATTGAGGTAATTCATAGGAGCCTCGGCAGGAGCTTGTGCGACAGAATATCGGGGAGAACGCCCGGGGTAACGCCGCGAAACACCTCGCCGTCGATCTCGACGATCGGACCCTCTCGGCACCGCCCCCCGCACAGACAGCCCCGAAGCTCGACCTTGCCGCTCACGGCATGTTCGCGGAGAAACCTCTCTATGGTCTCGGTGTTTACGTTATTGCCGCGGGAAAAGCAGGAACTTCCCATGCAAACCGTTATAATGACTACAGGGGCATCCATAATTTTCGCTCCTGAGGGCATTCTATAAAAATATATCGATTGAGTCAACGGAGGGAGAGAGGCCTTGATGAAACATAATTCATATTTTCCGCAGGACCAGGTAGAACCCATCGAAACCCTCGACGAGTTCTACGACGAGTTGCGGGAATACTATGACGAGCTGTTTCCCCTGGACGAAGGCGCCGCCGCCCTCATGACCGGCCTCGTGGAGGAATTCCGGAAAGGCTCCGCCCTTCAGCCGCCGCCCCTCTGCCGGTACCTCGGCGTGGGCTGCGCCACGGGAACCCTGGAAAACCGCATTTCCGACGTTGGCCTCGACGTGACCGGCATTGACCGAAATCCCGACATGATCGAAACCTGCCGGCGGAGAATGAAGAGGGGATACTCCTCGACCCGTTTCTTTGAAATGGCCGCCATCGACATGGCGCGATACCTCCGGGAGGGTTCCTTCCATATAATCGCCTGCGTAAACAATACGTTGCCCTATTTCGCCGACGAGACGCTGATACGCAAATTCATCCACGACGCGAGGCGCCTGCTCGCTCCCGGGGGCAAGCTCGTACTCCAGGTACTCAATTTCGACGGGCTCCCCGCGAACCTTCCCGCCAAGCTGCGGGACCGGGGCTCCGTGAGGGTAACGCTGGAACGGGGACTGGAAGCCGAGAGCGAGGGGCTTCGGGAACTCAAGGCGACCCTGGAGCGGGGCAGCGGGCAGAGGTTCGAACTGCAGTCCGGCACCCGGCTCTTCCCGACCACCCGGGACCGGCTGGAGGCCTGGGGCCGGGAGGCGGGTTTCGGTGATTTCCTGTGGGGCTCCGATTACGCCGGCAGGCCCTGGAGCAAGGAGAGCGAGTATACCGTGGGGGTCCTGTCCTAGGGGCCTTCGTCAGGGCCTTACTGAACCCGCCACTTGCCGTCGACCCGCACCATGCGGCTCGAGGGAATGTCGAGAACCCGTCCGTCTTCCCCGAGCAGGCGGATCATGCGCGTGAGGGGATTCACCTCGGTCACCCTGAAGTTGGTCTCGTCGTAGTGAAGCCTGATGCCCTCGTTGGGCAGGCTCTTGCGCTCCTCGCTGTACCAGTCGTGCTCGTAGGCGAGGCAGCATAACAGGCGCCCGCACTGCCCGGAGATTTTCAGCGAATTGAGGGACAGGTTCTGGTCTTTCGCCATGCGGATGGATACGGGCCGGAGCTTGTCCGTGACCGAGTGGCAGCAGTAGGAGCGGCCGCAGACCCCGAGCCCACCGGTGATCCGGGACTCGTCCCGCACCCCGATTTGGCGCAGCTCGATGCGCATCTTGAAGATGCCCACCAAATCCTTCACGAGCTCCCGGAAGTCCACCCGGTTCTCGGCGCTGAAGAAAAAGAGGATCTTCGGCTCGTCCAGGAGATAATGGGTCGCGATGAGCTTCATGTCGAGCCGGTGCTGGGCGACCTTCTCCCGGAACACCGAGAAGGCGTGGGCCTCTTTTTCCCGGAATTCCGCCGAGCGGGAAATATCGGTTTCAGTGGCGATCCGGTCAACGTGAACCACGTCGGAGGGCTTTATCCCGAGGGGAACCCGAACGCGGCCCATCACCTTCGCCAGGTCCTTGCCGTAGCGGGTGGGAACCATGACCTGAACGCCCGCTTCCAATTCCGAGTCGTGGGTGGCGTAGAGGCTCTCGCTGGAATACTCCAGCTTCAGGTGATACAGGGGATCGGGGTAGGCATAATTCCCACCGGAGCGTCCCTCGTGGGAGCCGTCCCTGCCCTCGTCGCCGTCGAATCCCTGGGGATCCTCGAGGCTCGAAAGGTCCTCGCCCTGAATGTCTTCGTCATATCGTGAACCCATAACGGATACCGCCTTTTTTCCAGCTCCCCTCAGACTCAGGACATGAGGTCCACGAGGAGGCCGTTGATTTCCTCGATCCTCTCGAGAAGCGCCAATTGCGCCTTCTGCCCCGAAAGGATCCCTGCAGCCAACTGCTCCAGTTTCTGGTCGATTACCTGCACCTGGGTAAATTTCTTCCGCTTCAGGATATTCCCCCCGGAGGTGCTTTCGGATACGGCGAAGGCGCGGTCCACTACGTATTTTACGAAGCTCCGCACCGCGCCCTTGTAGGCGACGATGTTGTCCGGGAGGGGCTTCTCCCGAAGGAGGTCCCCCGCGGAGTGCACGTCGTCGAGCATGCGCTCCAAGACCTGTTCCGGACTGAGGTTACGGTACGCGTAGGGTACCGATTCGGCGAGGGCTTCCTCCCGCTCCGCCTCGGCGCGGTCTCTCAGGGCCCCTGCAAAGGAGGGGGCCTTGGCCTTTTCCTTCTTGCCGCCCCCGCGTACAGTCGAGCCCGAGAGGGCCGACTGGCCCGCGATGGAGGCGAAAAAGGGGCTCGAATGGTCGATGGGGGAGGGGCCCGCCATCAGAGGGTGCCCGTTGGCCTAAAGGAGGCGAGGGTACCCGAGGCGTAGGCCCGGCGGTTGTTGTAGTCCGAGAGGGCCTTCTCGTAACGTTCCTGGTCATTCACCGCGACGCAGGGTCCGTGAAGGATCACGTCGTCCTCCACGTGGAGCCGCTTCGTGAGCACCGCCCCCAGAACCATCCCCGAAGAGAGGATGGTCACCCCCTCGGGGGCGAGAATGTCGCCCTGGATCACGCCGCCCACCGACACGGCGCGGGCCCTGAGGGTTCCCCGAATTCGGGCGCCCTCCCCCACGATGACGTTGCCCGGGGTCTCGAGATTGCCGTCCAGGTCCCCGTCGATGCGGATAAAGCCGTTTACCTTGAGATCGCCGTGAATGAATGAGCCCGGGCCGACCAGGGTATTGATCGCTACCTCATCGGGAAACTGAAAGGCCATGCCGCGCCCCTTACTTGCCGTTGTCGATCTTGATGTTCAGGTATTTCATGGGATCGACGACGTCGGAACCGATATGAACCTCGTAATGAAGATGGGGACCCGTGGAAACGCCGGTGTTTCCTATGTAGCCGATAACCTGGCCCTGCTGGACGTACTGGCCGCGGTTGACCCGGTAGGACTGCATATGGGCGTAACGGGTGTAGAACCCGTGCTTGTGCTTGATGATGACGTAGTTCCCGAAGCCCGGGTCCCAGTCGGTGGTTACCACCTGGCCGTCCGCCGTGGCGAGAATCGGGTCGCCCGAGCGGTAGGTAGAGACGTCGACGCCCTTGTGAATGTACCATTGCCCGGTAAAGGGATGGCGGTTCTGGCCGAACTGCATGGAAATATGACCGATGCCGCCCTTGATGGGCCAAAGGCTCGGGATATCCGAGAACAGGGCGCTCTGGGAGTCGAGAAGCTTCCCGATCTCCTGAATGGGCTGAACCGAATCCTCCAGGTAGCCCCGGAGCCGCTGAAGCTCCGCGATCTCCTTGACCGTACCCTGGGCGCTTTCCTTAATATTGAAAAGGGAGGTGAGGTCGCCGTTCTGAATGTCGCTTTTCACGGTGGTCGCGGTGGAGTCGAGGCCTATGACCGAGAGGGTGGAAGAAAAGGCGTTCTGGAAGTTTTGGGCCGCCTTGAGGAGGCTTCCGGTCTCGTCCTTCAGGCGGTCCAGGCTCGCGCGGGTTTCCCGGGCCTCGCTCTCGAGGCGGGAAATGGTAGCCCCCGAATCGAGGGAATTGCGGGTAAACCAGAAAAAGGAAACCACGATGCCGACGGCGATGACGATAAACGCCGTCAGGGAAAACATGGTGGTCTGAAAATTCACGACCCTTTTTTGGGAGTGGGGAACGACCATGATGGTCAGCTTCCGGCGCCCGCCCCTAAAAACGGCGGAGACCCCGGCCGCGACGGAGGCGCCCAGGGACCGGAAAAAGCGTCCTATAGAACGGACGATCGATATTTCAACTCGTTTATAGCCCCGTGTCTTGGCCACCGTGCAACTCCATAACTACTATATTGTATCATATCATGGATCAAAAACCCATGTCAAACCTGAAGATCCCGGGTCCGGGCTTTTTGGTTGACGCCACCCCCTTCGTGTGGTATCCTCAAGCGTATATCCGTCCTCAGGGCGGTTACCATCACTCTCACCCGGATGAAAGCCATGCAAGTTTTTGATACTCACGCCCATATCGGGCTTATCTACGATGATCCCATCGAGCAGCTTCGTGTCATACAGGAAGCTAAGCAAAGCCACGTCACCCGTATCGTCAGCATCTGCAACAGTCTCCATGACTTTAGCGTCGTATATCCCACCCTCAAATCCGCGACCTCCGTGTACCATGCCGTAGGCGTGTCCCCGTCGGAAGTGACCAACCCAGGCAAGGACTGGATCCGCACGGTCGAGGAGGGCCTTAAGCTCCCGAACGTGGTGGCCCTCGGCGAGATCGGCCTGGACTACTTCCGCAAATTCGGCGACAAACGGTCCCAGATCGAGCTCTTTATCACCCAGCTCGAGATCGCGAACAAGGCGGACGTGCCCGTCATCATACATAATCGGGACGCGGGCAAGGATATCTTAGACATTCTTGGCGAAAGGCTTCCCGAGGCGGGGGGGGTCCTCCACTGCTATTCCGAGGACGCCGAATACGCCCGCATCGCCCTGGATCTCAACCTCTATTTTTCATTCGCGGGCAACCTCACCTACAGGAACGCCCGGAATCTCCACGAGACCGTGCTGAGCCTGCCCCTGGACCGCATCCTCGTGGAATCCGAGAGCCCTTTCATGGTTCCCGCGGAATACCGGGGCAAGCGCAATATGCCCTCCTACACCCCCTCCACCGTCCGCTTCATGGCGGAAATGCTGGAGATGGGCGAGGAGGAGCTCGCCGCCCAGCTGTGGACCAACAGCTGCCGGTTCTTCCGCCTTCCCGAATGATCCCGGAATCCCGAGGGGAATCCCCCCGGGACGAGGGTCGCGAGGCCGGAAACCCCGGCCCCGCGGGTTTCGAAAGCCTCTACCGTCCCGTATCCATCGGACCCCTCACGATCCCCGGAAACCTCTTTCTCGCCCCCGTGGCAGGCTACTCGGACCGGGCCTTCCGTTCCGTCTGCGTGCGCTGCGGGGCGAATTTCACCTACACCGAGATGGTGTCCTCCGAGGCCCTGACCCGGGACTCCCAGAAAACCGAAACCCTCATGCTCCGGGCCCCCAACGAGGAGCGCTACGCGGTGCAGATCTTCGGGGGCGACCCGGAGCGCATGGCGGACGCGGCGGCCATGGCCCTGGAGAGGACCGGGGCCGAATGCCTGGACATCAACGCTGGCTGCCCCGTCCCAAAGATAGTGAAGACCGGCGCGGGCTCTTCCCTCACCCGGGATCCGGAGCGCCTTGCCGCGGTTACCCGGGCCGTCGTGAAAGCGGCCTCCCGTTTCGGCACCCCCGTGAGCGTCAAGATCCGCTCCGGCTGGGACTCGGAAAACCTTACCTGGGAAAGGGCCGCCCGGGCCGCCCTCGACGCGGGGGCCGCAGCGGTTACCCTCCATGCCCGAACCCGGGCCCAGGGCTACGAGGGCAAGTCCGACTGGGACATCCTCCGGCAGCTCGCGGAGCTGGTGCATCGGGACTACCCCGGGGTACCCGTATTCGGGTCCGGGGACCTTTTTTCGCCCGAAGACGCGGCGCGGATGCTGGGGGAAACCCGGTGCGACGGAATCATGTTCGCCCGGGGCGCCATGGGAAACCCCTTCATTTTTACCCAAACCCGGGAATTGCTCACCCGGGGCTCGTACCGCGAGATCGACCCGGCGGAACGCGTGTCTACGGGCTGGGAAGAACTGCTGTCCCTGGCGGGCGACTCCGGGGAACAGGCCGCCTGCAGGGAGATGCGCAAGCGGTTTTGCGCCTATACCAAGGGAATCGAGGGGGGGGGCGCCCTTCGTTCGGAAATAGTGAAGGCCGAGACCGTGGACCACTACCGCCGAATCTTCGAATCCGCCGGTTTTTTTCTGCCCAACCCCTAAAAGCCGCCCCGGACACTTGTGCTCGGGAGGAGGCGCCCGCTACAATGGCGTATGTCCTTTCTGGAAGACCTGCTGCGCATCATCCAGGATTTTCTCGAATCCCTTTTCGCCTCCTCCTCGCCGGAGTACCGGAAGAAATCGGAGCTTAAGCAGCTTCAGGCCAACCTGCGGGCCATGAATCCGCCCCTGTGGCGCGACGGATTCCTCCTGCCCGCCTTCCCCACGGCAGTCCACCAGCTCAACGCCATGCTCGCCTACCCCCGGGAAATCTTCGAAGCCACCGTAGCCTCCGCGGACCGACGCTCGTCGGAACACTTCCAGGAACTGCTTTTTGAGTCCGAGCTGCCCCCGGACCTCGCGGTCATGAGGGACCATCTTACCTTCGCCGCCAGGGCCCAGGAAATCGCCGACTCCCAGGCCACGGCGGAGCGGGTGATAGAGGAACAGGGAAAAAGGCTTGCCCAATACCTGAAGCAGATCGAGGGTCCCGCGGGAAAGCAGGCCGAGGACCGGCTGAAGGCGGCCATGGCCCTTTCGGACCTGGTCCATTTCGAGTTCAACGAGCTTTTTTCCTATTTCGATCCCGCCTTTTCTTCCCATATCGGGCAGTCGTCCACCGTGGAAAACCCGAGCTTCCGGCAGGTAGAGGTTGCCGAGCTTATTCCGGCGCTGCTGGACCTTTACTACCTCCTCACCGACGCCCGCGCCTCCGCCCAGGTGGCCCTCTCCCTGGCCGCCCTGGACGCGCTCCGCAAAAAATCCGAACTCACCGAGGACATCCGCGGGCGGGCTTCCCGGTCGATCCAGGCGGTGGGATTCCTCCTGGACAAGCGGGTTTCCGCGGAAACCCTCCTCTCGATCATCAGAATCGCGAGAAACGACCCGGCCTTCGTGCCCTCCCACCCCGTGGCGCAAGCTCCCTTCAGGGAGCGCTACCGCGAAAGGATCACGGATACCTTTGACTCGGACTCCCGCAAGCTCCTCCAGGACAAGCAGAGCGACGAGACCAAAAACCAGCTCCGCGCGGTCTTCGGCGACCTACCCCTCCTCGACATTGAGGGGTACAACGACGCGACCAGCGCCCTCGTTCAGGAATTCACCCCCTTCGCCCTGGAGTGGGTCGAGCCCCTGCGCATCATACGAACCTTCACGGAGCGATTTTTTATGCCCCGGTACTCCACGGTGATCCGCAGCGTGATCGTGGAGGGCTACTTCAACAACCGCGCCATGCAGAGCGCCATGTCCGCCTCCTATTCCTTCTGCGAGCACCTGGGCGAGCGGCTGTCCGAGTTTGAGCGGCTGTTCGACGAC
>QKDA01000191.1 GCA_003246765.1 Spirochaetales bacterium | reverse complement strand
ATCCTGCTGACGATAACGGCCCTCGCCACGAACTACTTTACCGAGCGGGCAAACGCGGTCCAGGCGGTCCGGTACACCGAAACCCTCGCCTCCGCCCGCGCCGCTTCCTTCTCGACCGAGATTACCGGGGTGGTGGTTACCGCCCGAAACGCCGCCCTAAACCTCGCGACCCTTGAGTCGGTTCCCCCGGGCGTCAGGCGCGCTTACGGCGCCGATTACCTGAAGACCATGCTTCAGAACAACCCTCGGTTTTACGGCATCTGGACGGTGTGGGAACCGGGAACCTTCGACGGCCTCGACGCCGCTTTCGAGGGAAAACCGGGATCAACTCCGGACGGCCGCTTCGGTCTCCGATGGACCATGGATCCTGACAAGGCCACCGACAGCCTGCAGAATCTTCCCCAATTCAAGGAAAGCGGCACGGACGGCCTCGTGGAACTGGCCATCGTCCCAACCCTGGAGGCGTACAGGCCAAAGCTTCTCCCCTGGCTGGATCAGGCCTATTCCGAGGTGCGTTCCACCGGTCAGGAGCGGATTCTTGAGCCCTATACGGTCACCGTGGGTTCCGTCCCGGAGCTCATGACCTCCTTCGTCACCCCGGTAAAAAACCGTTTCGGCCGGGTGCTCGGCGTCGTGGGGGTAGACATCCGCCTCGCTACATTCGTCCAGATTTTCATGAACGAGCGGCTTTACGAAAGCGGCTTCGTGCGGCTCCTCTCCGCCCAGGGCACCGTGATTTACGCCCCCGACCGGAATCTCGCGGGTACCAGGGCTGAAGAACTGGCGGGCAGCGACGGGGACGACATAGTCTCGGCCATGGATTCCATGACCGTCCTCAGCGGCGCCTTTCCCGCTGAAAGCGACAGCGAGAGAATGGCCAAGAGCTTCGTACCCGTCCGGATCGGGAACGCGCCCCAGCCCTGGATCGTGGCCACCTCGGTCCCCCGCCGGGAAATGCTGGCGGACTCCCGCAGGCAGCTCACGATGCTCGTGGCGGCCTTCGTGATCGCGGCGATCCTCCTGTCGGCCGTAGTGGTCCTGCAGTCGAGCGTTCTCCTGGCGCCGGTGAAGAAAACGGCCCTTGCCCTGGAGGAGATCTCCGCGGGCGACGGAGACCTTACCCGGAGGCTTCCCGTCACGAGCCGGGACGAGGTGGGAAAGCTCGCCAACGACTTCAACGGCTTTATCGCCAAGCTTCAGGAAATAGTCTCTTCCGTGAGGGGCTCCGGGGAACGGCTCGCCCGGATCGGCACGGAGCTTTCCGCCAACATGGAAGAAACCGGGGCCGCGGTGTTCCAGATCAACTCAAACATCGACAGCGTGAAAAACCAGGTTCTCGACCAGGCCGCGGGGGTAAACGAGACCTCCGCCACGGTACAGGAGATTACCCGCAATATCGACGCCCTCTCGTCGGTGATCGACGCCCAGACAGGGAGCATCTCCGACAGCTCCGCCAGCGTGGAGCAGATGATCGCCAACATCGAGTCGGTCACGAAAAACCTGGAGAGGATCAACGACAGCTTCGGAAACCTGAAGGACCTCTCGGAGAACGGCTACGGGCGCATCGGCGACGTGATAGGCCTCGTCAAGTCCATCGAAACCAAATCCGCAAGCCTGGCGGAGGCGAACACCATCGTCACCTCCATAGCGGCCCGAACGAACCTGCTCGCCATGAACGCCGCCATCGAGGCCGCCCACGCGGGAGAAGCGGGCTCGGGCTTCGCCGTAGTGGCCGACGAGATCAGGAAGCTCGCGGAAAACGCCGCGGCCCAGTCCAAGACCATCACCCGGGAGCTCAGGGACCTCAAGGGGGCCATTGACCGGGTGGTGGTATCCTCGGAGGAGGCGGGCAGCGCCTTCAACGGCGTGCGGGAATCCGTGGCGGGAGTGGCGGAACAGCAGAGGCAGATCCACGCCGCCATGGAAGAGCAGGGCATCGGCAACGCCCGGGTACTCGAGGCCCTGGGACGCATGCGCGGGGAAAGCTCCTCGGTAAATTCCCAGGCGAGTCTCATACGGGAAGGCAGCAAGGCCATCCTCGACGAGATGGCCCAGCTCGTGGAGATTACCCAGCGAATCAAGGAAAGCATGGACGAGATGAGCGCGGGAACCACGGAGATCAACAAGGCCCTCGGCGAGGTGGTCTCCCTCAGCGGGGACAACCGCGAGGGAATCCGGGCGGTGCTCTCCGAGATCGGACGGTTTAAGACCGGGGACTAGCGCCCCTGCACCAGGAGTCTCTCCAGGGTTTCGCGGACCGCCCCGGGACCCCGAACCATCTCTCCAAAGAATGAAAGCACCCGGTCGGCCAGGCCGAACTCGAAAAGGTTCGTCCCGAAAATAGTCGCGTCCGACAGGAGGGGCCTGAGGGTTTCCTCGAAGGGACCCCGGTCGCCGAGGCGAATCTTCTCCACCACTGCCTCGCACTGGGCGAGCCGGGCATCGGGGCTCGGCTCAAAGCGCTCTCCCCGGTCGTTCACGCCCATGAGATAGCGGCACCAGCCCGCGAAGACAAGGGGAATCCAGGTAAGCCCCGTTTCGTCCAGGGAGGGGTTCTCCCTCCAAGCCTTGAGGGTGCCACCGAAGCGGACCGGCAGCTTTTGGGAGGTATCGCAGGCGATCCGCCAGGGCGTGTCCGGCAAAAAGGGATTCACCAGGCGGCTTTCGAGAACCTCCCGGAGGAAGGCCCGGGGTTCCACGATCCCGGGATCCGCCGCGACGGGCAGCCCCTCCTCGTAGCCGAGCCGGCGAGCCAGGGAAGACAGGGCGGGATCCCGCATCTCATCGTAAATGCGCTCGAACCCCAGAAGGCAGCCGAAGACCGCCAGGGCCGTGTGGAGGGGATTGAGGCAGGCGCCCACCTTCATTCTCTCCATCCGTTCCACGGTCCCCCTGTCCGTAAGGTAGATGCCCCCGAGTTCGAGCCTCGGCCGCCCGTTTGGAAAGGAATCCTCGATGGCCAGGTAGCCCGGGGCCTCCGCGTTGACGAAGGGAGCGGCCACCGAACCGAGGCGGGTACGGTGAACGGACATGCCCTCGAGGCCCGCGTCCGAGAGTTCCCGGGCGATGGACTCGTCGGGGGAGGGAGTGATCTTGTCGATCATGGTCCAGGGATACGACACCGACCGGGGATCCGAAAGCCAGGCGGAAAAGCCGCTCTTGCAGTGTCCCGCGAGGGTCCAGGCATTGGCGAATACCAAAAGGGCCGCGCGGATGCGGTCTCCGTTCTGGGAACAGTTGTCCATGCTTACCAAGGCGACGGGGCTTCCCCCCGCGGCGTACCGCTCGTGGCACAGCCCGGCCAGCCTGGCCATTATTCCCTCGGGACCGAAGGGCCCCGCCGCGAAGTCCCTGAGAACCTCGCTGCGGTATTCCCCGTACCCGTCATCCAGGGTATAGGCCTTTTCCGTCACCGTGAGGCTAGCGATCTTCAGGGAGGGGCTCCGGAAGATCTCTTGAAGGCGTTTCCAGTCGTTTCCGGCGGGATCCGGGCTCAGGGACTCGACCACCGAGCCGATAACCGTCCGTTCGGTGCTTCCGTCGCTGCCCAGGGTCACCAGAACCCCCAGGTTATCGAAGGGGCGGTAGGCCCGATCGAGGAACTCCGCGTCCCGGCCTCCCACCGCCACCAAGCCCGACTCGGCCCCCCCCGCCTCGATGACCCGCTGAAGGGCCAGGGCGACGAAGGAACGGAAGATGTTCCCGGCCCCGAAATGGACCCATTCGGGACTCTCCCGGGTTCGCTCCTTGAGAGCCTCGCGATCGAACCGCGGCAGGATGAAACCGGCCTTTTCAAACTCGTCCCTGGCGGGACCGAGGGCGTCGATAAGCTTCATGGATGACTCCCCTATGCGAAGTATCCGGGATATGCGTCCCGGAGGGCTGATTCGTCGAGATCGAGGCGGGCGAGGTGCCGCTTCATGGCGGCGAGGGCTTCCTCCGCGTTCCTCTCGGAAATTAAGCGGAAGAGATCCCCGTGGTCCTGGAGCAGCATGTCCGGCAGCGAGCGGGAGCGCAGGGAGAGAAACCGAAGGCGCCGGTAATGGCCGGACATGGACATCACCGCCTCCCAGCACCTCATTTTACCGGCTCCCGCGAATATGGCCCGGTGAAAGCCGTCGTCCGCGGAAAAAAAGGCCTCGTAATCGCCCCTTCCCGCGGCAAGCCTCTGGGTTTCCAGGGCCGCCGCCATGTCGTCCCGGCAGCGCGCGAATAGGGATGCTTCCGCCTCTCCCACGAAAAGGCCCAGAGAGGGAACCTCGAGGCTTTCCCGGAAAAATCGCTCCTCCCGGGCCCTGTCCCCGTCAATGCGGGAAACGAAGGTCCCCCTTTGGGGCATGATGTCCACGAGACCCTCGGCGGCAAGCCGGAGAAGGGCCTCCCGAACCGGGGAGCGGCTCACCCCAAGGCGTTCCGACAGGACGTTCATGTCCAGGGGAGCCCCAGGCTCCGGGTCCAAAAGCATGAGAGCCTTGCGCAATTCGCCGTAAATACGGTCCGCTATCGTGCGGGGAGCCCCGCCTGCGGGAAAAAGCCGGGTTGAAAGGGCCATGGGATCAGGAAACCGTCCGTTCCCGGCCGATGGCCTCCGCGAGGCCGTTAAGGTACGCAATGCCCAGGGCGCGGTCATACAAACCGTAGCCCGGCATGCCCCGCTCGCCCCAAATCATGCGCCCATGGTCCGGCCGGAGGGGTCCCTCAAAGCCGACATCTGCCAAGGCCCGCATCACGGCGTACATATCCAGGGAACCGTCGGAGGAAAGGTGAGCGGCCTCCTCGAATTTACCCGGCGAGCGGTGCCTAAGGTTTCGTACGTGGGCGAATTTGATTCGGGTCCCCGCGGCGCGGACGATGCCGGGAATGTCGTTGGCGGGGTTGGAACCAAGGGACCCAGAGCAGAGGGTAATGCCGTTGCGGGGGTTGTCCACGGCCTTCAGGAGCCGCATGATGCTTTCTTTACCCGTCACGATTCGGGGCAGGCCGAACACGGGCCAGGCCGGATCGTCCGGGTGAATGGCCATGTCGATCCCCCACTTCTCGCACACGGGCATGATCGCCTTGAGGAAGTACACGAGATTCCCGAAAAGCCTCTCCGAGTCCACCTCACGATAAAGGCTGAAGAGCTCCCGGATCCGGGCCATCCGCTCCGGTTCCCAGCCCGGAAGCATGAAGCCGTTGGAGGAGGCCTCCATGCCCGCCAGCATGGTTTCCGGGTCGATGGCGTCTATCCGTTCCTGATCGTAGGCGAGAACCGTGGAACCGTCCTCCCGGGGGCGGGCAAGTTCCGACCGGGTCCAGTCGAACACGGGCATGAAGTTATAGCAGACCATCCGGATTCCCTCGGAGCCGAGCATGTCCAGGGTCTCGATGTAGGTTTCGATATCCCGGTCCCGGTCGCTCAAGGCGGCCTTGATGGCGTCGCTCACGTTTACCGACTCGATTCCCGCGATGGAAAGGCCGTTTTCCGCGGCATCCTCCTTGAGGGCGCGGATCCGTTCCCGCTCCCAATGCTCCCCCGGCTGCTTGTCGTAAAGGGTCGTAATGACGCCGGTACAGCCGGGAATCTGGCGGATATGGGAAAGGGGGATGGGGTCGTAACCCGTACCGAACCATCTGAAGGTCATCTGCATAACTCACGCCTCCGGGGTACCGCGATTTATCTTGCGTTTTCGCGGAGCCACCACTAATATATTAGTATATCACATTGATCTGTCAAGGAGGAGCCATGATTTTCACGAAAGATTCGATACCCGTCCAGGATCTCGGCGGCGGCGTAAGCCGGAAGGTGCTTCCTCCCACGGAACGCCTCATGGCAGTGGAGGTAAGGTTCGCCGCAGGGGGTATCGGGGAGCCCCACGCCCATGCGGACCATGACCAGGTGACCTACGTGCTTTCGGGAAGATTCGAGGTGGCCGTCGGCGGCGAAACCGCCGTCCTCGGTCCGGGAGAGGGTTTTACCGCCGATCGGGGGATACTCCACGGGGTGCGGGCCCTGGAAGAGGGAGCCCTGCTCGACTGCTTTACCCCCATACGGGAAGAATTCCTGCGCCCCTGAGGAATTTGGGGCTGGGGGAAGCGTTATTAAGACTCGGCCAACTCCGGGGCGTTTCCGTGCTCCCCCGCCCGAGAAACCCGGTTTCTCCCGTCTTTTTTCGACCAATACAGGGCAATGTCGGCCCGGGAAATGAGGGACTCCACGGTTTCGTCGCTCCGGAGCTGGGCAACCCCGAAGCTCGCCGTGATGTGCCAGGGAACCCCGGGAAAGGAATGGCCTTCCACCGCCGCGCGAAGCCGCTCAGATACCGCCACACCGTCGTCAATGGCGGTTTTCGGCAATACCGCCATGAATTCCTCCCCGCCGTAGCGGGCAAGCATGTCCGAATCCCGAAGGCCTCCCTGGGTAACCATGGCCAGTTCCTTGAGCACCACGTCCCCCACGGGATGTCCCAGGGAATCGTTTACCTTCTTGAAGTGATCGATATCGAAGATGACGACGCACAGCCCGAAGGAATGCCGGTTCTCGAAGAGACGCTGCTGGTCCAGGTACTCCATGAGGAAGCGCCGGTTTCTGACCCCGGTCAGGGGATCCCGGAAGGAATATTCCCGGAGTTCCCGGTTGAGGTCCTGAAGGTGAATCTTTAGCACCTCGTTGTGGACGCGTCCCGCCTGCATCATCCCCCCGATAGCGGCGGAAACCGCCGCGCTCACGAGCCCCGGCAGGTAGGCGTTAAGCCCCTCGGACCGGAACAGGCAAAAAAAGCCCAGGCTGAAAATGAGGAGCGAGAGGCACGAAAGGGCCGCGTACAGCGGGCCGGGGCCGCTTAAGAGGACGGAAACGGCGATGAGTCCCACGAACATCCCCGTGTATTCCCTGCTGTGGGTCATGTCCAGCACGGTCAGGGAGGTGGACAGGGCCACCATCAAGAAGGCGTAAAGATATACGAAAAGGCTCTCGAAGCGGATGGGAAAACGCTCGTGGAGCCAATGGAGAAGCAGGAAAAAAAAGAGCGAGCAGCCCGCCAGGGAGGCGAAAATCGCGAGGTAGGCCGTGTCCATCCAGGGAGACAGGGGCTTACCGGGGGCGTACAGGAGCTGGAGGATATAAATGACCGAAATGGTAAAGGCGATGATCGAGGCTACGGAAAAGCTCTGGTAATTCTGTTCCCGCTGGGCGAGAAGCACTTGATACCGCATGGTTTGGGGAATTTTGTTCTGGGAAAAAACCGTAGTCACTGCTCGCCTCCCCGCGGCAGGATTCATGCGCCCCGCCCTCGGTCTTTTTTTTCCTATCGGCGGGAAAGCGGCAACCCATTAGCCGGTAATTAAAGATCGTCCGTCAGGGCCGTGGATTTGGCGTAAGCCGAGGGTTTCGCCTCAAAGAAGTCGGTCTTTACCAGGTTGGCGTTGCTGTATTGGGAAATCCAGGCCATGGAGGGGGGCTCGGTCCTTCCCCCCTCGTAAAGGAGCCCGAGGCCGAGACCGGTAGACCTGAGATTTCCCAGGTAACGGATATAATCCCCCACCATGAGCCGGTTTAGTCCCGGTATATCGTCGCCGATCACGTATTCCCCCCAGCGGATCTCCTCCTCTACCCCGGTCCGGATCATCTGGCGGTATTCCTCGCAGAGCTCCTCCGTGAAAAGCTCGGGGCGCTCCTTTCGGAGCTCCAGGAGGATCTGCCGGAAGAGATAGAGATGGGTGTTCTCGTCCCGGTTGATGTACCGGATCTCCTGAACGGAACCGCCCATTTTCCCGTTTCGGGCGAGGTTGTAGAAGAACATGAAACCCGAGTAGAAATAGATCCCCTCCAGGATATAGTTCGCCACCGCCGAGCGTACCAGGGACCGGCCGTCCTGTTTCCGCTGGAATTCCTCGTACAGGTCCCCAATGAAGCGGTTCCGCGAGAGGAGCCGCTCGTCGTCCTTCCATTGGTATAGGATGGTGTTCCTTTCCTCGGGGGAGCAGATGGTGTCGAGCATGTAGCTGTAGCTCTGGGAGTGAACCGCCTCCTGAAATGCGTGAATCGTGAGGCAGAGATTCACCTCCGGGGCGGTTATGAAGGCGCCCAGGGAAGGCAGGTTCGCGGTCTGGATGCTGTCCAGGAACACGAGAAAGGAAAGGATGCGGTCAAAGGCCTTCCTTTCCGGGGGCGAAAGGAGCCGGTAGTCCTTTACGTCCTGCTGGAGATTGATCTCCTCGGGGATCCAGAAATTGTTCATTCCCTGGCGGTACCATTCGGAAACCCACTGGTACTTGAGGTTGTTGAAGTCGTTCAGGTTCGTCGTGTTTCCCCCGATCATCCGCCGCGCCTGGGTCTCCAGGTCGCCGTGCTCGTTGAACAGGGGCTTTCGCGTAAGGGTTTCGCTCATGGTCTCGGTTTCTCCTTCAGCTCGAGCAGGTTTCGCACTCCGCCACCTCGAGGGACTGGGAGCGCACGTAGTACACCGACTTTACCCCCTCTTCCCAGGCCCGTATATAGAGGCCGAGAACCCGGCGGAGGGAAAAATCCGTGGTGATGTAAAGATTGATCGACTGGGCCTGGTCTATGTGCCTTTGGCGCGTCCCCGCGGCCCGGACCACCCACTCCTGGTCGATAAGGTGGGCGTTTTTGTAGTACCAAAAGGTTTTCATCGAGAGCTCCGGCGCTACCCGGGGAACGATGCTCCCCTTCTTCTCCTCCAGGAAGAAGCGTTTCATGACGGGGTCGAGCCCCGCGGTGGTTCCGGCGATGATGGAGGTGGAGCTCGTGGGGGCAACGGCCATGAGGTAGGCGTTCCGCATGCCCCCTTGGGCCACTTCCGCGCGGAGGGCGTCCCATTCAGGGCCGGCGTAGCCCCGTTTGTCGAAATAGGCCCCCGTCTGCCAGTCGGAGCCCTCAAAGAGGCCGTAGGGCCCCTTTTCACGGGCCAGCTCGGCGCTCGCCCGGATCGCCTCCCGGTTGATTCTCTCGAAAAGCCGGTCAGCGAACTCCAGGTGGGCCTCGCTCTCCCACTTGATTCCCCGCTTCGCGAGGAGGTGGTGATAGCCGCTCACCCCGAGACCGACGGGTCTATAGCGCCGGTTGGTGATTTCCGAATAATGGAGGGGGTAGAAGTTAAGGTCGATCACGTCGTCGAGCATCCTCACGGCGGTGGAAACAACCCGGGCAAGCTCCTGCTCGTCGTCCACGTTCACGTTGCCCAGGGCCACGGAGGCCAGGTTGCAGGTGACGAAATCGCCGGGTCTCGTGGTCTCCACCACCAGGGTCTCCCCGTCGGAGGAAACCACTTCCTTCTTCACGAGCTCCACGGGGCTCATGTTCTGGGCGATCTCGGTGCAGAGGTTGGAGCAGTAGACGATCCCCGCGTGGGAATTGGGGTTCATGCGGTTCACGTGGTCCCGGTTGAAGGCGAAGGGGGTCCCGGTCTCGGTGGCGGACTTCAGGATCAGCCGGACGACTTCCTTTACCGGCATGGACCGCTTCGAGATTCTCGGGTCCGAGACGCACTCGAGGTAGCGCTTCTCCCACTCCTCTCCCCAATAATCCTCCAGGGACCAGCCCTTGACGGTCAGGATCTCGTGGGGGCACATCATGTGCCAGCTTTCGTCGATCCCGTCCCGGGCGAGGCGCCAGAAAAGGTCCGGGTAGCACACCCCGGGAAAGACGTCGTGCGCCTTCATCCGGTCGTCGCCGTTGTTGGTCTTGATCTGGAGAAACTCCGGCAGGTCCCGGTGCCAGGCGTCGAGCCACACCGCCACTGAGCCCTGACGCACCCCGAGCTGGTCTACCGCCACGGCGGTGTCGTTGGCGAGCTTTATCCACCTGAGCACCCCGCCGGCGACCCCCTGAAAGCCCCGGATGGGGCCTCCCACGGCCCTTACCTTGCCGAAGTAGAGTCCCATGCCGCCGCCGTACTTGGAAACCTGGGCGAAGTTGTCGATGCTCCGGTATATCCCGTCCAGGGAATCGGGCACGGTGTCCACAAAGCAGGAAGAAAGCTGATGGAAGGGCTTTCGGGCGTTGGAAAGGGTGGGGGTCGCCACGGTGACCTCCAGCCGGGAAAGGACGTCGTAAAACCGGGCGACCCACCGCTCCCGGTCGGTCTTCTCGTTCATGGCCAAATGGAGGGCGATGCCGAGAAACATTTCCTGGGGGCTCTCCACGGGGCGGTGGTCCCGGGTGCGGATTACGTAGCGCCTGAGGAGCATGTCCAAGGCGCTCCAGGTAAGCCGTTTGTCCCGCTCGGGATCGATGAGGGCGCTCAGGCGCAAAAGCTCTTCCCTCGTATAGGAAAGAAGCACGTACTGCCCGTAGAGACCCTCCGAGGCCAGGGCCGAAAGGACCTCGTAGAAATCGCCGTAGCCCCGCCGGGAGCGTTCCCCCTCCAATTCCCGGTAAAACCGCGCCAGCTCCAGCCGGGCGGCGATGAATTCCCACCGGGGGGCCTCCTGACTGGTGAGCTCCACCGCGGCCCGTACCAGGGCCTTGAGGGATTCCTCCCCTTCCATCGCCTCGGTCCTGAAGGAGCGGAATTTCTGAAGCAGGTGATCGAGGCCGTACTCGTCCTCGGTAAAAGATCCCTGTATCTCCTTAAGGACGCCGTGCAGGCGGTCATCCCCCGGAAAAAACCCGATCAGGGAAAGGCGGGTCTCCCTGAGACGGGAGCGGTTGTCGCGATAGAGTATGAAGCGCTTGGCCTCGTCAAAGCGCTCGTGGGCCATAAGGGCGCGTTCCGCCAGGTCCTGAACCCCTTCCACGGAGGGGGATTCTCCCGACGCCTCAACCGAGGAAACTACCTCTGCGGTCATGCTATCCAGGAGCTCTGCCCAAGGACCCTCGTCTTCAAAGGCCGCCGCCATGGCCGCCCGTATCTTTTGGGGATAAAAGGGCTCCCGACTACCCGTTCTTTTTACGATATCCATACCTTCAACCTATTAGTAGTAATTACTACTAGTAATAACACTAATTACAGTGTTACGCAAGGGATTTACCGCTAAATCTGGTGTCGAGGAGAACCGTAGAGCAAAAAGGATTCAAGGGAGCCCAACTCCCCGGGATACACCCATACCGCCGCCACCGGATCGGCCCTGACGGCGCTGGAAGAGGCCAGGGAGATCTCGCTGACCGTAACCCAGGGAAAAACAAGCGCCTCAAGCCTGTCCCGGAGCACGGGGTACCCGGAACGCTCCACCACCCGAAAGCATACCCGAAGCCCCTCCAGGGCGGCCCTTTCCAGAATGGCTCCGTAGGTTCCGTTCGTCCATTGGGCAAAACCCTCCCTATAGAGAATATCGGAGCCCAGGATAATCCAGAGGGTCGTTTCCGGAATCCCGCAAAGAAGCGACCGGTTAGCCTCCAAAAGCCTCAGGTGACTCTCAACGGTTCCTCCCCGGTAACCGAAGGAACAGAAACGGACTGCCGGAAAGAGGTCGTCTACCCCTCCCTCCAGAACCGTCCGGGCCCTCCAGGGGTAGGGACTCTTATCGGGTTTCACCGTGGCCCCTCCCTGATTCCGGTCCGCGTTGGGCATAAAAAGGGCAAAATCGCAGGTTCCGTCGGCTACCGCGTCGAGTCCCATGAACAGGTGCCCCAAGTGGAAGGGATCGAAGGAGCCGTGAACCAGGGCAAGGGAAAGGCTGCGGAGTCCTTCCGCGGGGGGATCCAGGAGCGCCCTTCGATGGCGGGAACCCTCAGGGAGGGAGGGCCAGGGGCTGTCGGCTTCCGTCTCCGGACCGCCGATCGCGAAGTCCATGGCGAGGGAGCCCCGGGCCGCGGCGGTTTTCAGGGAGGCTATCCGGCCGAGAAGGGAGGGAAGCCCCGAAAGAACCGCCTCGCGCCGGGAGCCGAGGAAGGAGAATTCCCCCTCCTCCAGGCGGGAGTAGCTTAAGCGAACGGCTCGTTCGATGTCCCTGAGCACCGAGAACTCCATAGAATTACTGTAATCGATTTTTTCCCGCCCCGCGAACCTGTACAACCCAAGCCCCTACTGGTTACAATACAAGGCATGGCCCTATCCCCTTTCAACGGCCCCCTGGTCGCGGTCCTCGGAACCGCCCTTTCCGCATCCCTTTTTCTCGCCTCCTGCGGGCAGCCGGTAGACGGGAAGGAACCCATTCCCTCGGCCTCCCGGGGCGTACTCGACCTCTCCGGCCGCGACCCCGAGGCCCTCTACCGCCTCGGCGGGGAATGGCTTTTCTGGAACCGGGAGCTCCTTTCCCCCGAGGAATGCCGAAAGAGGTCCCTTCTGGGCGAGGCGGCCTTCCAAGCGGTCCCCTCCCAGTGGGTGAAGCTCGGGCCCTTCACTCCCCAGTCGGAGCTCGACACCGCCGCGACCCTTGCCCTGGAGGTTATCCTGCCCTCCAGGGGCGGTGAATGGGCGATCAGGCTCCCGAACGCCTCCACCGCCTGCGCCCTCTACGTGGACGGAGAACTCAAGGCGGAAATTGGGAAGGTTTCCGCCGACCGCAGCCTCTTCGTGCCCAGCAACGGCATAACCGTCGTGCCCTTCGCCGCCGAGGGCGACAGGGTGAGCATTACCCTCCAAATCGCCAATTTCGCCGCCCCCTACACCGGTATCTGGGACAGTCCCACCCTCGGCCCCCGGAAGGCGATAGAGGCCAAACGACAAGGCGACCTGGTGACGGCCGCCCTGGTGGGGGGATCCCTCCTTTTTATGGGCTTGTACCACCTTGGCCTCTTCCTGCTCCGGCGAAAAGACCCCACTACCCTGGTTTTCGCCCTTATTTGCCTTTCCATGACCGTCCGCAACCTTATCATGGGGGAGCGGATTCTGCTCGAGGCCTTCCCGCAAACTTGGGCCGGCTGGCAGGCGGCCTTCACGGTGGAGCACCTTTCCGCCCACCTGACACTGCCCCTGTTCCTGCTTTTCTTCAAATTCCTCTTTCCCCGCTATATCCGAAGGGAGGCGGTCTGGGCCGCCGCCGCCGCGGGATTCCTTTGGGCCCTTCTCGAGATCTTCACCCCCGCCATGTTCCATCAGCGGTTTCTCCCATGGATGGAGTACCTGATCCTCGCGGGAGCCCTCTACATTCTTGGGGCCCTCGCCGCGGCGGCCTACAAGAGGGAAGACGGGGCGGCCATCATCATCGGGGGAGTCCTGATCATGTCGGTTACGGTGGCCAACGACGTGCTCCTCTCGAACGGCCTAATCGAAAGCTTTTACATGTCCACCATCGGGCTTTTCGTGTTCACCTTCTCCCAGAGCTTCTTCCTTTCCGCCCGCTTCTCAAAGCTTTTTTCCATGGTGGAGGGCTATTCCCGGGACCTGGAGAACCTCAACCAGTCATTGGAACGCTTCATTCCCCACGAGGTACTGGGCTTCCTCTCGAAAAAAAGCATCGTGGACGTGCGCCTGGGCGACTTCTCCGAGGAGTTCATGTCGGTTTTTTTCCTGGACATCCGAAACTTCACGGCCCTTTCCGAGGGCATGAACCCGGCGGAAACCTTCCGTTTCATCAACGCCTTCCTCGAGCGGTTCGGACCCGTGATCCGTGAACAGGGGGGCTTCATAGACAAGTACCTCGGCGACGGGTTCATGGCCCTCTTCCCGGGATACCCCGACCGGGCCCTGGACGCGGCCCTGGCCATGAGGCCCCTTTTGGAGGAGTTCAACCGCTCCCTGGGGGAGGGAATATCCCCGATCCGGTACGGTATCGGCATCAACTCGGGACGGCTCATGGTGGGGACCATCGGGGAGAACCGGCGCATGGATTCCACGGTGATTTCAGATACGGTGAATACCGCCAGCCGCCTCGAACAGCTCACCAAGACCCACGGCACGGACGTGCTCATATCGGATGCCACCGTGCGCGCCCTCGACCGGCCTGACCGGTATCCCCTCGAAAAGATCGGGGACGAGCGAATCAAGGGCAGGATCGGCACCGTGGGCGTATTTAAACTGGCAAACCGCGTGGATTAAATTCCCGTTCGGTGGTATAGTTAAGCTAAATTTATCCAATCAGGAGCAAATCCATGAACAAGGCAGAACTTGTCGAAGCTATCGCAAAAGAAACCGGGCTGACCAAGAAGGACTCTGAGGCCGCTCTCAAGGCGTTTACGAATACCGTGTCCAAGGCCCTCAAGAAGGGCGACTCCGTGCAGCTGATCGGTTTCGGCACCTTTGAGGTCGGTTCCCGCTCCGCCCGCACCGGGCGCAACCCCCTGACCGGCGAGACCATCAAGATCAAGGCGTCCAAGACCCCGAAGTTCAAGGCCGGCAAGGCCCTCAAGGATCTCGTCAACAAGAAGTGATCCCCCCCTCAGGCGGTCCTCGGGGCCGCCTGGGCTCTCCTACCCCTCCCAGTACAGACCGCCCATCCTTCACGCCCCTGACTATTCGGACCGCATCAGCTCCGCGCAGGGAATGATCCTGTCTTTAAGCCCCAAAAAAAGCCGGGGCGGATCCCGATCCCGTTCGGCGAGCCACCTTGAAAGAAAGTCGCTCCTATCCAGGATTCGGGCGCCCAGGTCCAGCTTATACTGCATCTGGCATTGCCCCAGGTTCCAAAAGGCAAACCCCGCGGATTCCAGCAGGGCACCCAGGCAGTGAAGCTGAACCTTGCCCATATTGTTCCAACGCCGGCGATCGGGGTGCATAAACCCCGAAAGGCTCGTCCAGGTTGAGCCGATCACGTAACCGAGCTCTCCCGCCACGGGCTTGTCGCAATCCCGGGCATGGAGTTCCACGGCGAACAGCGATAGGTCGGAACCGGGCCGATCCCCGGACGCGGAGCCGCTTTCGGCGAGGTTTCTCATGAGTTTTTTATAGGGAGGATGCAGCCAGGACTCGCCGCCCCAGGAGGCTTCAAGCCCCTCGAGAACCGCCTCTATGTCCTGGGTTATCCTGAGGGAGAGTCCCTCCCCGGCGAGACGGCCGGGGCTGAGGGGCCCCCGAAGGGACTTCGGGACCCGGCGGTCCTTCCAGTCGAGCACGGCGCAGCGGTCATGGATTTGGGGGAGCAGCAAAAAGCCCGCGTCGGGAAACTCGGCGCATACGCTGATGAATCCCGCGCGGGCCAAGGCCACGTAAAAGCCCGATTCCCACAGGTCCGACCAATAATAGGTTCGCGTCATGGCCGGGTATACGTGCCTGAAAAGCACGTCGTCGCTGAGATATTCGGGGATAATGCGGAGAAGCGGTTCCTGGGAGGGCATGTGCGTACGAGTGTACGCCTGCCCCCGCCAGGGGGTCAAGCGCCGCCGCTTACGCCTTAAGCACCTTCAGGGCCTGTTCTTCCAGGGCCTCGGTCACGTAGGAAACCCCGGCGATCTCCGCGGTCTCCCGGTTAACCGCCATGAGGTCTCCCCGGTTAAGCCCCTGAAGCTTAAACTTCCGCGCGCCGGCCATGAACTGCTGGACGCCGCAGGCGATTTTGTCCGCGTAAGCGTGCATGGCAACCGCGCCCCAGGGAATGTCCTTCATCCCGTCGGCGCCGACGATCTTCTTCACCGCTTCCCAGGAGGAGAAAATCTCTTCCGGGGTGCTTCCGATCGCCTTGACCGCCGCGGGAAGCTCGTCCCAGTGGCCCTTCACCGCCGCCTTCTTCTCGGGCTGGAAAACGCCCTGGATATTGCTGCCGAGGTATCCCGGGATCATGGGGGCGCGGCCCATGCACACGAGCTTCGCGTAGGGGGAGCCCAGGGCAATGGCCTTGACCACGTGGTCTTCCCGGGCGAAACCGCCGGCGAAGGAGAGGTCCGGAACCTTCTTGCCCCGCTTTGCCAGGATATCGCAGTACTCCCGGGCCTTGGCGTGAAGGGTCAGGGAGGGCACGCCCCAGTGCTGCATCATGTTCCAGGGGCTCATGCCGGTGCCGCCGCCGGCGCCGTCGATGGTAAGGAGGTCCAGGCCCGCGTCGGCGGAAAAGCGAACCGCCATGGCCAGGGCCTCGAGTCCGTAGGCGCCGGTCTTCAGGGATATCCGCTTGTAGCCGAGCTTTCGGAGGTAGGCGATGGAAGTCATGAAGGATTCCCGCACCTGATCGGCGCTCTGCCGGTCCGTGGCCCCAAGCCGGCTGTGCCGGGCGAAGGCCTTGACGGCCTTGGAGGCATAGGCGGCCTGCACGGTGGGATCGTAGGGATCGGGATCCACGATATACCCCCGGTCCTTGAGGAACTTGGCGTACTCGATGTCCTTTACCTGAATCTCACCGCCGATGTCCTTGGCTCCCTGCCCCCATTTCAGCTCCAGCACGATCTCGTTGCCGTAGGTTTCCATGAGGTATTCCGCCACGCCGTTTTTCGTGTCTTCCACGTTCATCTGGATGATGATGGCGCCGTACTTGTCGTAGTACTTGCGGAACACGTTGATGCGCCGGTCCAGCTCGGGGGCCTTTCGGATGCGCCCGTTCTCGAGGATCGACTGCTTGTCGACGCCGACCACGTTCTCTCCCACCACGATGGGGATTCCGCACAGGGCGGCGCCGGCGGCGAAGGAGTCCCAGTAATCCGCAGCGATAAAGGTGGAGCCCAGGGCCCCGGTCATGATGGGCACCTTGCAGCGGGTCTTTATCTCGTTGCCGAATTCGGTCTCGATATTGACGTTGGGGAAGATGGCGTCGTCCGCGGAGGAGGTGACCCCGGCGGGAAGGTCCTTGGTGCCGTAGGCGTAGCCCTGAATCCGAAGGGCATGGTACCCCGCCCCCGAGGGACAGGCGCTGTCGGCGCCGGCGGTGGTCTTTCCGTAATCCCGGGGATACAGAAGCTTCCGTCCCACCAGGCTTGAAAGCCAGGTTTCGCATTTTCCCTGGCAGTCGGCCCTGCACAGGGAGCACAGTCCGGACTCGCAGGCGTTTCCGCGGTTTACGGTGCCCAGGGCGTCATTGCTCTTCGGCCACTCAATCATAATCATCCTCCGTTTTTTTTGGCAGTCCATTGCCGAAATATCTGTCTTGTTTCGGCACCGCTGTAGTATCAACCCCTTTCAAAAGCTTGTCAAATTCAATTTAGCCTCAGAATCGATAAAAAAATGTAATTGGCAATTTTGCCGGAATCTCTATACAAAAAAGAGGGCACAGCCTATACTCATCCCGAAGCGCGGAGGATTCCATGAAAACGAAACGAAAAGAGATGATCATACTGGAAGAACTGGCCCGGTCCCCGGCTCCCTTAAGCGGCAGCGAGCTTACGGAACGAATCGGCGACCGGGGAGGAGACCTCAGCGAGCGTACGGTCCGGCTCTATCTTCAGCGGCTGGACGAGGAGGGTCTGACGGAGGCCCTGGGCAAGAGGGGCCGGATCATCACCGAGCGGGGAAGATCGGCTTTGCAGTCGGGAAAGCTCATCACCCGGGTTGGCTCCCTCACCGCCACCATCGACAGGATGACCTACGGCATGAGCTTCGACCTGGAGCGAAGGGAGGGCACCGTCGTGATAAACACCGCCTTCGTCCCCAAAAAGGCGTTTCAGGAGCATGTCCCTGAGGTATGCGAGGTATTCCGGCAGGGCTACGGCATGGGAACCCTCGTGAGCGTCCGGGAGAGCGGCGAGCGGATCGGGGAGCACGAGGTTCCCCCGGGGCACGTGGGCTTTTGCACGGTCTGCTCCGTAACCCTCAACGGCGCCCTCCTCAAGGGGGGCATACCCACCCGCTCCCTCTTTTCGGGTCTCCTGGAACTTGAGGAGGGGGAGGCTACCCGATTCGTGGAGCTCATCTCCTACGACGGGACATCCATCGATCCCCTGCAGCTTTTTATCCGTTCCCGCATGACCGACTACGTCGGGGCCATTACCACGGGCAACGGGCGAATCGGGGCGGGGTTCCGGGAAATTCCCGGGGAAAGCCACGACGCCGCCCAAGAGCTGGCGAAAAAGCTCGGCGAGGCGGGGCTCGGAGCCTTCCTGACCATCGGACAGCCCTCCCGGGACCTCCTCAACATCCCCGTAAGGGAGGGAAGCTGCGGGGTCATCGTCATCGGGGGACTAAACCCGGTGGCTATTTTCGAGGAGCGGGGCATTCCCGTCGCCTACAACGCCCTTTCGGGCTTCATGGAGTATCGGGAGCTCTTTTCCTACGAGGAACTTCCTGACCGCCTGAGCTGAGGCGTCCGGGTCGGGAAAACGCGGGAGACCGGGAATTCGCCTTTGCCTTTTACCGCGCGAATCCGTATCCTTGAGGGCATGAACGACATAATTTATGGAAAAATGGCCGATCTTCTCCTCTTTGCCGTCGGTTTCCGGGAGGGAGACAAGATCTATCTCAAGTACGACCGGGGGCAGGAGGATCTTGCCCTCCTTCTCGCGGAAAAGGCCTATGCCGGGGGCGCGAGGTACGTGCTCCCGGAGGCGGCGGACGCCCGGTTCACGGCCCTTTCGGTGCGGCCCGGCAGGGACTCAAACTGGTTCCCCGAACACTGGAAGGCCAAGACGGAGGAAACCGTCCAGCCGGGATGGAAGAACGTGGCCATTCTTTCCGAGATTGACGCGGACGCCTACGAGGGCCGCGATCCAGCGGCGGCCTCCCGCTTCTTCCGCGACCTCGGCGCCGCCCTGAGGACGCGGCAGGAAGCGATCATGAAGAACGCCGTGCCCTGGACCCTCAGCTACGTACCGTCCCTTCCCATGGCAAAAAAGGCCTTTCCGAACCTCGACGGGGACGAGGCCATAGCCCGGTATTGGGACGCGATCATCCGCATCATGCGCCTGGACCTGGACGATCCGGTCGGCTTCTGGAAAGGGAAAATGGAGCGGGACGCCGCCCGAAGCGCCTACATGGACGGCCTCGGTGCGACGGCCCTGCGCTTTACCGGGCCCGGCACGGACCTGACGGTGGCCCTCGCGCAGGAGGCCCGGTGGATCGGGGGTTTTGACCACGCCCTGGAGGGCACCGACTTCATGGCGAACATCCCCACCGAGGAGATCTTCACGAGTCCCCACTGGGCGAAAACGGAGGGGCGCGTGCGCCTGACCCGGCCCTTTACCATGCACCAAAACCTGGGCCCCGTGCCGCTGAACGCCTGGTTTGAGTTCAAGAACGGCCGGGTGGTAGACTACGGGGCCGACGAGGGGGCGGAAACCCTCAAGGCCTTCTTCGACATAGACGAGCGGGGCCGCTACCTCGGGGAAGTCGCCCTGGTGGACCCCGCCTCGCCCATGGCCCGGGAGGGGGTGGTCTTCTACAACGGGCTTTACGACGAAAACGCCGCCTGCCACGTAGCCCTCGGCAAGGCCTATCCCTTTACCCTGAGGGAACGCCGGGAACTGGACGACGAGGGCCTGCTGGGCCTGGGGCTCAACACGGGCAGCGTGCACGAGGACATGATGATAGGGGGGGACGAGGTAGACGTAACGGCGGTGCTCAGGGACGGTACCGAACGGGACATCATCCGGGGGGGAGCGTTTCTGATCTAGGAAAAACTCAGCGCCGAAGGTCTTCCGCGAACGCCGAGGCATCCGTGGAAAAGGCGGCTGCCTCGGGCCAAGAAGCCCTTCTTTCCCCTTCCGCGCCCTCTACCGCGAGGCCGGAACCGTCGGTAGTCCCGGCGGCGGCCTCGAACCAGGATTCAGCCTGAGGGAGCGCGGAAGGATTTTCTGCGAAGGATGTGCCATGTTTCATGGGTAACCTCCTTACCAGAAGTATCGCGCAAGGGCGCCTACCTTTCCATGGGTCCCCCTTATCAAGTATAATCCCGGCCATGGCTCGTCTTTTCGGCGGCAGGAACATTGAGCTCCTGGCCCCCGCCGGTACTTTCGAAATCCTTCGCGAGATCCTCGCGACGCCCTGCGACGCGGTGTATCTGGGCGGACAAAACCTGAACATGCGCATGATCCGCAAGGGCTACAACCTCAGCCGGGAAGAGCTCGCCGAGGCAGTGTCCCTGGCCGCCCGGGCAGGGAAGGCCCTCTATATCGCCGTAAACAGCCTCGCGGGCCGGGAAGAGCTGAATGAGGCCGCGGACTACCTCGAATTCCTCGCAGGCCTCGGCCCTTCGGCGCTTATCGTCCAGGACCCGGCGGTTATTTCGTTGGCCCAGCGGCACTGCCCGGGGATTCCCCTCCACGCCTCGGTGATGATGAACGTCCACAGCCTTTCCGGGGTGCGGTTCCTGGAGCGGCACGGCATCCGCCGGGTCGTTCTTTCCCGGGAAATGCCCCTCGCCGAGGCGGCCCGCATCGCGGCGCAAAGCTCGGTCGAGCTCGAATACTTCGCCCACGGGGACATGTGCGTCGCCCACGGCTCCCAATGCCTCTATTCCTCCTATCTCTTCGGCCAGTCCAGCAACCGGGGCCGATGCCTCAAGCCCTGCCGATGGCCCTTTTCCGACCCCTGCGAACGCGACATGCGCGGCGACCCCGAAGACGGAAGCCGCTCCTATCCCCTGGCGGTGAAGGACATGAACATGATCGCCCGGATACCGGACCTCCTCGCCGCGGGGATAAGTTCCCTTAAAATAGAGGGAAGAATGCGCCAGGGTGACTTTATCGCCCGGCTCGTGAGGGAATACGCCGAGGCCCTGGACGCCTTTCTCGCGGATCCCCTGGGGCGGCAGCCCCCGAAACAGGAGCGCATGGAGGCCTTCCGAAAGAGGGACTGGTCGACGGGCTATGCCTTCGGCCTTCCGGGGCAGGGAAACCTCAACCGGAGGGGCGAAGGGACCGGGGCCTTCTATTCCACCGGAAAGATGTTCAGTCAGCCTACGGAGGAACGGGAGATACCCCGGTTTAACCCCGTACCGGGACCTGCGGGGTCCAAGGCCGACCGAGGGCCGGCCCTGACGGTCCGGGTGAACTCCGCCGCCCAGGGGAGACTCGCCCTGGAATTCGGGCCCCGGCGCATCTACCTTTCCGCGGAACCCCTCCTTGCCGCGCTCCCGGCTTCCCCCCCCTCTTCGGACTTCTCGGGGCCCTGCCTTCCCGGCGCGGCGGCGCCCTGCGTTCCCGCCCTTCCGGGGCGGGGGGAGCTCGAGGCCCTCCGCCGCGAGTGCCGAGACGCGGGATGCGAGCTCTACATAGCCCTTCCCCGCATGATGGGCGACGATCAAACCGAAATATTCCGCCAGTGGCTCAAGGGCGGGCCCGCGGCGGACGGATTCCTCGTTACCCACGGCGGGGCCCTGGACTGGCTCCGGGGTTCCGGCTACGCCCTCGCGGGAGACTGGACCCTCAACGCCTACAGCGGGGAAGCCTCGCGCTTTTGGGCGGCCGAGGGCCTCGAAACCCTCGCGGCCTCAACGGAGCTCCCCTTCGCATCCCTCGCCGCCTTTCCCGCGGACTGCCCCGAAGGACTCGAGGCGGAGGCGGTTTTTCACGGCCTCATTCCGGTAATGTACCTGGACCACGACGTATCCGGGCGGCAGTCCCCCAAGGCGGAGCTGGAGACGCCCGCGGGTCGGCTCACGGTCCTGAGAGACTGCTGGAACCGCTACCACCTCTTCCCCCGCAAGGAGCTCACCCTCCTCCCGAAGGCCCCGGATCTCGCGGCGTCGGGTTTCGGCTTCCTGCGGGCGGAAATTCAAGCCTACCCCGACGAGGCGGCACGGGCGGTTCTAGCCGCCTGCCGGACGGCCCTAAACGATCCCGAGCGGGGCCAAGGGGCCCTGGAGGGGATCACGCCGACGGGAGGCGGGTTTACCTATGGCGCCCATGGATACTGAGACCGCCCTGGCCAAGAAGCGGGATTATATGGTCCCCTGCACCTATCATTTCTACGCGAACCCCCCGGTGATCGTCTCCGGTTCCATGACGAAGCTGAGGGACGCCTCCGGGAAGGAATACACGGACTTTTTCGCCGGGGTTTCGGTCATGTCCTGCGGCCACTGCAATCCCGAGATCACCGAGGCCGCGGTCGGGCAGCTGCGGAAGCTCCAGCATACCACCTCGATCTACCTCACCGAGCCCGCGCTGCTCCTGGCGGAACGACTGGCCCGCATCCTCCCGGGGGAGCTTTCGAAAAGCTTTTTCTGCAACTCCGGCACCGAGGCCAACGAGGGGGCCCTTCTCTTGGCCCGTTTGGCCACGGGGAGGGAGGAGATTATCGCCCTGGAAGGGGGCCTCCACGGGCGAACCTGGCTCGCCGCCGCCGCGACGGGCATTCCCATGTGGAGGACCGATCCCTTCCTGGAGAAGGCTCCGGTTCACTTCGCCCGGGACGCCGCCGACGCCTTGCGCATTCTAGCCGAGCGGGGAGACCGGGTCGCGGCCCTGATCGCCGAGCCGATCCAGGGAAACGCGGGTATCCGGCCCCTGGCGCCGGACTTTTTCGACATCGTCATTCCCGGCCTCAGGAAGGCCGGCGCCCTGCTTATCGCCGACGAGGTGCAAACCGGCTTCGCCCGGACGGGGAAGACCTTCGCGGTGGAGCATTGGAAGGCGGAGCCGGATATCCTAGTAGGGGCTAAGGCCCTGGGAAACGGCTTTCCCATCGGTTTTTTCGCGACTACCCCGGCCCTGGCGGCCCGTTTCACCAAGCCCTCCGCCAGCACCCTCGGGGGAAACCCGGTTTCCGCCGCCGCGGCCCTGGCCGTGCTCGACTACATGGAAAGGGAAAATCTCACGGAACGCTCACGGCGGCTCGGAGCGCTTCTCAAGGAACGTCTTGAGGCCATCGCGGAGGAGCTTTCGCTCTCCGGGAAGGGAGGCGCTCCACTGGTCGGCCGGCCCCGGGGTCTCGGCCTCATGCTCGGCCTTCCGGTGCTCGGCGCCGAGGGAATCGACGCCCCCCGATGCACGGACCTCATCCTCGAATCCATGAAAGACTCGGGATGGCTCATAGGCAAAAACGGCCTGAACCGGGACGTACTCGCCTTCCAGCCTCCCCTC
>QKDA01000198.1 GCA_003246765.1 Spirochaetales bacterium | reverse complement strand
AGTGGGTGCGCTACTGGCTCCACAACGAGTTCCTCGTGATGGACAAGGGCAAGATGTCCAAGTCCTCGGGGAATTTCCTTACCCTGCAAACCCTGGTGGACAAGGGCTACGATCCCCTGGACTACCGGTATTTCCTCGTGGGGGCCCACTACCGCAGCCAGCTCACCTTTTCCTGGGAGTCCATGGACGGGGCGAAAAACTCCCGCCGAAGTATCCTGTCGCGGGTAGAGAACCTCCTTGAGGCGGCGGGCGCGGCGGAGGCGACGGGCGCGGCGGATCCCGCGGCGGCAATTCCCGAAGCCCCGGGAGCCGATTCCCCGGCCCGGGCCTACATTGACCGCTTCACCAAGGCCCTGGAACAGGACCTCGCCACTCCCCGGGCCCTCTCGGAACTCCAGGGTCTTGCCCGGGATTCCTCCGTTCCCGCAACGGACGCCCTCGCCGGGATAGCCCTCATGGACAGGGTGATCGGGCTCGAACTCATACGCACTGCCCGGCAAAACCTCGCCGAGAAAAAGGCCGACGAAACCGCCATCGGCTCAGACCCGAGGATCGAGGCCCTTATTGAAGAGCGCACCAGGGCAAAGAAGGAAAAAAACTTCATTCTCGCCGACGAGATCCGTAACCGGCTCAAGGACGAAGGCATTTTACTCGAGGACAGTCCCTCGGGCACGACCTGGCGCAGGGCCTGACGCGTAACCATCGGGGGAATCGCTTGTTTACTACTACGGAAACGCTTCGGGCCAACGACGACGCGGACTTCAAAAAGATTTACGCCCACGCGATGCCGGTGATCTTCAAGGTATCCTTCAGGATAGCCGGGAACGAGGAGGCCGCAGAGGACCTCTGTCACGACGCCCTCATCAAGATGACCGAAAAGGACATGGTATTTCCCTCGGTAAACGACGCGAAATACTGGCTTATACGGGTCGTCAAGAACGCCTCTCTCAATTACGCCAAGCGCAAGGGCAGGGAGCGGAGGGCTTACGAACGGGCCCTCAAGGAAGACCGCCGTCAGGTTGAATCCGGCGAAACGGCGCTCCTCAAGAGCGATTCCGTGGAACGGGTTCGCCTTGCCCTGGAAAAGCTGCCCGAAAACCTCCGGGTGGTGCTCCACCTGAAGGAGTACGGGGAGCTCAATTACAAGGAAATTGGACGGGTCCTCGGCATCACCGAGGGAAACGTGAAGGTTCGGGTTTTCCGGGCCCGCGAGCACCTGTCCCGGTTGATAGGAGAAGAGGATGTCTACATGCCCTGATTCGGATCTCTATTCCGCCCTCCTGGACGGGGAAGTACCCTCCCCGTGGAAGGAAAAGCTCATGGCCCACATGGAAAACTGCCCCGCCTGCGAGCGGAGGTACGGGCAGTACGAGCGGATCCGCGAGGGATTAAGGGCCTCGGCAAAACTTCCCGAACCGGACGAGGCATGGCTTGAGGCCTCATACAGGCGATTGTCCGAACGGACGAGGGAACAAAGCGCCCCCTCGACCCTGCGAAGGGGAATTTCCCGAGCCCAAAATGCCTGGGCCCGCAGAACCGTGCGCATGCCCCTTCCCGCCCTGGCGGCGGTCCTCGCGGCCGCGGTGGTATTGCCCTCGAGCCTCGTGTTCGTCGCGTCCCGGGGATCGGCGTCCGACGCGGCCCCCCAGACGGCGGCCCTGCTCCATCCCGCCGGGGCGTTTACCGTGTCCCGGGATTCTCCAATTTACAGCCCCGATCCCCTTCCCCAATCGGTGACGGGGCAGCTTCTCGTCTCGAACCCCCAGCTTTTCACCATGGTGGACTTCGCGAAGCAGTTCTCCACGGACGGGGATCTTTTCAACACAGCGGAGATTATCATCATCAAGCTCCCGGACCTTACCCACTTCGGGGGCATAGAAGACTCCCTTCTCGCGGCCCGGGAGGGCCTCTTAACCACGGCGAGCATGAATAAATGAGGGCTTTTCTCTCACTGCTCTTCCGCAAGCACCCGATGATGAGGTTTCTCCTCCTCCCGGCAGGTTTCCTTCTGTTCTCGCTCTTCTTCTCAGCGGTCTCCCTCGCGGCCAACCGAAAGCCGGTTATCGAGTCCCTGTCTCCCGCCATTGGGGAACCCGGGGACGTGATCGTGATCAGGGGAAAGCATTTCGGGCACGACCGGGGCGACTCCTGGATCGAGATCGGGGGGGACCGGCTTTCCTCGTCGACCTACCTGAGCTGGAACGACAAGGTCATCATGCTCACCCTGCCCTCCACCGTCGTGGACGGGCTTCTGTTCGTCCATTCCCGATCGGGAAGAAGCAACCCCGAACTGTTCGCCAACCGGGAAAACATTCCCGTTTCGGTCCGGGACCGCGCCGACCCCGGGCTTCCCGCGATCTCGGCGGTCAGCGCCGCCCAGGTTCCCGTTCGGGGAACCCTGACCCTTTCGGGGTCAAATTTCGGCATTACCCGAAACCAGTCCCAGGTTTTCTTTTCCTGGCAGCTGGACCCCGCCATTCCCCGCAGCGGCTCCACCCAGACGGAGCTTTCGGTCATCCCCTGCTCGGAGCACGACTTCGATTACGAGTTTTGGAGCGACAAGGAGGTGCGGATCCGGGTTCCCGACGGCGCCGTGTCAGGCAACGTTTACGTCAAGACAGACAGGGGCCTGAGCAACGGGATGCAGGTGAACGTGACGAATCCCGCGGGAATCAAGAAATTCGGCACCCGGAGAACCTACGTGCTGTCCGCGGAGGTAAGCGTGACAAACGTCGTCGCCGCGGGAGACAATATCCTGTACCTCCGGATTCCCCGCCCCAGCGAAACCCCCTCCCAGCAGGCGGTTGGCATCACCGCGTCCTCCGTGGAGCCCTACATGGAGGACTATCGGGGCGCGATCCTGCACCGGTTGGAAAACCTCGTGGAAGGGGATAAAAGGCAGATCACCCACAGCTTCATAATCACGAACTACAGCGTCGACTGCTCCGTGAACGAGGCCCGGGTCAAGCCCTACGAAAAGGTTACGGAGCCCCTCTATACCACCTATACGGCCCCGGACTCCCTCGTGCCCGCCTCGGATCCGGCCATTGCGAGCCAAGCCGCGGCGGTCGTGAAGAAGGAGAAGAATCCCTGGAAACAGGCGAACCTCCTTTATCAGTGGATAGGCTCGAATATCGCCTGGTCCCGAAACGTCAATCCCCGAAATACCGCCGCCCAAAGCCTCACCGACAAACGGGGAGACAGCCAGGACCTTTCGGTGCTTTTCTGCGCCATGGCCCGGTCCCTGGGAATTCCGGCGGTCCCCGTGGCGGGAATCCTCGTTGACGCGAACCGCCAAGGCGCCGTACACTGGTGGGCGGAATTTTACGTGGAAAATTTCGGGTGGGTCCCGGTTGATTTGGCCATACCCGCCCTTGACGGGACCGTGGGACGCAGTTTCGGCAGCCTCGACGTTAACCACATCGCCTTCTCGAGGGGATGGACCGACCAGACGCCGATGCTCCCGAACAGCAAGGTGGTCTGGAGAAGCCGATCCTGGGCGCTTCAGCCGATATGGGAAGAATCCGCCGGAAATATCACCGGGTATACCTCCTACTGGGCTGAACCCAAGGTGTCCGGCGTCTACTGACGCGCGGCCCGTCGTAAATTCAACGCAACGTTAAGGAGAAACCCCATCATGGTTACAGTTCTTTCCGTCGGCGGATCCATCGTGGCCCCCGACGCCCCGGACCCGGAATTCCTTTCGGCCTTCGGGTCCCTGGTCCGCTCCTGGCTGGCGGAGGATTCTTCCCGCAAGCTCATTCTCGTCATCGGCGGCGGCGGCCCCGCGCGGTCCTACCAAAACGCCTACCGGGCGGTAACCGATACCCCGGACGACGAGACCGCCGACTGGATCGGCATCATGGCGACCCGGCTCAACGCCCAGCTCGTGAAGGCCCTCTTCAGGGATATCTGCCCCTCGGAGGTGGTATACGACCCGACGACCGTAGAGGTTTTCGGCGGGAGGATCATGGTGGCCGCGGGCTGGAAACCGGGCTTTTCCACGGACAACGACGCGGTGCTCCTGGCGGAGCGCTTCGACGCCAAGCGGGTGGTGAATCTCTCGAACATCGCCAAGGTTTATACCGACGACCCCAGGGTGAATCCCGAGGCCAAGCCCATAGACGCCATCTCCTGGGAGGATTTCCGGGCCATCGTGGGCGACGAATGGGTGCCAGGCAAGAACGTGCCCTTCGATCCCGTGGCGAGCTCCCACGCCCAAAAGGCGGGGATCCAGGTGGTATGCGCCGCGGGAAGGAACATCGATAACCTCCGGGCTATCCTGGACGGGAAACCCTTCGTGGGAACCGTCATCGGCTGAGGGCGTTGACGCCCTACGAGGCCGCGTAAAGCCGGGCGAGCATCCCGGCGATTTTCTTGCCGTACTCCGGGTCCGCCGCCCAGGTTCCCGAAAGCCCCGCCACCAGCGGGGCTTTTCCTTTGGGCTGTACGTAACGGTACCGGGGATCCACGGAGGGCTGGGCGAGGGGCTCCGCGGAGCCGTAGGCTTTCAGGTGCTGCACGTGGGCCCTCACGCCCGTCCTCGGGTCCGGAAAGGACAGGCCCCTCTGGCCCGGCCCGATAGAGCCGAGGCCGCAGAAATTATTCATGTCTTCCGTCACGAGCCCCCCGAATTTGAGGAATCCCGTTTCCACGCACATTTGCGCGAAGGCCACGTCGGCGTTAACCCCCTCCAGGGAGGCCTCCTCCCGGTAAAGGTCAGCCATGTCCCGCGCGCGGGAGGGTTCCAGGGAGGGATTATTGGCGAGGAGAAAGGCGGCCATGAGGTCGGCGCCCGCGAAGCCCGTTCCCATAATGCGCTCGGGAACCGGGGGCGGGGAAACCCTCTCGGGAGGGAGGGAGCGGGGAGCGGAGGCGCAGGAAGCGAGGGCAAGGGCCGAGATGAGGCCCGCGGCAGCCGAGGCAAGCAGAACCGCGGGGGATGGCCCCCGAGGCAGGCGGCATGAGGCGGATGGGTTCATGCCAAAAGTATCGGCGCGGACGGGAGCGGACTATCGCGTTTTCCTCGGCGGGATAACTTTCGGGCACGCCGACGTTAGTCCCCGACAAGGGCGGCGGGGGAATCCATGGAACAGACGAAGAACAGAAAGCCCGACGCCCGGGAACGGATGCGATCCCGGGGGGCGGGGCACTTGAGCGACCGGGAGTTGGTAGCCCTAACCCTCGGCACGGGCACCCGGGAGCTTCCGGTACTTGACCTCGCCGAACGGGTGGTTAAGGCCCTGGACGGGTCCGGGTCGGGGGGAGGAGAATTAGGAACCCGCTCCGCCCTCGCCTCCATAACCGGCATGGGCGACTCCAAAACCGCGGTGGTCCTCGCTGCCCTGGAGCTCGGCCGGCGCTATTCCGGTGCGGCCCTGCGCAGGGTTTCCTCGGCAAAGGACGTGTTCCCCCTGGTCGCCCATTTCGCGGACCGCAAACAGGAGCACTTCCTCTGCGTTTCCCTCAACGGCGCCCACGAGGTGCTGGCGATCCGGGTGGTGAGCGTGGGCATCCTCAACCGGACCATCGTGCATCCCCGGGAGGTCTTCGCAGACCCCCTTTCAGACCGGGCGGCGGCGGTGATCGTGTGCCACAACCATCCCTCGGGTCAGCTCGAACCCAGCGAGGAAGACCGAAACATCACGGCCAGGCTCGCCGAGGCGGGGAGCATCCTCGGTATTGCCCTCCTGGATCACCTGATCCTGAGCCCCCGGGGAGGCTACTTCAGCTTCGTGGAATCGGGACTCGCCGTGGGAGGGTAGCGTGCGGAAACGCCGCCGGATAAGCCCGTAAGCCCCTATTTGAAATTCCTGCCGAGTTAACACATAATAACAAATATGAACCCCCTTTCCGACGCCTTTGAGACGGCCCTGTTCCGCCGCGTTTTCAAGTGGATCATGGTTTTCTTCACCACTGTATATACCTTGGCCCTGCTCGCGGAATTTCGATTCCTCGCGGAATCTTCCGCAGCGTCCTCCTTTAGGGCGGGTTTCCGCGGGGGGATGGTAGCCTTCAACGCAGGGATCACCCTCTGGGCTTTCCGTTCCAAAATGTCCGACGAGGACTTTCTCCGGTTCCCCCCGGCGGTTATTGCCCTTAACTTCGCCCTCTCCATGCTCCTGCTGGCAATATCGGGGGGCAACGCCGTCATCGGCGTCGGGACCTACCTCGTACAGGCGAATCTTTACATCATCTGCTTCAGCTTTTTCGTGCGCCACCAGTGGGCAACCCTGGCCTTCGGCGGCGTTTTCCTCGCCGGTGCCGTGGTTCTTTTTCAGCTATCTGCGGGGAAAGCGTTCCCCCTGTCCTACGACGAAGCCGCGGTGCTTCGGGCATACAGCTACATCCTCTTCTTCGGCGTGGTAGAAACCACC
>QKDA01000030.1 GCA_003246765.1 Spirochaetales bacterium | reverse complement strand
GTTTCAGGGTTCCCCAGCTGCGCATACCAGTACTTACCCCGTCGATACAAATAAAAACGGCGCATCTTGTACCTCCGTAAGGGCAAGTTGCTTACACAACTTGCTTACAGTTTTGGTTAAGACACGCCCGTTTTCGGGTAGTGTGAAAAAAAAGTCCTTACAACGTAAGGACTTTAAGAAGGCGCCGATCAGAATCGAACTGATGCATAAAGGTTTTGCAGACCTCTCCCTTACCGCTTGGGTACGGCGCCAAAAATCGCGTAGCGATTTGCTTCGACCATTTCCATACGCCGCCCGCCGGAACCGCAGGTTCCAAGGACAGGCGCCAAAATTGCGAAGCAATTGCGTACACTCGCTTCCGCTTGTCGTACCACGAGAATATACCAATATAGGGTGCATTAGGCAAGGGGTTCTGTAAAAAAGGACGCAATTGGTCTATTATAGGCCTATGTTCGCCCTAGAACCATCCCTCTCGGCCCGCGTGACGGGCCCCCTGGTCTCCTTCACCCTCGTATGGTCTCCCCTTAAAAAGGCGGATAAATACGAGATCACCAACTCGGTTCCCTCCGTTTCGGGTCTCTATGAGCTTTACCGCATGGACGACAAAAAAAAGCTTAACCTTTTGGCGGTAACCCACGCCTGGTACGGGGGCCTGCGAAGCCAGCTCCGGGCGGCGATCGATCCGGACGCCACGACCGACCCCTTGAGGCGAAGCCAGATAGAGAACGGGGAGCTGTGGTTCCGCTACTGCCCCTCCAACTCCTTCCCGGACATTCTCGACGCGGTTTGGTTCCTCCATTCGGTGTACTTCCCCCATGACGTACGGGTTGAGAGCTCCGGCCGCTATACCCAGATCAGGCTCGCCGAGAAGGCCCCGGACCGGGTTTATTGGCTTGACTGACCGGGGGAAGACTCCCTACATTGAAGGCATGGAAACCCTATACGACATCATCATTATCGGCGCGGGAGCCGCGGGTCTCGCGGCGGCCCAGTACGCGGGAAGGTCCAACCTCCGCACCCTCGTCATCGAGGAAAAGTCAGAGGGGGGCCAGGCGGTTCTCATCGACCAGCTTGAAAACTACCCGGGCATCCTCGAGCCCGTCAACGGCTTCGACTTCGCCTCCAACATGAAGGAACAGGCGGTAAAGTTCGGCGCCCAGTTCGCCTACGGCAAGGTCACCGGCATTGGGCGCAGGGAGGACATCTTCCAGGTGCCAGTGGAGACCGGCGACGGAAACCCGGTCACCTACGTCTCGAAAACGGTGCTCCTCGCCACCGGGGCGGAACACCGCCACGTGGGATGCCCCGGGGAGAGGGAATACTACGGCCGGGGGGTTTCCTACTGCGCCACCTGCGACGGGCCCTTCTTCCGCAATAAGCACATCGTGGTCGTCGGCGGGGGCGACGCCGCCTGCGACGAGGCGGGCTTCCTCGCCCACCTCACGGACCGGGTTACCATGGTCCACCGAAGGGATACCTTCCGGGCCCAAAAGGGCATCGCCGAACGCACCCTCCATAATCCCCACATCAAGGTACGCTTCGACACGGTGGTCACGGAGATCAAGGGAACCGACCCCGTATCGGGAAAGGTTAACGCCGTTACCCTCCAGAACGTCAAGACCGGCGAGAAGGAAGACCTTCCCTGCGACGCGGTCTTCGTCTTCGTGGGCATGATTCCCAGGACCGAGCTCGCGGCTCTGGCCAAGAAAGACGAGCAGGGGTACATAGTCACCGACGAGAACATGCAGACCTCCATCCGGGGGCTCTTCGCGGCCGGCGACATCAGGTCCAAGCCCTTCCGGCAGATCGTTACCGCCGCTGCAGACGGGGCCATCGCGGCCCACGCCGCCTCGGCCTGCATCGACGAGAACCTGTGCGGAATGAAATGAGAAAGGCTTTCGGAGCGGCCCTCCTGACCGCCCTCCTGTGCGTCTCCGGGGCCGGCCTGTTCGTTTCGGCCAAGGGGACCGCGGGAAAACTTCCCCGCTTCGAGGATCCCCTGCCGCCGGAAGAGCTCGCCGGGGAGATCGCGGAGGCCATGACCGACAGCGAGCTTTTGGCGCAAACCTTCATGTTCGGCTGGGCCGGCTCCGGTTCCGGACCCCTGGTGGCGGACTGGGTATCCGACCGGGGCTTGGGAAGCGTGAAGATCTTCGGCTGGAATACCGACGACACCGAAAAGGTGGCGGAAGCGGTGTCCGCCCTGCAGAAAAAGGCGGCTCAGGGCCGGTTCGGCATTCCCCTTTTCGTTGCCACCGACCAAGAAGGCGGGTGGATCCGGCATGTCAAGGGACGAACCACGGAAACGCCGGGTAACCTAGCCATAGGGGCTTCCGGCCTGCCGGCGGATGCCCGAAACTCGGGGTACTACATAGCCCGGGAACTGCGCGCCCTGGGTATCAATCTAAATTTCGCCCCCTCGGTAGACCTCTACACGGACCATGAGTCGACCGTCATCGGACCCAGGTCTTTCGGGGAGGACCCCGACGCAGCGGGCGTCCTGGGAGCGGCCTTCGTGGAGGGCAGCAGGCAGGCCGGGGTGCTCACCACGGCCAAGCACTTCCCGGGACACGGGGATACGGGACTCGACAGCCACGGCCGGCTTCCGATCATTTCCATAGACGGAAAAACCTTCAGGAACCGGGAACTCGTTCCCTTCCGCTACCTAGTGGACGCCGGGGTGGCGGCGGTCATGAGCGGGCACCTCAGCTTCCCGCGTATCACCGGCGACAACGAGCCCGCTACCTTCTCGAAACGGATACTGCAGGACGTACTCCGGGGAGAACTGGGATTCCGGGGGCTGGTCATTACCGACGACATCATGATGAACGGGGCCACGGAATATGCGGGGAGCGTCTCCCGGGCGGTTCAGCTCGCCCTGGAAGCGGGCAACGACATCGTCGAATCCTCCACTACCCCCCCCTTCAGCGACGCCTTTTGGACCAAAAACCTCGACAGAATGGGCAAGAACCCGGAATTCCGGCAGAGGGTCAAGGACGCGGCCCGGAGGGTAATCCTCGCGAAACTCGTCTACTTCAAGGACGATTCCTCGGTGCCGGTGTATCCCGACCTCGAGAAGGTTGCGGAACGGGTACCGGATCCCGAGGGACAGGGATTCTTCCTTTCCCAGGCGGTCCGCTCCGTAACCCTGGTTCGGGACGGGGGCTTGCCCCTGGAGGACAGGGGGAGCATACTCATCGCGTCCGCCTTCAGCTCCTTTCTGGAGGCGGGCAGAAGGCGCTACCCCGGCGCGGCGGAGGCCAGGATTGACTGGTCCCTGCCCCGCGCGGCCAGGGACCGGGACACGGTGATCTTCTGCCTCTCTTCCCGGGATCAGCTCCCCATCCTCAATGCCCTGCGCTACGAGAAATGCCGGGTTATCGTGGTTTCCGCCATGTCGCCGGTGCTTCTCGTGGACGCTCCCTGGGTAAAAACGGCCTTGGCGGTATACAGCTACGCGCCCCTTTCCTTCACCGCCGCCTTCGGGGCTCTCTCTGGGGACTTTAAACCCGGCGGAATCATGCCCCTTACGGGAATCAATTGAGCGAACTGACGATCGCCTCCGACGCGGACCTGGAGGAATGTCTCGCCTTCCTTCAGGAAAGTGAATACCGATGCGCGGGGCTCACGAGCCGGCTCAAAAAAAAGGACAGGGCGGTCTTACCGGAGGCCTCGGAAGGGACCCTGTGGGTCCTTCGGGACCGGGAAAAAAGGAACCTGAGGGCCCTCTACCTGAAAACTCCCTCGGGGATGGTCTTCCACTGCGCCTGCGAAGGCCTGGACCCCTCGGAACCGAAAGCCGCCGGGGTCCTGAGCCTCCTCGGGAAGGACAGCTTCGCAATCGTGGGAAGCGCGGCCCATGGGTCGGTTCTGGAGAGCCTCGCGGCCCGCAGTCCCCGGCATACGGTTGACTACGAACTGATGACCCTGGAACAAACGCGGGGCTCCCCGGGAAACCCCGCGGAAGGGTCAGCGTATCCCGGTATCGAAGGGCCGGGGTTTCCTAAAGTTGAGATCGCGAGGGCCCTGGTATCGGACGCGGAAGAGCTCTTTCACCTGCAGAAGGGGTATGAACGGGAGGAGGTTCTCCTTCCGGGCGAGGCCTTTAGCCCTGACCGCTGTAGAGCCCAGCTTCGGGTCACCCTGGCCCAGCAGGTAGTTTTCGTGCTTCGGTCGGGAAATGCCCCCGCCGCCAAGGCGGGAACCAATGCCCGGGGCTTCGCCTGGGATCAAATCGGCGGGGTCTACACCCTTCCAGGGCTGCGGAATCGCGGATTTGCCACGGCGGTTGTGGGGGCTCTCATCGACAACCGGCTACGGGAGGGAAGGAATTTGGCCCTTTTCGTGAAAACCGCAAACATTTCGGCCCAAAAGGTTTATGAAAAACTGGGGTTTCGTTATCGAGACCGATTCCGAATCTCATATTGGTAGCTTTTTCTGGTCTCGCGCTTTTTTTAAATTTGACTCAGAATGAAGATGGGTTATACTATTGTTCAGGTGGGAACTGCAGTTTATGGCACCAATCCTGGTCGTTGAAGACAACGAGATAAATGCGGAAATTTTAACGACTCTACTGGAGTCGATCGGCATACCCAACGAGGTAGCCAGCGACGGCGTCGAATCGGTCGATCTGTGCGGTTCCAGGCCCAAGGATTATTATTCCCTCATCCTCATGGATATCCACATGCCCCGCATGGACGGTTACGAGGCAGCCCGGAGAATCAAGACCGAACTCGCGGTTACCGCGCCGGTGATCGCCCAAACCGCCACCCATACCACCGACGAATCCATTCGTGAGCACCAGCCCTACATATCGGATTACCTGTATAAACCCTTCAAGCCCGCCCAGCTTTTCGACCTTCTCCATAAGTATCTCGCGGTAAGTTTTTAAGCTAAACGCCGGGAGCAATAAAAAAAGCGCCCTTGACCGGCGCCTTTTTTTTGCTGCTTTACCCAGAATTTCATGCCTTGCCCAATTCAACCGCCCTCTCCCAGGCGGCCAAGGCCCCCGAAATTACCGCGTGCCTGAATCCGGTCTCCTCGAGTTTGGTCACCGCGGCTATGGTGGTTCCCCCGGGGGAACAGACCGCGTCCTTGAGGGCGCCCGGGTGCTCGCCCGTGGAGAGAACCATTTCCGCGGCCCCTTTCAGGGTTTGGGCGGCGTACCGCAGGGCCTGGGAGCGGGGCATGCCCATGCGCACCGCCGCGTCCGCCAGGGCCTCGGTGAAGAGGTACACGTAGGCCGGGCCCGAGCCCGAAACCGCGGTAACCGCGTCCATGAGGGATTCCCCGGTAAGCTCCGTAAGTCCCGCGGGACTGAGCAGCTTTCGCAGTTCCTCGGTTTCGGCTGGGGTCACCGCCGGATCGGGTGCCACGGCGATCATGCCCTGACCCACGGCGGCAGGAGTATTCGGCATGATCCTGATTATCTTGCTGTGCCCCCCCAGATGGGCCTTGATGGTCTCGATCTTTACCCCAGCGGCCATGGAAACTACCACCGTTTCGGGGCTGAGGGAGGGGGTTATTTCGGTCAGCACCGACTTAAGGTACTGGGGCTTCACCGCGAGAAAGAGAAAGCGCGCCGAGGACGCAACCTCGGGATTGGAGGAAGCCTCCAGACATCCCGCGGCGGAACAGAAATCCCTCGTCTTGACGGGATCCGCGTCCCGAACCAGCACCTCGGCGCCCCCTGCGGCGGCGATAACCGCCTTCATGAGGGCAGAGCCCATTACGCCGGCGCCAATGCATCCCGCGGTCTTCCGTTCCATAGCGTCCTCCAAAAATGGGTTATTCCCGGGCGAGAAAGAGGGTTCCCCTGCTCCTGCCGTCTGCCAGGGCGGTAAGGCATTCAGGCACGGAACCGTTGGCTAAAAGCATGGGTATTCCGTAGGCGGTTACCTTCTCCGCCGCCTCGAGCTTGGTGGCGATTCCCCCGGTTCCGAAGCCGTTGGTGGCCCCGATCACGATCCCCGAGCGGAGGACCGAGAGGTCTCCCACCTCCGCCACGTGGCGGGCGTCGGGGTATTCCTTGGGGTTCTTGTCGTACACCCCGTCAATGTCGCTGAAAAGGATCAACAGGTCCGCGCTCCAGAGAATGGCAGTAAGGGCCGACAGGTTGTCGTTGTCCCCGATGCGGATTTCCTCGTAGGAAACGGAGTCGTTTTCGTTGATGATGGGAACGACCCCCTCGTCCACCAGGGTGAAGATGGTGTTCCGCATATTGAGGGTGCGCTGGTCGTCGTTGAAGTCTTCCCGGGTCAGGAGAAGCTGGCCGATATGGAGCCCCGCGGCGGCGAAGGCCTCCCGCCAGTTTTGCATGAGCTCCACCTGGCCAATGGCGCACAGGGCCTGCCGGTAGTGAATGTCCTTCTTGCGGGCCCAGCGGTCCAGGGTTGAAACCCCGGCGACCTGGGCCCCGGAGGAAACGAGGACGATCTGCTTTCCCTCCCGGGCGAGGGCCGCGCACTGCCGGGCGAAGGAATCCATAAAAGACCGGTTCATGGTGCCGTCTTCCTGGGCGAGGGTATTGGAACCGATCTTGATGACGATCTTGCGGGATTCCCCGATAACCTTTGAAATCATGGCCGTACCTGACCTTCCCCGTCAATGAGGTATTTGATCGTCGTGAGCGCCTCGACCCCCATGGGGCCCCGGGCGTGAAGCTTTTGGGTGCTGATGCCGACCTCGGCGCCCATGCCGAACTGCCCTCCGTCGGTGAACCGGATGGAGGCGTTCACGTAGACGCAGGCGGCGTCTACCCGGCGCTGGAATTCCCTGGCCGCCTCCCGGGAGTCGGTCACGATGACCTCGGAGTGCCTGGTGTTGTAGCGGTTGATGTGGCCGATAGCCTCGTCCAGGGAGTCCACGACCTTTACCGCGAGCACGTAATCGAGGTATTCCATGCCCCAGTCTTCCTCCGTCGCGGGAACGGCGTTCGGCGGGAGATTCCCCCCGGCGGCGGCTTCCGCGGAGGACAGGATCGCGAGGGCCCGGGCATCGCAGCGGAGTTCAACCCCGCCGGGGCGGCCGGTCTTGGCCTCGTATTTGAGGAAGGCCGAGCGGAGCCGGGGAAGGATCTCCGCGGCCCGGGAGGAATGGACGAGAAGGCATTCCAGGGCGTTGCAGGCCCCGGGTTTTTGAATCTTCGCGTTTTCGGCGATACGGAGGGCAGTATCCGCGTCGGCGGAGGAGTCCACGTACTCGTGGCATACCCCGGCGCCGGTCTCGATTACGGGAATGCGCGCGTTTTCAACCACTGTGCGGATAAGGGAGGCGCCGCCCCGGGGAAGGACCACGTCGATCTTGCCCACGGCGCCGAGGATCCAGTCCACGTCCGCGTGGGTGTTGCTCCCCTCGCAGGCGGGCTCCGAGAGGGCCACGGCGTCGGTTTCGCCCCCGGCGGCGGAGAGACCCGCCTTGATGGCCGCCAGGAGGGCCCGGTTCGACTCCAGGGCTGAAGAGCTGCCCCGGAGGAGCACGGCGTTGGAGCTTTTATAGGCAAGGGCGAATACGTCCACGGTCACGTTCGGGCGGGATTCATAGATCACCGCCGCGACCCCGAGGGGAACGCGAACCTTGCGGATCTCCATGCCGTTGGGAACCTTCCAGCCCTCGTCGATCCGGCCTATGGGATCGGTCTGTTCCGAGAGGATTTTCAGGGATTCGATGATCTCGTCGAGGCCCTTGTCCGAGAGGGAAAGCCGCGCGACGAGGCTTTCCTTCATCCCCCCGGCGCGGGCTTTCGCCACGTCCCGGGCATTGGCCTCGAGGATTTCCGCCCGTCGATCGCCTAAGGCGGAGGCCACGGCGAGAAGGGCGAAATTCTTCTCCTCCGCGGTGCGCAGGGCCAATCGAGAGGCGGCTGCCTTCAGATCGTCGCAGAGGGCGTCGAGATTCACCGCTGTTGCCTCCTAGAAGTTTGCGAGAAAGAAGATGCCCAAAAGCACCGCGGCCCGGCATTTTTCCTCGGACCAGGCGTCGTGGGCGGGCAGGCTGTTTATGTAGTACCAAAAAAAACCGAAATCGGGGTCGATGCGAACCGCGTACTCCAGGAAGGATGCCTGCTTCGCGAGGCTTCCAAAAAGGAGATACACCACGTCGTGGAGCACGGGCAGGAACTCCGTCAGCGCCCGGTGGTAATCGAAGCTCGTGAGCTTTCCGCACAGGACGTCGATGCGCTCGAGCATCTCCTCCTTCATGGACTCATCCGCTTTCTCAACCCAGGTTTTTTGCACCAGAAGACCGAGATTCCTCTCGAAACTGGCCACAAGCTTCCTCTCCGCCTCATCGCGGTTTTCGGTCCGGTCCGCCATAACGGACATAAAGGATTCCTGATCGCCGAAGGCTGCCGCGAGCCGCCCCGAAAGGGCCGCCACCTCGGCGTCGTCCGCGTGTATGAATGCGGGAAGCGCGTCGCTTACCGCGTTTTTCACGACCTCAGGCATAGACAGGTCATTCTCGAAGATAGAAGTCTGCATACCCCCACTATGGATTTTTTCCCGGACTTTGGTCAAGTACACCCGGATATTTTCTGCATCCACACTTCATTTGCATAATAAATACTTAATGTCATGCACGTCCAAACCTTTGGCCGTCTTCCTTATTCTTGACCCTTGGCCGGGCAACTGATACCTTATGTAGTATGGAAGTTGTACGCCTTGGAAACGACGTTCTACGGGATCACGCGGTGCCTGTAGAGGAAATAAACGATGAAATTCGCTCGCTGGTGGAGGAAATGTTCGACACCATGGTGAAATCGGACGGAATAGGCCTCGCGGCCCCGCAAATCGGCAGGAGCATCAGGCTCTTCGTGGTTCGCGCAGACGACGGAGTTAAGCGGGTATTCATTAATCCCCAAATCATCGCCACCTCCCAGGAGATGTGCTCCTACGAAGAGGGCTGCCTGAGCATTCCGAAGTATTACGACGACGTGATCCGACCCGAACGGGTAACGGTTCAGGCCCGCAACGAGAACGGGCGCCGCTTTACCCTCGAGGCGGACGGGCTTTTGGCCCGGGTTATCCAGCACGAATACGACCACCTTGAGGGAATCCTCTTCATCGACCGCATTGCGCCGGAGAAAAAGGCGAAGGTGGAGGAGAAGTTCCGCAAAAAAGCCGCCAAGGAAACAGTCTAACGGTGCTTAGGGTACTTTTTGCCGGGTCGCCGGACTGCGCCGTACCGGCCCTCGAAGCGGTGGCGGGAAGCCACTGCGTCGCGGGAATTCTCACAAACCCTCCGTCCGCCAAGGGCCGTTCCGGAAAGCCAGAACCCACCGCCGTGGCGGAAGCCGCCGAACGCCTTCGGGAGAAGGGGCTCATCGGGCCTGAGGTACCCCTTTTCACGCCGGAAAAAATAACCGACGAGGTACGCTCGGCCATCGCAGCGGTCAAGCCCGACGTAATGGCGTGCTTCGCCTACGGCAAGATCTTCGGCCCGAAAACCCTTGCCCTTTTCCCCCTGGGAGCCCTGAATCTTCACCCCTCCCTCCTGCCCCGCTGGAGGGGCAGTACCCCCGTGCCGGCGTGCATCCTTGCCCGGGACGAGGAAACGGGCATCACGGTCCAGAGGATGGCCCTCGCCATGGACGAGGGGGACATTATCGTCCAAACCCGCTTTCCCCTGACGGGAAGAGAGACTGCCGGAGAGCTTTTGGAGCGCTCCGGCCGGGAGGGTGCCCCCCTCATGGTGGAGGCCCTCAACCTCCTCGAAAGGGGCGAAGCGGCCGGAACGCCCCAAAGGGGCGAGGCGACCTATTGCGGCATGCTCTCGAAGGAAGACGGCGAGATCGACTGGAACGCCCCGGCGAAGGAGATCGACGCCAAGATCCGGGCCGTTACCCCCTGGCCCGGGGCCTATACCCATTCGGGCGACGCGGTGCTCATAATCCATCGGGCGGCGCCGGTACCGGGAACGGAGGGCATTGCCCCCGCGGAAGGCCTTTCCGGGCCGGCCGGGGAGGCCCCTAAGCCGGGAACCGTTCTCGGCATGGACAAGAAACGGGGAATTCTGGTACAAACGGGGGAGGGCCTGCTTGCCCTGGAAACCCTCCAATGGCGGACAAAAAAGATCCTTGACTGGAAGTCCTTCATCAACGGAACCCGGGATTTTCCGGGCACCGTCCTCACGAAAAGGAATACACCATGAAATTTAAAGCGCCGGATTTTTCCAAGCTTCCCAAACTGCCCAAACTCCCCGCGGACCTCGACGCGGCCTTGGCGTCTTTCGAGAGAAACGCCCGGGTCATCGTGATAACGGGCATAACCGTGCTGGCCCTGACCGTGGCGGCCAGCGTCGTGGTTTTCTTCATCTCGATACAGGGCAGCGAGCAGGTGATGGTGCCGGACGTGAAGGGAAAGGAGCTTTCGGTGGCCATGCTCGAGATGCAGGCGAAGGAACTCTATCCCAAGATACAGCTCAAATACTCGGATAACCCCGACGACAAGGGACTCATCCTCGAGCAGAGCCCCGCCCCCGGGGCCATTGTCAAGGCGGGCAGGAGGATCAGCCTCGTCGTAAGCCGGGGCATCATCGTGGACCGGGTGGAAAATTTCATCGGCCAAAACATCGACGACGTGAAGATCCACCTGCAAACCCTGTTTACCTCCACGGCGGCCCCCCTCATCGTGATCGCGGAGCCCCCCCTCTACCGGTTCAGCACCGAAAACGCGGGAACCATCCTGGAGCAGGATCCCCCGGCAGATACCCCCATCACCGCCCCGGTGCTGGTAAAGCTCGTGGTAAGCCGCGGGCCGGAAAACAACAAGGTGAGGGTTCCGACCCTCACGGGCCTGTCCATCGCGGAAGTGCTCTCCAAGCTCGGAACGAGCGACGTGGTGTACGATTTCACCGCCCGGTCCCCGGAGGGCATGGAGAGGGCGGGAACCGTGGTGTCCCAGCTGCCCGCGGAAGGCTCCACCGTAAACGCCTTCTCCCGGATCGCGGCGGTGGTGGCCATGCCCGTGACCCCCGCGGACGGGAAGGTATACGGCATATTCAGCGAAACCCTTCCCGAATACCCCTACCCCTTCCAGATCCGGATCGACGCGGTCAGCACCGGGGGCGACCGCCGGGTACTGGCGAGCTTTAAGCACCCCGGCGGTGCCCTGAGCTTTCCCTACGCCCTCCCGGAAGGCACAGTGCTTTCCCTCAATATCCTCAACAAGGAAGCGGGATCCTGGCAGATTAAGGCCGGCGAGAACGCCGGATCCGGGGCAAACCCGGGTTCGGGGGGGAACGGCGGCGAGGCCGGGGGGAACTGACCTTCCCCTCCCGAGAAATCCGTACAAGGGCGTATCCCCGAGCGTTGAACGGGATCGCCCTTTTTTTGTATACTCCCACCCATGAAAACGAAAATCTGCCTGGTACTCAGCGCTCCGACCATCCACGAGAACCTCGCCTTGGTCGAGCTCTACCGGTCCTGGATCGATATCGCGGAGCTGCGGGTCGACTGTCTCCTGCCCGAGGAACGTCTCCAGTTCCGCCGTTTTCCCGAAATGGCGGGGATCCCCTGCGTGCTGACGATCCGGAGAACCTCCGACGGCGGCAAGTTCGCCGAGGGCGAAGGCTCCCGCACGGCCCTGCTTGCCCGGGGGCTGGCCTTCGCGGACACGGACCATCGCAAGAATTTCGCTTACATAGACCTGGAGGAGGACCTTCAGGTCCCGAGCATCGAGGAAGCGGCCCGGGCCTTCGGAACAAAGATCATCAGGAGCGTCCACGACATGAACGGCCCCATCGCGGACCTGAAGGCGCGGGTGCACAAGCTGAGGCGCACCCGGGACGAGATCGCGAAAATCGCCTTCATGCCCCGAAACCTTTCCGACGTGACCCGCCTTTTCAACGAGGCCAAGCAGTGCACGGGGGATGACTTCATCCTCATCGCCATGGGCGCCTACGGGCTTCCCTCCCGCGTCCTTGCTCCCATAATAGGATCCTCCATCGCCTACGCCACCAGCGAGGAAAACATCCGGAAAACCGAGAACGTCCTCGGGCAGCTCGACCCGATTACCCTCAACGAGGTCTATAACGTCCGGGGCCTCACGGCGGAAACGAAGATTTTCGGCATAACGGGAAACCCCCTGACCGTAACCTCGAGCCCCCTCATCCACAACACGGAATACCACCGGCAGTCCCTGGACGCGGTCTATATTCCCATTAAGGCGGAAAACGTCGAGGAAGCTATGGATTTCGCCGAGGCCACCGGGATCGGCGGTCTTTCGGTGACCCATCCCTTTAAGGAGTCGGTCATACCGAACCTGGACCAGATCTCGGCCCAAACGGGGGAGATCGGGGCATGCAACACCATCCTCCGTCAGGGGGACGCCTGGCACGGGTACAATACCGACGCGCCGGGCTTCAGCAAGGCCCTGCTGGAATTCCTGGGCCGCAAGGACCTGAGGAGGATGAAGGTCGCCATCATCGGCGCGGGGGGAGCGGCCAAGGCAGTGGCCCACGTGGTGTGGGAACTCGGGGGAAAGGCCTGCGTCTTCAACCGCACCACCGACAAGGCCAGGGAATTGGCGGAAAAGTACAACTTCAAGTGGGCCACCCTCGACGCGGGAAACCGCATTACCCTGGAGAACTTCTCGGACCTGATCATCCAGACCACCAGCGTGGGCATGTTCCCAGACCTGGACGACGACCCCATCGATTTTTACGCCTTCAACGGGACCGAATACGTCTATGACGTCATCTACAATCCCGAGAAGACGAAGATGCTCAAGCGCGCGGAAAAGGCGGGCGCCAAAACCTTCAACGGATACACGATGCTCCTGTATCAGGCGCATATCCAGTACGAAATGTTCACGGGGGTAGAATATGGCAGCTGAGACGACGGCCCAGGGAGGGCGTTCGCCGGCGGAACAAAAGGAACTGGTCGCCCGGTACGCCGTGGACGATCTTTTTGAGCGGGGGCTCCTCCTTCCGGGCATGAAGCTCGGCCTGGGAACGGGTTCCACCGCCATGCCCGCGGTCCGCCGCGTCGCGGAACTCCTCGCCGAGGGTAAACTCCCCGGGCTGCGGGGAGTACCCACGAGCTTTCAGACCTCCATTGCCTGCGAGGAACTCGGTATCCCGACGTTTTCCATGAACTCCCGGGAGATCGGGGGGGCCTTGGACCTCGCCATCGACGGCGCCGACGAGGTAAGCCCCCAGGGACACCTCATCAAGGGAGGCGGCGCGGCGCTGCTTCTCGAGAAGATAGTCGCCTATAACGCATCCCGCTTCGTGATCGTGGCGGATTCATCCAAGGAAGCGGCCTCCCTCGGAACCGGCTTCGCCCTTCCCGTGGAGGTTATCCCCGAAGCCCGCGTAAGCGTCATGAAGGCCCTCGAAAAACTCGGGGCCCAGGCAGTCCTTCGGGAGGGGGTCCGCAAGGCGGGTCCCGTGGTAACCGACAACGGCAACCTTATCCTGGACTGCCGCTGGAAGGCCCTCGAGGGCGGCCGCTCCCCGATCGACCCCGCTTCGCTTGAGGGGGAAATCAACCGAATCGTGGGGGTAGTGGAGAACGGGTTCTTCACGAAAAACCCGCCCCGGGTTTACCTGGCCCGAGCCGACGGCTCCGTGGAAACCCGGGATTTCGGAAATTAAAAACTTTTTTTTTTGGGGATAATCAGAAAACCCGCGGAAGCCGCGTAGGCCAGCCGCGGGTTTTTCTTTACTTGGCAGCCGACGCTCAGCTTCCGCGAACCGTGTCCTGCAGGGTTCCCATTGGACACACCGCGCACCAGGAGCGGGGCTTGTAGGCCACGGCCATGACCGCGCTCATCCCCACGGAAACGAGATACATGAGCCAAAACACCCGGCCCACGAGCTCCAGGGAGCCCCCGGTACGGGAGAGCAGGTTTACCGCGCAAAAGAGCATGAAGCCGCAGAGGATGCGCCTGAAGAGGGGAGAACGAAAGTCCTTGTCCAGGGGTTTGTTGCGGCTGATCCGGGGGAACACCGAGGCGAGGGCCCTTCCGTTGGGGCAAAAGCCCGCGCAAAAGGAACGCCGGGAGGCGAAATTCGTGCCCAAGGCAACGAGCATCAACAGGGGAACCAAAAGGCCGACCGCTGGAACGAAAAAGCCCGCCGCCGAAACGGCGGCGACGAATACAACGGACACCCACGTCCAGGGTCCGCGGTAAAAGGGCAGTTTGAGGAGCATCATGGAAGGGAGTATACCAGGGCTCGGCGCCTGGCCTCCGTGACTAGGTCACCGTTTCGTGAGCCGACGCCGGTCACTCACTAACGTTTCGTGAGCCGGCCGATGATCGGGTCCTTCTGCCGCCAGTTCTTGTTCACCTTCACCTGAAGGTCGAGCTGGATGTAGTAGGGGAAAATCCCGTTCAGTTCCTTCTGGGCTTCCGTGCGGATCTTCTTGATCATGGAAGCGCCCTTTCCGATCACCATGGACTTCTGGCTTTCCCGTTCCACCACCAGGAAGGAGCGCACCCACAGTTCCTTGCCGTTCCGGCGCATCTCCAGGTCGGCGATTTCCACGTAGATGGCGTGGGGTATCTCTTCCCGGGTGTTGAGCATGGCCTTCTCGCGGATGATCTCGGCGATACGGAAGTCCACGTCCTGGTCGGTGTAAAATTCCTCGGGATAGAGGATGTCCCCCTCGGGGGCGAGGTCGAACAGGCGCACCAGGAGGGGATCTATGTTGGTGTCCTTCTCGGCGGAGATCTCGAATATCCTGTCCGCCGGAATGCCGGGAAGGTGTTTTTCGAGAAAAAGCCTGACCTGGCCGGGCTTGGCCGAAGGGAGATCCGTCTTGTTGATCCCTACAACGACCCTCTTTGAAGCCCTCTCGAGCATTCGGGCGATGAGCTCTTCCTCCCGGCCGGGCTCCCGGGCAGCGTCGATGAGATAGAGGATGGCGTCGGATTCTGGTAAGCGGTCGTGGGCGATTCCCCGAAGGAGCTGGTTGAACTTCTTTTCGGATTCGTGATACCCGGGGGTATCCACGAAGACGAGCTGGCCCCGGCTCCCGTTCACGATGCCCCGGATCGCGTTTCGCGTGGTTTGGGGCACCGGGGAGACGATGGAAACCTTCTCGCCGCAGGCGGTATTAAGGAAGGTAGACTTGCCGGCGGAGGGCCGGCCGATGATCGCCACGACGGCGGAGAGCTTTTTTTCGCCCCCCGCCGGGGCGGTATCTTTGGTATCGGACATGGGCCCGATTATCGCACGACCTCGAGCTTCTCTTCAATCAGGGCGAGCACGTGGGTGGGGCAATTCTTGACGCATTCCCCGCAGGAATCGCAGAGCTCGTAGTTCACCACCGGGATTCCGTCGGTCACCTTGATGGCTCCCTTGGGGCACACCTTCTCGCACTTCATGCACTTTATGCAGCCCACCTTGCAGTCCTTGATAACCTGGGCCTTCCGGGTATTCCGGTTCGAGCACAGGGCGAGGGCGCCCTTTCGCGCCGTGGGTACCAGGGAGAGAACCCTCTGGGGGCAGGCGGAAACGCATAGGCCGCAGCCGGTGCACTTTTCGTAGTCCGTATGGGGCAGCCCGTCGGGGCCTACGTGAATCGCGTCGAAGGGGCAGGCGGCCTCGCAGTCCCCGAAGCCCATGCAGCCCCAGTCGCACATCTTGGTGCCGTTCACCGAGAGCTTGGCGGCCTGGCAGGTTTTCACCCCTACGTATCCGGCCTTGGGCTTGCAGAATTCCCCGGAGCCCTGGCAGAGGAGCACCGCCACCTTCTTCTCGGCGGAGGCTTCCACCCCCATGATTTTTCCCACCTCGGCGGCGCAGGAGGCGCCTCCCACGGGACAGGCGTTCACGGGGGCGTCCCCCCGGACTATGGCGGAGGCGAGGCCGTCGCAGCCGGGGTAGCCGCAGGCGCCGCAGTTGGCGCCGGGCAGGGCGGCGCGTACCGCCGCTTCCGTGGGGTCCACCTCCACGTGGAAAACCTTCTTGAAAAACCCGAGCAGGAACCCGAGCAGGGCCGAGAGCGCGAGGGAAACGGCGAGGGTAGTAAGGATAACGTTCATCTATGGCACTCCCTTATTTTATGAGCCCGGAGAAACCGCCGAAGGCCATCGACAGGAGGGCGGCGGCCACGAAGAGCACCGGCGTTCCCTTGAGGAAGGCCGGTACCGGGGCGATCTTGATCCGTTCCCGGATACCCGCGAGGAGAAGGAGGGAAAGGATGAAGCCCGACGCGGCTCCCACGGCGTACACGAGGGACTCGGTAAAGCTGTAGCCCTTGACGATCACGTCGAAGGTAACCGCCAGGATGGCGCAGTTCGTGGTGATGAGGGCGAGATACACGCCCATGGAGCCGTAGAGCGCCGGGGCGGACTTCTTAAGGTAGAATTCCACCAGCTGCACCAGGCTCGCGATGACCAGGATGAAGGTGAGGATCTTGAGGAACTCCAGGCCCATGGGCACGAGCACGAAGTTGTAGAGGGGATAGGTAACCGCGGTAGCCAGGACGGTGACGAAGAGCACCGCGATGCCCATGCCCGTGGACTTCTTCACGTCCGTGGACATGCCGATGAAGGGGCACAGCGCCAGGAAGCGCATGAGGACCACGTTCTGGATAAGCATGGCCGACAGGAATATGCTTAGGTATTCGTTCATTTAGCGACCCCTTTCTTTTCGGTGAGCTTTGAGAGGAGGAGGTTCAGGGAGATGAACAGGCCGAACACGAAGAATCCCCCCGGGGACTGGGCGAAGAAGCCGACGGTGTACTGCTCCGGGATAAGCCGGAAGCCGAGCACGGTGCCGGCGCCGATGAGCTCCCGGACGAAGGAAATGCCCACGAGCACCCAGGTGTAGCCGACTCCCATGCCGAGGGCGTCGAAGACCACCTCGTCCATGGAGCGCTTTGAGGCGAAGGACTCCACCCGCCCCATGATGATGCAGTTGACCACGATGAGGGGGATAAACACGCCCATGGACTTGGAAAGCTCCGGCGTGAAGGCCTGCATCGAGAGGTCCACGATGGTGGTGAAGGACGCGATCACGATGATGAACACCGGTATGCGGATCGAGTCCGGGATAAGCTTGCGGAACAGGCTGATGATGACCTCGCTCATCAGGAGCACGAAGGTCATGGCGATGCCCATGCCGATGCCGTTGGCCACGGCGGTGGTTACCGCCAGGGAGGAACAGAGCCCGATCATTAGGGCGAGCAGGGGGTTCTCGCGGATGAGGCCGTTCGTGAACAGTTTAAGGTAGTTTTTCATGACGGTCTCCTTAGTTAGCCGCCGAGGCGGGTTCGCCCAGCGCGGTGGCGGGCATTTCCGGGGCCGGTAACGCGGCCTTGGCGGCGGCGGCCGCGAGCTTCACGAGATTCGCGACGGCCTTAGAGGATATGGTAGCGCCGGAGATGGCAGCTATGTCGGCGCCTACCTTGAAGTCGTCCGAGGCCGACTTGAGGGCGAACTGATCGACAAAGGGAGAGAGGGCGGTCTTGGTGCCGAGCCCCGGGGTGTCGGTATTGGCCAGGAACCGGATCGGCTTGAGAATCCCCGCCGAATCGACCCCTACCACGATGGTGGAACTGGCGTAGGTGGGGCCGGTGACCTGAACCACCATGCCGATCACGGCGTCCCCGGACTTGGCGTAGTAGGCCTTGTCGAAGGACACGTTCTTCGCCCCGGAATCGATCTTGGCGGAGGCCTCGAAGGAGGAGGCCTCGGGGAACACGACCTTGAGGGCCGCCTGGGTCTCCCGCTCAGCCGCGGCGGCGATGAGGGGAGAGGTCGCCTGGTACACGAAGGCGAGACCCACGCAGGCTACCACGGCGTAGGCCGCGAGGGAAAGGGAAAGCTTGAACATGGTCTTCATTTCGCGGCCCCCTGGGCGCCTGAGCCCTCTTTCGCGGCGGCGGGCTTAACGGGTTTTACCCAGCCGTATTTCTTCACTATGAGGCGGTTGAGGAAGGGAACCACCGAGTTCATGATCAGGATGCTGAACATGACGCCCTCGGGGTAGCCCCCCGCCACGCGGATGAGACCCGTGATGAGCCCCGCCCCGATCCCGAAGAGGATACGGCCCGAGGGGGTCACCGGGGTGGTGGCGTAGTCCGTGGCCATAAACACCGCGCCGAAGACGAGCCCCCCCGAAAGGAGGCTGATCAGGGGATCGATGCCCGCCAGGGTGGTGATCGCCAGGGTAGTGGCGATCATGGTAACCGGGGTGCGCCAGTCGACGATCCGCATGGCCGCGAGGACCAGGAAGGCTAACAGGATCAGGAAGATCGGGGACTCGCCGATGGAACCCGCCCGCTGGCCGAAAAAGAGCTTTAGGTAGACCTCGGGGGGCGAGGTCAAACCGAGCTTGGCGGCGATGGCTCCCGCGTCCAGAATCGGGTTTTCCCCGGGCTTCACGAAGGAAAGGGTCGTGGCGGAAGAAACCGCGTCGAGCCCCGAGAAGGGTTTGGTCCACTTCGTCAGGGAGGTGGCGAAGCTCACGAGGAGAAAGGCCCGGCCCGAGAGGGCGGGATTGAACACGTTGGCGCCGAGGCCCCCGAAAAACTCCTTGGTCACCACGATGGCGAAAAAGGCCCCGAGAACGGTCATCCAGACCGGGGTAGACGGGGGAAGGATCAGGGCCAGGAGAAGGCCGGTGATCACCGCCGAGAAGTCTCCCGTCCGGATATCCTGCTTGGTGACGGCCCGGAAAGCCGCCTCAAAGCCCACGGAGCAGGCCACGGACACGAGGATCGTGACCAGGGCGGGAAGGCCGTAGAGCCAGACGCCGAAAGCCGCGATGGGCAGGAGGGCGGCGATCACCGCGAGCATTACCTGGCGGGTAGTCGCGGGAATCGAGTAGTGGGGGCTCGAGGAAAGGTATATTTCGTTCTTGTCGGATTCAGCCATCACTTCGCTCCTTGGGCGGCCTTGGCGGCCTCTTTCGCCGCGGCCTTGGCCGCCTGCTTTTGCGTTTCCGCGCGGACCTGGGCCTTGCCGATCCGGAAGCGCTGCACGAGCTTGATCCGGGCGGGGCACACGTAGGCGCAGGTGCCGCACTCGATGCAGTCCATCAGGCCGCACCGCTTGGCCTCTTCGAGATTGTCAGCCTTCAGGGCCCGCACGATAAGCACCGGCGCCAGGCGGCAGCTGCACACCTGCATGCACCGGCCGCAGCCTATGCAGGGGGTTTCCTCGAGAAGGGTGGTTTCCTTGTCGGTGACGAACAATACCCCGGAGGTGTTTTTTTGCACCGGAAAGCTCGCGCTCTTCATGGCGATGCCCATCATGGGTCCCCCCGCCAGGATCTTGGAGACGCCCGGGTTCAGGCTCACGACTTCGGGAATGAGGTCGCCCACCAGGGTGCCGATGGGGACGAGAACGTTCTTCGGATTGGCGCAGGCGCCGCCCGAAAGGGTAAGCCCCCGCTCGATGAGGGGCTTCCCCTCCCGGAAGGCCTCGCTCAGGGCCTTGAGGGTTCCCACGTTGGAAACCGCGCAGCCCGCGGCGGAGGGCAGCCCGCCGGCGGGAACCTCCCGGCCGGTTACGGCGGTAATGAGCATCTTCTCGCCGCCCTGGGGATATTTCGACTTAAGGAGCTGGACCCGGATCTTCCGGGCCCCCGCGCCCACGGGGTTCGAGCGGAGGTCCGCGATAGCCTTCTCGAGAACCGGCACGAGATCGGCCTTATTGTCCTCGATGGCGATGATTCCCTCGGGGGCGCCGGTGATATGCATGGCGATGGCCACGCCGTCGACTACCCGAGCGGCTTCGTCGCGCATGGTAAGGGCGTCGATGGTAAGGTAAGGCTCGCACTCGGCGCCGTTGGCGATGAGGAAGTCTATCTTGGAACCCTTCGGGGGGTTGAACTTCACGTGGGCGGGGAAGGCCGCGCCTCCCATGCCCACGAGGCCCGCCGCACGTACCCGGGCCAGGGACTCTTCCCGGGTGCAGGTAAAGGGATCCAGGGGGGGCATGAAGTCGGTCCGGTCGGAACCGTCCGCCTCAATGACGATGCACTGAACGTCGACGTTTCCCGTCGCCAGATGGGTTTCGATCTTCTTGACCGTACCCGCCACGGAGGCATGAACCGGAGCGGACATAAAGGCCTCAGACTCCGCGATCTTTTGTCCGCGGGCAACCGTATCCCCAACCTGGACCAGCGGCTTGTTCGGGGCGCCGCCCTGAGTCACCGGAATCCAAACTGTCTTGGTGGAGGGAAAACAGGACTCGACAGGCAGGCCGCTCGTCAAATCCTTGCGCTCGGGCGGATGTACGCCGCCCTTGAAGGTTTTGATGTTCATGAACCTGATACTAGCCGTTGAGCGGAGGTGCGTCAAGATAATGAAGGATGACCGTCTAATGTACTCACAGTATCCCCTGTTGGTCAATAGATATGAAAATATCCATTGATAACAATCGATATACTTTGCGCGTTTGCCTTAGACGGATTCACCCGGCATCGTCAGCGATCCCTTTCGACGAAGGAACCGAAAACCCTCGCGAGCTCGTCCCGGGCATAGGAGGCGGGAAGGCGGCCGAGGTCGGCGAGGGAACGGTCACGGTAGCGGAGGGCTTGGGCCGAGGCGAGCTCGAAGGCGCCGGACGCGCGGGCGATGCGCTCAATTTCCTCTCCCGATCCCTTTCGCACCGCCTCGGGAGTAAGAAGTCCCTCCATCCGTTTCGGTTCCGCCCGAAGGGCCAGGGCTACGGGCAGTGTACAAAGCCCCTCGCCGAGATCCCGGCGGACGGGTTTTCCCGTGCGGGCCTCGCTGCCGGTCCAGTCGAGAAGGTCGTCCTGAATTTGGAAGGCGACGCCCGCGGACCAGGCGGCGCGGGTAAGGGCGGAAACGTGCCGAGGGGAGGCGCGGCATTCGACGGCCCCCGCCCGTGCCGCCAGGGCGAAGAGGGTAGCCGTCTTTCCTCCTATCTTGCGGAGGCAGGAACGGACGCTGGGAGAGAAGGACCAACGGCAGGCGTCCTGGTCGAGTTCGGCGCTCACGATCACGTCGATGGCGCGGGCGAGATGCCTGGCGTTCTCGGGGCTCGTCCTTTCGGCGGCCAGGAGAAAGCACCGCGAAAAGAGCCAATCCCCCGCGAGGACCGCGTCCTTTCGGCCTGTCCTCTCATGAACCGCGGGGAGACCGCGACGGGAAGGGGAATCGTCGATCACGTCGTCATGAACCAGGGTGGCGGTATGCAGGAGCTCTACCGCCGCCGCCAGGGGCCGTACTCTCTCGGGTGCGTAAGAACCGGTCATGCCCGCAAGAAGGAGGATGCGGGGCCTTAGGAATTTTCCTCCCGCCCCAAGGAGATCCGCCAGGGCGGCGGCGATCCGCTCGTGCCCCGCGCCCCGTCCGGAACCCGCCGTCTCGCGCATCAGGGCGCGGACGGCAGAGAGTTCGTTCTCTAGAAAATCGGGACTCACTTCGTCGGTTCGTCCAGGTAGATATGGTTGCGCCGAACCCAGCCGAGGCCGTTCCAGATCCGCTTGGCGAACCGGACGATCCAGTAATCCAGGCCGAAGGCCCGTCCGGCGCCGCCCATGCAGAGGACGGCGGCGAAAACGAACCACAGCTGGTCCCAGGCGAACATTCCCGAAAGGGTGAACACCAGGCACATGGCGATGCTAGCCGCCGCGGCGAACCAGGTAAAGGCGCCGCCGAAGAGGGCGAGGCCGATTAGGAGCTCGGTGCCGACGACCATGCCCTGGAAAAGCTCAAAGGGAACCTTCGAGAATAGGCCGTCCATGAAGGTGGTGCGGAACCAGGTTGCCACCGGACCCGAGAAGGAGAAGATGCTTTGGGTAAGGTCCAGGTAGGGACCCAGGGCCCGATGGGCCGCCTCGGCCGCGCCCTGCGCCGCCTGCACCGCCGTATCCACCGCCTCCACGGAAGCCTCGGAGACCGCGTCCACCACGGGAGCCACGTACTCCACCACCTCCTCGGAGGCCTCGGAAACCGCGTCTACCCCTCCGGCCCATTCGGTGGAGGCCTCAGCCGCCTTTTGAAGGGTCGCCTGGACCACGCCGGAAGAGAACATCCACCCGGACTTGGACCCCAGGCCGAAATTGAACCAGCCCTCCCCTATCTTGTTGACCGCCTCCATCACCCAGCTGAAGCCGAGCCACATGCGCAGGGGCACGAGCCAATAGCCCCGGGTCTTGTGTTCCGCGAAACCGCCGATGATGGACCGGTTGTCGTGAATGTCCAGGAATTCGTGCTTCAGGTATTCCCAGCACTGATTCACCCCGGCAATGGTGAAAAGATAGTAGAGATTGATCATGTGCTTCATCGCCATGGCGAAAAAACCGCTGGTCTTGATCCCGCCGGCGTCGGCCACCCCGTATTTTCCGCCGATGGAGACCATGAATCCGTGGTAGTTGGACTTAAAGGCCTTCAGGCTGCCCCCCTCAAGGGAGGAGACTATGTTGTGGGCGATGAGCTCGCCGGTCTGGTGCGCGGTTTCCACGATCTGGGGAAGGGGTTTTTCCCCCTCGATCAACCACAGATTGTCGCCGGCGATCCAGGCGCCGTCCTTGCCGGGAGCCCTAAGGAACTCGTCGGAAAGGATGCGGTTCCTCTTGCAGTCGAACCCGAGGCTTCCCGCGAAGGAACAGCCCGAGACGCCGCAGGTCCAGATAAAGGTGCCCGCCTCTATAACCGAGCCGTCCTTGAGGGTGATTGAGCCCTCCGCGGCCCCGACGATGGGGGCGTTCAGCATGATCTCGCAGTTTTTCTTCGCCAGGTACTTCTTCGCCTTTTCCCGCTGGGGAGAGGCGAGCATGGCCAGGATATCGCCCATGGCCTCGACCACCACGGTTCGCACCTCTTTCTCGTCTATGTGGTGCTTCCTGCACATGGTGGAACGAAGCTCCAGGAGCTCCCCTACCATCTCTATGCCCGTGAAACCGGCGCCCGCCACCACGAAGGTGAG
>QKDA01000146.1 GCA_003246765.1 Spirochaetales bacterium | reverse complement strand
GTCTTTAACTTCTTTCCCGCCATCTACGCCGCCGATGACGGTACCGCCTCGGGTTTCTACACCGACATGCTCGCCGAGATAGAAAGAAACGAGGGCGTTCGCTTCGAGTACGTGAGCGGCAGCTGGGAGGAAGGCCTCTCGAGGATTCGTGAAGGGGAACTGGACCTCCTTACAAGCGTGGCGTATACCCCCGAACGGGCGGAGTACATGGATTACGGAACGGTCCCCCTCCTGACCGTGTGGGGCGAGCTTTGCGTGAGGAAGGGCACCGTGAACGCCGAGGACTCCACCGTCCATACGGTCACGGATCTGCAGGGCAAGACCGTGGCGGTCATGAAAAACGACTTTAACGCCCAGTCGTTCAAATCCTACATTGAAAAATTCGGAATCCGCTGCGAATACCTGGAACTTCCCGACTTTCGAGCCGTCCTCGCCGCCGTGGATATGGGAGAAGCCGACGCCGGCGTCGTGAGCGCCCTGGTCGGCGAGGCCCTGCAGGACGAATACGGTCTCGTTTCCAGCGGAATCGCCTTCAATCCCTTCAATATTTATTTTACCGTGCGGAAGGGAGCTTCACAGGAGCTCCTGAAACTGCTGGACAGCTACCTTATCCGATGGAAGGAAAACCCAGGGTCGGTTTATTACTCCGCCCGAATGAAATGGGGAAGGGCCGAAAGCCATAACAGGGTTCCGAGTTGGGTGGTCAACGCGCTTCTTGCCTTGGGTATTGCGGTTTCTGCGGCCGCGGTCTTTATCGTGCTCCTTCGGCTGAGGGTTTCGGCATTGACCAGAAGTTACCAGGATTCCAGGGATACCCTGAAGCATATCCTCGATTCCACCGCCGAGGGAATTTATCGCGTGGACACCCAGGGGTTCTGCGTATTCTGCAACGCCTCGGCGGTCACCCTGCTAGGCTACGCTTCCGAGTCCGAACTCATGGGCAGGAATATGCATGAGCTGGTCCACTGCCCTCCCGGAAACGACGGGAAAAGTACGGAAAGCGAGTGCGATCTTGACGGAAAGGGCGATACAAGGGTACACACCCGGGAGAGGACCTTCTACCGCCGCGACAGGACCGAGCTGCCCGTGGAAGTATGGGCATGGCCGATCAGCGACGGAAAGCGAAACATGGGCGCGGTCGTCACTTTTTACGACGTGACCGAGAGGAAAGCCGCGGAATCGGAACGAATAGCGCGAATTACGGCGGAACGGGCCAATAAGGCGAAGACCGCCTTCCTCGCCAACATGAGCCACGAGCTTCGAACCCCGCTCAACGCGATAATCGTGCTTTCCAACGTGCTGGGACGCAAGCTAGAACGCTCCATCCCCGAGGAAGAGCATTCCTACCTCCAGGTTATAGAGAGAAACGGGAAGAACCTCCTGGAACTCATCAACGGCGTGCTCGACCTTTCCAGGATCGAATCGGGACGCGAAACGGTCTCTACCGCGGCATTTGACCTGCCGCAGCTCCTGAGGGAGATCGGTGACGTGCTCGCCCCCCAGGCAAAAGCCAAGGGTCTTGAGTTTATCTTGGACATTCCCGAAGCCCTGCCTAAACCGGCCACCGATAGGGATAAATGCCTCCACGTAATCATGAATCTCGGCGGCAATGCGGTGAAGTTCACGGAACGGGGACAGGTTAGGATTGCCGCCCGGGCGGACAACGACCTGATTGCGGTAAGCGTCGCCGACACGGGAATCGGAATACGGGGAGACTTTCTCCCCCGGGTTTTCGAGGAATTCAGCCAGGCCGACGAAAGCTCCTCCCGGAGAAAACAGGGAACCGGTTTGGGGCTGGCCATCGCTAAACGGTATGCCGTCCTCCTCGGCGGGGATATCACGGTGGCGAGTAAGGAAGGCCTCGGATCGACCTTCGAATTCGTCTTTCCCTCGGTTTACTCGCCGAGTCCGGGATGCCTCATTCCTTCTCCCCCGGCGGCCCACGCCCCGGCGTCCCACTCCCCGAAGGAAGAGCATGAGGCGCGAAGCGGCATGCAGGTTCAAGGAAGAAACGCCCGGGTAAGTTCGGAGTCCAGAAAAAGGGCCCTTGTTCTCGTGGTAGAGGACAACGAGGACAACCGTCTCTCGGTTCGCAGCCTTCTGGAGGATTCATTCGATCTCGCAGAAGCGGAGAACGGGCGAGAAGGGGTAAGGATGGCAAAACAGCTCATTCCGGATCTCATCCTCATGGACCTCTCCATGCCCGTAATGGACGGTTTCGCGGCGTTCGAAATGATTCGGGACAACCCCGCGACATCGGGCATTCCCATACTGGCGGTCTCTTCAAGCGCCATGAGGGGGGATCCCGAGTCGATACTCGCCAGGGGATTCAACGGCTACGTCTCAAAACCCCTGGATCCCGATGGATTCCCGAACATGATAAAGGAGTTGCTTTCATGAATCCCCGTTTTTTAGTAATAGACGATAATCCGGACAATATCATCGCCATTACAGCCCAACTGCGGGACTGCTTTCCCGAATGCGACATTTCGGAAGCCATTTCAGGAATGGACGGTTTGGCTCTCGCGCAAAGCAAGGATCCCGACGTCATTCTCCTCGACATCCTGATGCCCGTGATGGACGGTTACGAAACGTGCCGCAGGATAAAGGGAAACCCCTCCACCGCGGGGATTCCGGTAGTATTCCTAACCGCCCTCAGGGAAAGCCGCGAATCAAGGCTCGATGCCTTGGAGGCGGGAGCCGACGCGTTCCTTTCAAAGCCCGTGGACGCCGTGGAACTTTCCGCCCAACTGAGGGCGATGATGAAGATCCGGCAAGCCAACAAGGCGTCGCAAAACGAGAGGCAGAGGCTCGAGATCCTGGTATCAACGCGAACGAGGGAGCTCGAGGAAGAAAACGATACCCGGCGGCGCCGGGAAGAGGACCTGCGCAGCGCCTTGATGGCGACCGTACGGACCATGTCGGTAGCCATAGAGACCCGGGACCCCTACACGGCGGGGCATCAGCGGAGGGTAGCGGCCCTCGCGCAACGCATGGCAACCAGCATGAACCTCGACTCGACCCGGATTGAGGGACTCTACCTCGCGGCTCAAATACACGATCTGGGAAAGATTTCGATTCCGGCGGAAATTCTCGGTATGCCCCGAAAACTGACGGATATTGAATTCGCCCTCATGAAGACCCATTCCAAGGCGGGGTACGACATCGTAAAAGACATAGACTTCCCATGGCCGATAGCCCGCATTATCCTTGAGCACCACGAAAGAATCGACGGTTCTGGATACCCAGAGGGCAAGCATAAGGACGAGATCCTCATGGAGTCCCGAATTCTCGCGGTGGCGGACTGCGTGGAAGCCATCGCCTCCCATCGGCCCTACCGGCCGGCACTGGGTATCGAAACGGCGCTGGGCGAAATTTCCGCAAATTCGGGAACCCTTTTCGATCCCGAGGCGGTTACGGCCTGTATGGCCCTGTTCAGGACCCAAGGGTTTACCTTTCCCGACTGACTCTCTCCGATTGACACTCAAAGCGGGCTTTCTTATGATCCTCCCATGAAAACTACCCGCATAGCCCTATTCGGCCTCGGAACCCTCGCGGTTCTCTCCTTGAGCCTATCAGCCTTTCTGGCCGCCGGCCTCTCGGAAGCTAGAAAGGCCACGGAAGAGGCGCTCGCCCAAGCCGAGACAACCCGGAGAGACTACCGGTCCGTCTCTGACGCTGCGGACTTCGACGCCCTTCTCGCAGCCCGGAATGACGGGGCCCTCCTGGTGGATCTCAGAGACCGTGCGGATTACGCCGCCGCCCACATCGAGGGCTTCGACAATATAGCGTGGAAGGACAACGGGGATCTCTTCGAGTCCTGGATTGCCCCCCATAGGAGGGACAAGCAGGTTTTCCTGATATGTTACGGGGGAAACCGGAGCGCCCGAGCCTTCGAACGCCTCGCGGTTATGGGATTCACCCAGGTCGCGGACTTTACCCCGGGGTGGACCGGTTATCTCGCCGCCAAGGGCGAGGCCTACGTGCCCGCCGAGGGCGACTGCGGCTGCCCTGAGTAAGGGGAAGTCAGGAAGCGTTTGCCGCGGCTTGGGCCGCGTAGGGGATGGAAATCCGGAAAGACGTGCCCTTTCCCTCCTCGGAGTGAAGCTTGATCGTACCCTTGAGTTCCTTGACGCGCTCCCGCACCAGATTCAGCCCGATACCGCGGCCCGCGTGCATTCCCGCGGAGGACGCGGTACTGAAGCCCGGCGCGAAGAGCGCCTGAAGCAGGGCGTTTCGGTCATCGAGCTTCGACCGGTCGGTAATCAGCCCCGTTTGCTCCGCCTTCTCCCGAATCGCCGCGAAGTCGAGTCCCTTGCCGTCGTCGGTAAGAACCACCGAGATCTTGCCGTTCGAGCGCTCTATGGTGAGGTGAATCTCCCCCTCCTCGCGCTTTCCCCCGGCGGCGCGAAGCTCCGGGGTCTCGATACCGTGGTACATCGCGTTTCTCACGAGCTGCATGAGCAGTTCCTTCATGATCCTGCGGGGCCCGTTCTCCACCGCCTCGGCGTCGATCTTCCGCACGACCAGGCGCGCCCGCTTTCCGAGATCGGTGCCGGCCTTTTCCACTACCCGTTCGAGGGTTTGCACGAGAACCTGTTCCTCCCTCAGGCGGCCCTCGCCGTGACTGAAGGCGCGTATCCGGTCGATAAGTTCCCGAAAGCCGTCCTTGACCGTCATGAGCTTATTGAGCTCGAAGGTGACGTGAAGAACGTCGTCGAAGGTAAGGTCATCCCGCTCCCTAAGGACCTTCAGTTCGTCTTCCAGGGCGTGAAGCCTGGCCGCGAAACCGTTGAGGCCGAGAATGACGGCGTTGGACTTTATGGCGTGCACCCCCTGGTAGATCTCCACCATGAGCTCCTTAGCGGCGCGGCCTTTATCCTTGAGAACGCCGTTGATCCGGGAGAACTCGTATTCCGCGTCCTCGATGAAGTCATGGAGAACCCGGGGCTCCACGTGGATGACCTCGAACAGGGAACGCATCTCCTCCTGCCGGCGGGACTCCTCCGAGGAAAGCTGTTCCTCTAGCTCCACCTCGCGGGTAGTGTCGGCCACGTTGGCCAGGATGTAAGTCTCGCCGTCTTCCCGCTCAATGGGGACGAAGGTAATCCTGAGGATTTTCGCGTCCGCCCCGGCCCTCGCGACATAGGAGAACTGATGGAGGGGATTGATGTCCTCCAGCATCGCCGCGTCGAAAGAACGGGCGGTAACCATCCCGAAATAATCGGAAAGGGTTTCCCTCTCCTTGTCGGTAAGGGAATTGGCCAGGAGGTCCAGGAAGCTTTGGCCGGCCAAATTCTTCACGTCCAGGAGTCTCTCCAGGGACCGCGCATAGTGGGGCTGGATGCGGAAGTTACGGTCCATCAGGAAAAGCCCGATGGCCAGATTGTCCTTCATGGCGGCCATCTCGTCCCGTTCCGACTGCAGCTCCCGGGTGAGGCGCGCCACGAGCCGGTCCTTGGTGATCTTGGTCTGCTCGTACACGATGGTACAGGTGAGAACCAGCAAGTATACCCCCACGGTTCTCCCGGCAAAGGCCGGCTGGAAGGACATGGCCGCGAGACCCGGCACGAAGACAGCGAGGGCAACCCCGACGAACAGGACCACGGAATAGGCCGTACCGAGGGCCATGCCGAGGAGGAATATGGAAAGAAGGGGGAAGGAGTAGATCCAAAGGACGCCGGAGCCCTGAACGCCCCCGGAAAAGGTGAGGAAAAGGCACAGGAAGCCATAGGGGGTTACGGTCATGAGGGCTGAAACGATGAAGGGGGCGGAGGTTCGCAGGAGCACGAAGGCGGCCAAGGTCATGAAGGCCATGGCAAGATCCGCGATTCCCTGAAGGGGTACTCCCGCCTGGAAGCTCTCGATGCCGAAGAGGGTGAGCAGGGTCGCCCCGAGGACGATCATCGAGTTAAGCAGGATGATCCGGACGGTGGTGTCCATGCGCCTTTCGTCCCCGGTGTCGAAGGGCTTCCCGCTGGTCATCAGGTTCACGAAAGGGTTTCGGCTTTTTTCGGGCATTGTTTACACCTTACCGGCTGCTTCGATGGCGACGGAAAGACAAAAGGATTGGGAACCGAAGATCTTAAAGGGTATGCAAACGATTCGCGCGAGGTCGTTGGGCCACATGATCTCGTGGGCGGGGCCCCGGACTATCGTTGGCAGGGATATGACCAGCCGGAAGGACTCTTCCAGTCCCCGTTTGGCGTTTCCGGCGATAATATTGATGATTTCCCCGATGGCGTCCACCACCTCGTCGTCCACTTGCGTGTGGGTTTCCCCGGTGAGCACCCCGGTCAGTCGAAGGGCAAGGTCCCGTCCCATGGAGATAACCACGGCTCCCCGGGCCTCGCCGGTTAGCCCGATAACGGCGGACACGTCCCAGTTATGGCTCTCGTTGCGGTCGGCGAAATGGGGATGCTCCGCCTGAAGTTCCTCGCCGATGAACTCCCGGAACACGTTTTCGCACACATCGATAAAGGGTTTGATGTATTTTTCCATGGCAGCGCTCCTAGAATTCGATTTTAGAGATCTTCTCGCGGAAGCTCTTTTCGTTGACGGGCTTAATGATGTAGTCCGTAGCCCCGTTCTTGAGGGCCTCGATGACGTTGTACCGGGCCGCTTCGCTGGTCACCATGATGACGGGCAGGCTCTTATACTTGGGCATGCCCCTTACCTGCTTGAGGAAGTCGAGCCCCGAAAGCTCGGGCATGTTCCAGTCCAGGAGAACCAGGTGTATCTCCTGTTTTTCCAGCTGGAATAGGGCTTCCTTGCCATTGCCGGCCTCCACGAACTCGCAGGGGATATTCAGGGCCGAAAAGGTATTCTTCACGATGTTTCTCATGATGCGGGAATCGTCCACGACCAATACGGTTTTAACGCTCATAGTCCAGTAGTATACTTCATAAACTTTTAATTTCAAACAGTTGAATTTCAGCGAAACCCGTCCGTATATTAGGATCATGAAATCACCGAAAGAAGTGTCCATAGAAAAGAAAATTCTCGAGGAACTCGCCCCGGGCACCGCCCCGTATCTCGTGACGGAAACCCTCATGAACGATACGGAACTCCAGCAGCTTCAGGAATACGCCAATACCGTTTCCATCCTTCGCCTCGGCTTCAACGATCATGGCCCCGTGCACATGAGGACGGTGACGCGGAACGGGGTGCACATGCTCAACCTGCTTCACAAGGCGGGGGTCAAGACGAGCCTGGAGGCGGAAAACGCGGGAACCCTGGAAGACAGCCTGAGCGCCGTGATCCTCGCGTCCTTCCTCCACGACCTCGGCATGTCCATAGGCAGGCAAGACCACGAGCTTTACAGCATGACCTTGGGCCTTCCCGTGATCGAACGGGTGCTGTCGAAGGTTTACCCCGACTATGAGCAAAAGCGGGTGGTAATCCGGTCCCTCGCCCTGGAGGGGATCATAGGCCACATGGCCACGAGGAGAATCCATTCACTTGAAGCGGGACTCATCCTCATCGCCGACGGCTGCGACATGGAAAAGGGCCGCGCCCGCATCCCCCTGGTGCTCAATACGGAGCCTAAGGCCGGGGACATTCACAAGTATTCCGCCAATTCCATAGAGAAGGTGAGGATTACCGGGGGCGACCCGAAGCCGGTGCGCATAGAGGTGGAAATGTCCAGCGACGTGGGCTTTTTCCAAATCGAGGAGGTGCTCCTCCCGAAGATGAACATGAGCCCCGCCAAGCAGCACATGGAGCTCTACGCGGGAATCACCGGGCAGGAACTGAAGAAGTACTTGTAGCGGAAGGAACCGGCCGAGGGGTTGCCGCCGGCCGCGGGACGGCCTTTGTCGCGGCATAAAAAAAAATCGGGAACAAAAAAAAATCGGGAACGGCATCAGGAAACCAGGGTGCGTAGCATTCTCACGTAAAGCCCTTTATGGTTTCAACTGATCCTTCCCGATCTCGAGCGGCGCTGCATCGCTTCGCGACACTCTTTCCGCGCTGCTTCTTATAATATAACACTAAAAAACGGTGAATACCAGTTTTCCCGGCAACATCCAGTCCCTTTTTACGGATTTTACATTTAGAGCTAACCGGTTTCTCACAAAAAAAGCGCTCCCGCCGCAGCCCCGACGGCAATGAAGAGCACGGGATGCCAACGGGTAATGCGGTATCCCGAGGCAATAAAGACGAACAACAGGAGAGCCTTCCAGTCCGCCAGGTCCCGAAGGGAGCCGCTTTTCGCGAAGGAATCCAGGGAAAGCACCGAGATGGTGAGCACATTCCAAGCGGCGACGGCGATCATTCCCGTGGAACCAGCGCGAAGGCCGTAGAATACCTGCTGAACCAGGGGCCTTTCCTGGAATTTCGCGAAATACCGTGCGATTACCATGATGACGATGAGGGAGGGGAGCACCGTACCGAGGGTGGTAATGACTCCGCCCCATACCCCGTAAAGCTCGTTGCCGATATAGGTGGCCATGTTCACCCCGATGGGCCCCGGGGTCGACTCCGAAACCGCCACCATAGAGAAGAACCGATCTGGCGTAATGAGCCCTCGGGCCACGATCTCCTGCTGCATGAGGGAGATCGCCACGAGCCCTCCCCCCACGGTAAAAAGGCCCACGTAAAAGAAAATGGCGAAAAGTACGGGGAGGCTCATGCGGATTTCCCCCTGAAGCGCTTAACCGCGAAACCCGCGGCGCCCGAGGCGAGCACGATGAAAACCCCGGACACGTTGAAAACCGCCATGGCGATAAAGGAAGCGAGGGCGATGATAATCGAGGGAAGGTCCGTTAGGGTTTTGCCGCCGAGCCCGACCACCGCGTCTAAAAGCAGCACTGCTACCGCCACGTTGATTCCCTTGAGGGCGTGAGCCATCCAGGGAATGTCGCTTACTTGATCGATGGCACCCGCGAGAACCGTGATCACGATGATCGAGGGGGTGACGATGCCCAGGGTTGCGGCCACGGCGCCGGTTAAGCCCTTGCGGGAATAGCCGATGAAGGTTGCAACGTTTACCGCGATTATGCCGGGGGTGGTTTGCCCTATGGCGAACCAGTCCACCATCTGGGTGGCGGTCATCCACCTTCGCCGGGTGACGAGTTCCCGCTCGAGGATGGGCAGCATGGCAAGACCGCCCCCGAAGGTAACGGATCCGATCATGAAAAAAACGCCGAAGAGGCGGAGGAGTTCGCTCAGGGGATTCATGAGGGGGATTATAGGACGATGGGCGAAGAGGGGCAAGAAGCTGCAGCGCTTGATATTTGCATGGCCCTGGAATTCCCCGCCCCTGCAGGGACTCCCTCGGCGGGGGCTCCGCCCTATAAGAGCGCGCCCCTGCCAAGATCTTCTGCCTCAGTCTTACTTCTTCGTCACTGCCTTGATAACGTCGTCCTTAGAGATCTTCTTGGTGCAGAAGAACCAGTCATGGCAGGTTACGCCCGACTCCTTTCCGTCCATCCGGTCCTTGGCTACGCCGCAGGAACCGGCGGTGGGCACGATCACGTCGTCTCCGGGGCGCCAGTCCGCCGGGGTCGCTATGCCGAACTCGTCCGCGGCCTTGAGGGCCTGTACCACCCGGAGGAGCTCGTCGAAGTTGCGCCCCATCGAGAGGGGATAGTAAACCACGGTTCGGATTACCCCCTTCGGGTCGATGACGAACACCGCCCGGACGGCCTTGGTGCTGGACTCGCCCGGCTGGATCATCCCGTAGAGCTTGGCCACTTCCATGGTAATATCCTCGATGAGGGGGAATTTCACTTCCACGTCCTTCATGCCCTTGTACTCGATCTTCTCCTTGATGGTGCGGAGCCACGCGATGTGGCTGTAAAGTCCGTCCACGGAAAGACCCACCAGCTTGCAGTTGAGCTCGGAGAATTTGGGCTCCAGGGTGGCAAAGGTCATGAATTCGCTGGTACACACGGGGGTAAAGTCCGCGGGGTGGCTGAAAAGGATTACCCAGCTTCCTTCATAGTCGCCGGGAAAGTTGATGGGACCCTGGGTGGTCACGGCCTTGAACGAGGGGGCCTTTTCCCCGATACGGGGCAGGCTTACGGGGGCGGGGTTTACGTTATTTTCCATTGATAGCTCCTTTCCGGTTTTTCCCGACCGGAGGCGGGTCTTTTTTGTCCATCCCAGGGGCATGGCCCGCGACGCGTTCCTAGTTGTCCCTGCTGTTTAGTAGTATTTATCCTCTACTAGCTTCGATCATCCACAGCTGCTTTACAAGCCGGGCGATCATTTCTACGTGTTTTCTCCTTGCTTCTTGTAAAGCAAGACCCGTGCCATGTTTAAAAAGATTGCCACAAAAAAGCGCCCTCCCTTCCATCCCCATTAAAGCATTGTCTGGTAAGGGATTAAGATTCAGGGGTTTAATGCCCCTCTTCCAGAATACTTCGGAGAAATTGAAAAACACCGCTTTTTCGGTTATATTAGTTTCATGACACCGAATAACAACGATTTTTCGTTTTTTAATCACGATACACTCCAGATCGGCAGTACTGCCCGGCTGTCCCCGGAAACGACCATGGACACCGTTCTGGATGCCCTGAGGGAATTGGTCAACTACGAACTGGCGGTAGTCATGGGGCTTGAGGACCGGGAAAGGCTGCAGGTCAGGGCCGCTGCCGGTCCCCTGGCCTCCGCCCGGCTAGGCTCCTTTTCGCTCTCCTTGAGCGAACGCCCGGATCTCGTAAAAATACTCGAGAACGGGAGACCCCACCTCTTTGCGGAAGGGGAGGATCACGTGGATACCTATGACGAGGTCCTGGATATGCCCGACGAGCACTCCTGCCTCGTGTCGCCCTTGAGAATCGGCGCCGAAACCATCGGGATGCTGACCCTGGACCACCGGCAATGCGGCGCCTTCTCCCCTGCCATCCTTTCCTTCATCGGGGTCATTTCGCGGCTGATCGCCGTGGCCCTTGCGCAAACCGATACGGAACGCAGGCTGCGCTCGGCTAACCAAAGGCTGGCGGAGGAGCGAAACCGGCTTATTGCCTCCGAGACCGACGCCTTCCGGGATTTCATCGGCGACTCTCCCGCCTGGCAGGACGTGATAGGCTTCATTAAGCTCGTGGCGGCGGCGGATTCGCCTGTACTTCTTCTCGGGGAAACGGGAACGGGAAAGGAAGAGGCCGCCCGGGCGATTCACCGGCTTTCGCCTCGGGCGGAAGGGCCCTTCGTGGCGGTGAACTGCTCTGCCCTGCCGGAGGGATTAGCGGAAAGCGAGCTTTTCGGCCATGAAAAAGGCTCATTTACGGGGGCCTCGGGTTTGCGCAAGGGGCGTTTCGAGCTGGCCAACGGGGGAACCCTCTTTTTGGACGAGATTGGTGACTTGCCCCCGGAGATTCAGCCCAAGCTTCTGCGGGCGCTGCAGGAAGGGCGCTTTGAGAGGGTCGGCGGGGAGAGGGGCGTCGACGCCGACGTTCGGGTAATCGCCGCTACCCACGTGGACCTGGGGCAAGCGGTAGGGTCGGGAAAATTCCGGGAGGACCTCTTTTACCGCATCTCGGTGTTTCCTATACGGCTTCCGCCCTTGCGGGAGCGGGGGGAGGACGTGGTGCTCCTGGCGGAACTTTTTGCCTCCAAGCTGCGACGACGCCCCGGATGGGACGGACTTTCCTTTTCTCCGGATGCCCTGGACGCCTTGGGGAGGCGGGTCTGGCAAGGCAACGTGCGGGAACTGAAAAACGCGGTGGAAAGGGCGGCCATTCTTTCCAGGGGGGGCGTGGTCACCCCGGAGCACCTGGCGGCGGGAGACTGGGCCCGGTACCCCCTTCAGTACAGGATGGACGGAGATTCGGGAATTTGCATGGCGGAAGAGCCCGGGGCATCCCCTCCGCAAGGGGCGGTTCCCTTGAAGGAACGCCTCCGAGACCTAGAACGGGAGCGGATTATCGCAGCCCTGGAAGCCTCGGGCGGCAAGGTTTACGGCGAGTCCGGCGCCGCCGCCCGGCTTGGCCTCAAGCCGACGACCCTGCAAAGCAAGATAAAAAAGTACGGCATATAACCGGTTGCCATAAAAATAACGGCGGGGGGACCGCCGGTTCTTTACCAGCTTGATTGATTTTTCCCACGCCCCTGCAGGGACTCCCTCGGCGGGGGCTCCGCCCTTTCCGTTCTCGCCCCGGCAAAATCTGTCTGCCTCTCCCCCGTTTCTTCCATTCTTGTAATAAAGGCGCGCTTTATATAGAATAAAGCCCATAATTTCCGGCTTCAGGAGCGTTGAAAAACCATGGCCAAGTACCCCTTCGAGACGATCGAGCCCAAATGGCAGAAATTCTGGGAAACCAACAAGACCTTCAAGGCAGTGGAGGACCTTTCGGTGCCCAAGGACAAGCGGGCCTACGTGCTCGACATGTTCCCCTACCCCTCCGCCGCGGGACTTCACGTGGGCCACCCCGAAGGCTACACCGCTACGGACATTTGGTGCCGCTATCTCCGCATGAAGGGCTATTCGGTGCTCCACCCCATGGGCTTCGACTCCTTCGGCCTGCCGGCGGAGAATTACGCCATCAAGACCGGGACCCACCCCAGGACCACCACGGTGGCGAACATCGACAAGTTCCGCCAGCAGATCAAGGCCTTCGGCTTTTCCTACGACTGGGACCGGGAAATTTCCACCTGCGACGACGACTACTACCACTGGACCCAGTGGATCTTCCTGAAGCTCTTCGAGCGGGGCCTCGCCTACGAGGCGGAAACCCCGATCAACTGGTGCCCGAGCTGCCTCACCGGCCTCGCCAACGAGGAGGTGAAGGACGGCTCCTGCGACCGCTGCGGAACCCAGGTGGAGAGGCGGAATATCCGCCAGTGGATCCTCAGGATCACGGCCTACGCGGAGCGCCTCATCGAGGATTTGGACGGCCTGGACTGGCCAGAGTCGGTAAAGGCCATGCAGCGGAACTGGATAGGCCGGAGCGAGGGCGCGGAAGTGAGCTTCCGGGTCGACGGCACCGACGACGAGCTCCTCATTTACACCACCCGGGCGGACACCCTTTTCGGGGCCACCTACATGGTCCTGGCGCCGGAGCATCCCCTGGTGGCGAAGATTACGACGGCGGACCGGAAGGGCGCGGTGGATTCTTATATCGACGCGGCGGCGAAGAAGAGCGACCTGGAGCGCACGGACCTCGCGAAGGACAAGTCCGGCGTGTTTACCGGGGCCTACGCGGTCAACCCCGTGAACGGAAAGAAGATACCCGTTTGGGTTTCCGACTATATCCTCATTTCATACGGTACCGGGGCGATCATGGCCGTGCCGGCGCACGACGACCGGGACTGGGCCTTCGCGAAGAAGTTCGGCCTGCCGATCATCCAGGTGGTGGCGAGCGAGGCTGAATGGGCCGAGAAGGGAGAAAACGGCGATTACTCCGCCGAGCCCGCCGAGTGCACTCCCGCGGACGGAAAGTCGGTGAACTCCCCGGGCTTCAACGGCCTCGGGACCGCCGAATGCATCGAAAGGATGATCGCTTGGCTAACCGAAAAGAAAATCGGGCGCAAGGCGGTGAACTACAAGCTCCGGGACTGGGTGTTCAGCCGCCAGCGGTACTGGGGCGAGCCGATACCGCTCGTGCACTGCGAAAAGTGCGGCATCGTGCCCTTGCGGGAAAGCGACCTGCCCTTGCGGCTGCCGGAGGTGGAAACCTACCAGCCCACCGGAACGGGCGAAAGCCCCCTCGCGGGAATAGACGAATGGGTGAACTGCGCCTGCCCCAAATGCGGCGGCAAGGCGAAGCGGGAGACCAACACCATGCCCCAGTGGGCGGGTTCCTGCTGGTACTACCTCCGCTACCTGGACCCGAAGAACGATAAGGCCTTTGCCTCCCCCGAAAAGGCGGACTACTGGCTGCCGGTGGACCTCTACGTGGGCGGCGCGGAGCACGCGGTGCTCCACCTCCTGTATTCCCGGTTCTGGCACAAGGTACTCTACGACCTGGGCCTGGTGAAGACGAAGGAACCCTTCCAGCGCCTGATAAACCAGGGCATGATCACGAGTTTCGCCTTCCAGCGCAAAAACAAGAGCCTCGTGCCCACCGACGAGGTGCGGGAGGTTCCGGGAGAAACCGACGCCTTCGAGGAAATCGCCACGGGGGAACGCCTGGAACGGGTGATCGCGAAGATGTCCAAGAGCCTCAAGAACGTGATCAACCCCGACGACGTGATCCGGGACTACGGCGCCGATTCCTGCCGCATGTACGAGATGTTCATGGGTCCCCTGGAGGTTTCCAAGCCCTGGAGCACCCAGGGCCTCATCGGCGTGAGCCGCTTCCTGGAGCGGGTTTGGTCCCTTTCGGAGCGCCCCATGACCGACGGACCGGCGACGGACCTCTCGAGCCCCCAGGCGGAGGAACTTACCCGGGCCCTCCACAAGACGATCAAGAAGGTGACCGACGACACAGCAAGCCTCAACTTCAACACGGCCATCAGCCAAATGATGATCTTTACCAACGAGCTCTCGAAGGCCCCCTCCTTCCCGAAGGCGATGTGGGCGGAATTCGTGAAGCTCCTCGCCCCCTATGCCCCCCACCTGGCGGAAGAACTCTGGCAGAACCTCGGGAACCGCGACACCATCGCCTACGTGAGCTGGCCGGCATACGACCCGAGCCTCACGGTGGACAACACCGTTACCGTGGTGGTACAGGTGAACGGCAAGATCCGGGACAAGTTCGAGGCCGCCCTGGATACCCCCAAGGCGGAGCTCGAGAAGGTCGCCCTTTCGCTCCCGGGAGCGGTGAGGTTCATGGAGGGCAAGACGCCCAAAAAGGTGATTACCGTGCCCAACAAGCTCGTGAACATCGTGGTGTAACAGGCTCACTGCATTGCATGACCCGGCCCGGAAGGCCGGGTCTTTTTTTTTATATTTCTCCCCCTGCCTCTTCGCACTTGACTCATCGGGTGTATTTAGTTAGATTTCTAACTAGATGCGCGCTTCAACCCTTTTTCACAACCTTGCACGAACCTGGAGTCTGAAAAGCCTCATCATCGGGGGAAAGGAACGTCCACCGGTGGAAGTGGAGCTAAACCATACCCAGGAGCGGATCCTGATGATGATCTGGCACCGGGGATCCCCGAAAATGAAATGCCTCAGCGACGACGCGGGCCTCGAAAAAGGGTCCCTCACGCCGGTAATCGACTCCCTGGAACGGTTGGGTCTCGTGAGGCGAGTCCGGTCCGAAACGGACCTGCGTTCTTTCGAGGTGTATCCCACCCTGGCGGGAATACGCCAGGCCGAGATCGTTGAAGACTTTTACGAACGCCGGCTCGAGGGACTTCTCGACCGGATGGGGGACGGGGACCGGCAGGAATTTATCGCCGCCCTCGATACCCTGGGGAGACTTATCCCCGTACTCAAAGGAGACGCTGATGAACGAAAATAACGAGCGGATACGGGTTTTGGCGGAGGAGCCGGTATTTACCGCCATCCTGAAGATGGCGCTGCCGGTAATGCTCGGCATGATAATCCAGGTGTTCTACAACATGGTGGACACCTTCTTCATCGGCCGCATGAACGACGCGAACCAGCTCGCCGCGGCGAGCCTCGGGTTTCCCCTTTTCATGATCCTGATGTCAGTGGGGGGAGTGATAGGGATGGGTTCCTCATCCCTGATTTCCCGGTTTTTGGGAGCGAAAAGATTCCATGAGGCGGGGGAAGTGATAGCCCTGGCCATGGCGCTGAACCTGGTTTTCGCCGCCGCGGTAACCTTCCTGGGGCTCCTCTTCCTGGATCCCCTCGTGACCGTGCTCGGGGCCCGGGACGCGGTGGCGGGCCCTACCCGGGATTACCTATTCCCCCTGATCGCCGGGTCGGCGGTTATTCTAGGCAACTTCTCCTTCGGGATCATACTTCGCGCCGAGGGAGCCGCCATGCGGGCCATGTACGGAATGATCATCGGTACCGTGGTAAACATCATTCTTGACCCGATCATGATATTTACCCTTGGCATGGGCATCCAGGGCGCCGCGGCCGCCACGGTTTTGGGCAATCTCGCGGGGCTTATCTGGTACCTATCAAGCTACCTGGGAAAATCGATCCTGAAACCCGTCTTTGACAGGGGCATTTTCCGGCCCGAACTGCTCGGCCAGACCCTGGCCATCGGCATTCCCTCGGGACTCAACCAGGCCCTCATGGCAGTGGCGGGAATCGTGACCAACAATCTGGCGGCCGCCTACGGCGCGAACGCCCTGGGGGGGATGGGCGTGGCCCAAAGGGTATATACCCTGGCCATCCTCCTCCTCATCGGTCTCGCGGCGGGAACGCAGCCCCTGGTGGGCTTCAACTACGGCGCGGGCAACCGGGAGCGGGTGAGGGCAATCCTCAAAACGGGAATGTCCATGGCCGTGGTCATCGGTATCGCCCTCCTCATCCTGTTTACCGCCATTGGACGTCCTTTCATCGGGGTATTCAGCGACCTTCCGGAGCTGGTAAACCGGGGCGCCTGGGTTTTGCAGGCCTCTACCCTCTCGGCGCCCATCGTCGGCATCGTGATGATCTCCATGAACTCCCTCCAGGCCCTGGGAAAGGCGAGGCCTTCGCTCCTTCTTTCGGTAGGGCGCCAGGGGCTCTTTTACGTTCCCATTGTCTTCCTGCTGAACCGGATGTTCGGCTTTGACGGTCTGGTTTTTACCCAGCCCGTGGTGGATCTCTTCATGGCCTTCCTCTCCCTGGCAATGCTTCGCTCGGTTTTCCGGCGGGATCCGGTTCTGGCCAAGCCAGAGAGAGAATGAACTTTCCGATGATAGTGGAGAAAATCCCTTGCGAAAGGGCTCGGCTCTATAGTACATTTTGTGAATCATGAATGTTATCGATTTGAGAAGCGACACGGTCACCTGGCCGACCGATGAGATGAGGACGGCCATGGCCGCGGCGCCGGTGGGAGACGACGTATACGGGGACGATCCTACCGTCCGGGAGCTCGAGGCCTACGCGGCCAGCATTTCCGGCAAGGAAGCGGCCCTTTTCGTTCCCTCGGGAACCTTCGGAAACCAGCTTGCCCTCCTGACCCATTGCAGACGCGGAACCGAGGTCATTCTCGACGAACGCAGCCATATCGTTCAGCACGAGGCAGGCGCCTCGGCAGTGATCGCGGGGGTCCAGCTCCGTACGGTCGACCCCGAGGGGGGACACCTGACGGCACCGGCCATCGAGCGCAGGATTCGCGCCGGCGACGATATTCACGAGCCGAAAACCTCCCTTATCTGCGTGGAAAACGCCCACTCCAACGGAACGGTCATACCCCTTTCCGCCATGGAATCGATCCGGAGGATAGCGGATCGGCATCACCTGCCGGTACACCTCGACGGGGCGAGGCTCTTCAACGCCGCGGTAAGTCTCGGCGTTCAGGCCCGGGAGATTACCCAGTTCGCGGACTCCGTCATGTTTTGTCTCTCCAAGGGACTCTGCGCCCCCGTGGGATCCATCCTCGCGGGTTCCCGGAAGTTCATCGACGAGGCGAGAAGGAACCGCAAGCTCATGGGAGGCGGCCTTCGCCAGGCGGGTATACTCGCAGCCGCGGGCCTGATTGCCCTGAAGGACATGAGGCTTCGCCTGGACGCGGACCACGACAACGCGAAGCTCCTGGCCCAAAAGCTATCCGAAATCCCCGGGGTATCCCTGGACATGGGCTCGGTCCAGATCAACATGGTTTACTTCAGCCACGAAAGGCAGGCCCAGATAGACGAGGAAGCCTTCCTGGAATTCATGAAAGACCGGGGCATTCTCATAAACGGCACCGACGAGAGCGGCCGTTTCCGATTCGTGACCCATCACTGGATCACCAGGGAACGGGTGGCCGCCGTGGCGCAGGCAGTGCGCGACTTCTATACGGGAGACTGATCGATTATGGCTAAGGCGAAGGTAGCCGCGCCGGATACGCGAATAATCTTAGTCCGAAGGGCGGCAACCATCGCCCTCGCGGGAAATCTCGTCCTCGCCCTGGCCAAGATTATCACAGGATTTATCGCGGGAAGCCTCGCCGTGATCGGCGACGGAATCGACTCCTCCACGGACGTAGCCATTGCCCTGATGACCCTGGCGGTGGGTTTCATCATCAGCCAGCCCTCGGACAAGGAGCATCCCTGGGGCCATGCCCGGGCAGAGACCGTGGCAACCATCGTGCTGGCCTTCATAATCGTGCTCGCGGGAATGCAGCTTTTTCACTCCTCCTTCGAGCAGATCCGCTCGGGAGTGCCGCGGCCGCTTCCCGCCCTATCGGCCCTCGTCGTGACGGTGGCGTCCATTGCCGGCAAGCTTGCCCTGGCCGCGAGCCAGAAAGCCCTCGGCAAGCGCACGGGCAGCGCCATGGTCCTGGCAAACGCGAAAAACATGGCCAACGACGTGATCATCTCTGCCTCGGTACTCACGGGGCTCGGGTTATCATGGCTGTTCTCCCTACCCCTCCTCGATTCCCTGACGGCCTTGGCGGTGAGCCTGTGGGTCATCAAGTCGGGTTTCGGCATCTTTATGGAACTGAACCAAGAGCTCATGGACGGCAATGCCGATAACGGCCTCTACCGCTCCCTTTTCGACGCCGTCGCATCCGTGCCCGGCGCGGGGAACCCCCATCGCGCCCGGATACGCAAGATGGCAAACCTCTGGGACATTGACCTGGACATTGAGGTGGACGCGAACAAGACCGTTCGCGAGGGGCACCGGATCGCGGAGTGCGTGGCCGAGGCCGTTCGCCGGGCCATTCCCGACGTGTACGACATCATGGTGCACGTGGAGCCCTCGGGAGCGGGAGAACACGCCGAGCAGTACGGCCTGTGCGAACGGGACGTGGAACGGGAATCCCGCCCCGGTGAGGCGGCGGAGGGTCAGCGGCCGGCTGAATCCCCCGCGGAATAAAGCCGCCAGGCCTCGATAAATTCCAGCATGAACTGCTGGACGTCGTTGAACCACTTCTTCTGAAACGCCGCCGCTTCCGCGCCGACGTAACGCCAATGCCAGCTTTCCCACCTATAGCCCGTCACGCTCTCGTACCCTTCCGGGAACGACAGGGACCAACCCCAGGCGGGGCCATGGGCCTTCAGCCACTTCCCCGCGGCGGTATCGGCGAAGGCATCGGTTATGGAACCGAAATCCACCGCCGTGCCGAGCTGGTGCTGGCTCGTACCCGGCCTCGCCGACTGCCGGTCCGCGGTTTCCTTGCCGTAAAGCCTGACCTCGCGTTCATAAACCGTCCGCTGATACTCGTAGCTTCTGTATGAGGAACTCGCCGTCAGGGTAATCCCGTCGCCCTTCGCCGCGAGGGCCATTCGGTGCAGGGCCTCCTCGGCCGGAGCCCGCAGGGAAAGCCCTTCCCGGCCCGGAACGTAGGCGCGGTTCTTGCCCAGGGGAACGATGTCGTCAGGGGCATAGTCGGGTCCCAGGGAATGGGACTTGTCCGCCAAGACGAGCAGACCCTCGGAATCCCCCTTGAGAACCCCTTCGAGATCCCTGAAAAACCCGGCCTTATCCCGGTTCAGGGTATCCGCCAGGTCTTGGGGAAAATGTTCCGGGAGCACGATCTTGCCCCGGTCTCCGGAAACCGCTTCAAGGGATCCTTCCCGGACTATTAACGGTTCCCTCTCCCCGCAGGACGCGGAGACGAAAGACAGGGCCATAACGAAAACGGAAGCGCTCTTGAGGTTCATTCAATAGTCCTTGATAGTCCAGCCCCTTCGCCTCGCGACGATCCTGAGCCGGGGGTCCGGGTTGACGGCCACCGGATGGCCGACGAGTTCGAGAAGGGGCAGGTCGTGTATGCTGTCGGTAAAGAAGGAGCAAAAGTGCTCGTCCGTACCGCTTCGTTCGATGAACGACTTGATAATATCCCGCTTATAGCGCGAAAACACCGGGACCCCCACCAGTTTACCGTCAAAACGCCCGTCGGTATAGGAGAACCGGGACGCGACCACGTCGTCCGCGCTGAGACCGCAATACTGGGCCAGGGGATAGACGGCCTCGAAGGGCGAGGAAGTGGCGAGGATCACCCGAATGCCGTTCCGCCTCAGGGTCTCGATCTCCCCGATGGCGCCCAAATAGAGGCGTCCCCGTAAATGCTTCTCGAATGCGGCCTTTCCGATCTCCTCGAACTTCTCCCGGGATATGCCCTTGAGACGGGGCAGGCTGTACCGGAAGAGAAAGTCCATCTCCAGGCTAAAAAGCCGGTACAAAAGGAAGATGACGGGAATTCCGAGAAGGTACCACCACGCGATATATCCCTGCCGCATGAGCTCCAGCACCAGGGCAAGGGGCGTAGCCCTCCGCGTAATCGTATGGTCCACGTCGAAGAAGGCTATCACTTCGCGCTTCATCGCTCTATCGTTATTTCGATTGTCCCCCGGAACAGGCCCGCGCGGAACCGCAGCGACTTAGCCAGGTTCCGGCACATTCGCAGCCCGATTCCCCGGTAGCGCCCGGATTCCCGGTCAAAATGGGGGCTTGTCGTTCGGTTAGCCCGGACCATCTCGAAGAAATTGAGCGTAGCGTAGCTAATCCTCATGCGGATGCTTTCGTCGCCGCAAACGGCGATGGACACGGGCAGGCGGAGGGGAAACCGGTTATGGGTCACCACGTTGTCGAATATTTCCGTGGCGATAAGGGTAAGCCGGTTCCTGGCGGAAGGCGCGAGAAAGCGGCAATTGTCTATAAACGACTCAAGCACCGGAATATTAGAGTATTCCGGAGCCAAGCGAATCGTTTGAATATTCCGTTCCACGGAAGTCAAACCACCTCTGTCAGGGAATATATCACCGTAAACATCTCGCTGAAGCCGGTGGACTCGATGGCAAGCCGCACCACCTCCGAGGGTTTCATGACGTAAAGCTTGTTTCCCTTTTCCTCGCCGTCGTCCAGGGCCGCCATAAGCACCCCGAGGCCGGAAGAGGAAAGGTTCGTGACCCGGGAAAGGTCCAGCACGAGATTGGTCTGCTGGATCAGCCCGTAAACCTTGTTCTGGAATTCCGTATAGGTATAGGAGTTAATGGTTCCGGCAACCTCGAGGAGCACGTAATTGGAGCCTGTCTTCTCGACAATGGATATGTTTTCCATCTTGGTCTTTCCTTATTTCTTGAGGTATTTGATCACGAGCACCGTGATGTCGTCGTCAAGCTCACGGGACACGAATTCGCTGAGGCTCTCGTACAGGAACTTGGCGATCCTTCCCGACTGGTAGCCCCGGTTATCCATGAGCATCCTCTGGACCCTGTCCTTCCCGAAACGCTCTCCCCGGAGATTGGTGGAATCCACGAGACCGTCGGTAGTCATGAGAATGACGTCTTCCGGGTTCAGGGCGATTTTCTTGACCTTGAGGAATTTGCCGATGTCCCGCACGAATCCCAGGATCTTGCCGTCGCCCTGAATCTCTATGGCGTTGTTGTATGCCGAGGTATACAGGAACATCGCCGGAACGCCGCAGTTGATGTAGTACATGAGGTTGTTCTTGAAGTCCAAAAGCCCGAAAACCCCGGCGAAGAAGGTTCCCTTGGGGAGATTGTTCTTGATGAAGGAATTAACCTTGACGATCAGCTGCTTGAAGTCCCCGGTCTCGCCGAGAAAGGTCCGCAAGACCGACTTGAGGATGACCATGGACATGCTCGCGTTAAGTCCCTTACCGGAGACGTCGCCCATGACAAAGAGGGACTTTTCCGGTCCCAACTGGATGAAGTCGATGAAGTCGCCGCCGAGCTTTCGCGCGGAGCGGGTGACGAAGTCCACGTCCACCTTGTCGTGGGACACCCGGTCGATATTCTCCTGGATCGAGGAAATCACCTGGCCCGAGAACTCGATTTCCCGGTCCACCGTGAGCACCACCGATTCGTTGGCGATGTTTTTCAGGTAGTAGAGAACGAGGAAGAAATTGGAATAAAGCCGGGAAAGGACCGAGAAGTCGTAGGCCGTATAGTCGGCGCCGCGCTTTTTAGGCCCCAGGAGAATGAGGCCTATGATCTTGTGCCCTTCCCGGAGGAGGATAAAGGCGTCCGCCCTGGACAAGTCAAGGATTTTCAGGAGATCGCCCTTGATCTCCTCGTATGCGTGAAGGGTTATGGCCTGGGTCTTGAGGACGATGGATTCGGTGTGGCCCAGGAGAAACTCGATGGCCTTGTTTCCCGGGGGGATCTCGTTTTTAGAACCCAGGGAGGAGAAGGCCGTAGAAAGCCGCCCGCGGTCATCGGCTACCATGATCTCCACCGTGGAGGCCTCAACGTGGTTCTCCAGCAGCGCTACCGTCGACTTGATTACCGTATCGCCTCCGGCCCCGAAATCGATGGAGTCTAGACCGGCCTCCAGCTCGGCCTCGTATTCGGACCCTACCCGAACGTACCGGTGGAGCCTTCGGGCAAGAGATTCCCGGAGGGTAAGAAAGCCCACCGCGAGAAGCACCACGAGCACCGCGCTCAGGGGGGAAACGGGAATGAACTGATGGAGCGCCGCGACCGCGGCGGCGGCCAGGGCGCTGAAAACAACCCCGAGGAGGAGGAAATTGACCAGGCTGGCCACGGACTTAGTCCGGTCCAGGAGGGTCGAAACCTGAATGGCCTGCTGCGCCAGGATTAGGAATATCGCGAGGGAAAAGGGAACGAGGGGCAAGGCCCAATAGTAGTACAGGGAGAACTGATAGAGGAGCCAGCCCGAAAAAAGCCCCGCCGTCAGGGAAAGGGCGAGAAAAAGAAGCCGTTGGCGATAGATTCGGCTTTTCATCGTGAAAGCCCGCATGATTATGGACACGAGGGTCAGCAGGGGGAGGCCTAAAAGGAATACGTAGGCGAAAACCGTGAAGCCCTCGGCAAGACCGAAAAAGGAATTCGAATGGATCCGGAAGCCGGAAATTCCCCATTCTACCCAGATGCCGGTAGAAAATACGAGATAGGCCGCGAACACCGTCATAAGGGCGCCGAATACCCGGGGGAGGGTTATCTTGCCGTAATAGGGCACCGCGTACGCGAAGGAGTGCACCGAAACCAGGGTGAAGGCAAGGATAATCAGCGCCAGCCGGAAGACGAAAACGCTGATCGAGGTATTGTCGAGGTAGAGAAGATGGGCGGTCACCGCCACGAAAAGGGTGACGAAGGCCGAGGCCATGGTGATGGTGGTAAACTGGTTGGTATTCCGGTCTCCCCGGGAATCCAGGTAATAGGAAAAGAAAAAGAGAAAGGCCGCGAGCAGGTAGCTGAATATAAGCAGGGTCATGATTACTCCTCGATCTTGGCGGCGAGCATGGTAACGTCGTCGCGCAGCTTCTTGTCTCCGTTGTACTCGAGCACGAGATCCGCTATGTCGTTGACGAAATGGCGGGCGCTCTTATGGGCGCTGTTGCGCACCGTGTTCATGTAGAGCTCCGTGTCGCCCAGCTCCACCCCGTTGTCGTCCATGACCTCGGAGACGCCGTCGGAAGCCATGAGGATGATGTCGCCGCGGTACAGGGGCACCTCTTCCTGGACGATCTCGTCCAGGTCGATGATTCCCACGAGACTGCAGGAGGACTGCAGGGGGCGGATCTTCCAGCCCGAGGGGGCCTTGGTAACGATGATCGGGTCGGCCATGGAGGCGTTTACGTAACGGATCTTCATGTTCTTCGTGTCCACGATGCCGATGAAGAGAACCGCGTACTTGTCCTGCAGGTGCATGGACTTGATGGCCACGTCAATGGCCCTGATGACCCCGGGAAGGTCTTCCTTGTTCTCGATTATCTTTACCGTATTGATGATGACGCCCATGACCAGGGCCGCGGCGAGGCCCTTACCGGAAACGTCGCCGAGGAGGAAGAAGGTCCGGTGCTCGTCTATGGGAATGACGTCGTAGAAGTCGCCTGAAACGTTCACGAGGGGGCGGAAGTAGGCCGCCACGTCGACTCCCTTGATCTCCGGCATGTCCTGGGGAAGGAAGGACATTTGGGTCTCGGCGACCATGTCCCATTCCTTGGAGAGTTCGGCGATGGACGAAAGCTGGGTAATGGTTTTGGTTCGCTTCTGGAAATTCTCGAATTCGTAGAGCATGGACCGGAACACCTGTTCCTCAAAAACCTTCATGTACCGGCACAGCACGTAAAAGTGGAGCTTCCCGTAGACCAGGAAGAAACCCCTGGCGCGCTTGAAGTCGGACACCAGCCCGAGGTTCTCGTCGATCAGGTAAAAGCCCGTCGACCAGGATTCGGGGAAATTCCGGGAGAGGATTTCCAGGGTTTCCGGGGCGGTGGCGATGCGCGTGGGGCTGTTATAGATGACGTAGTTGCTTTCCTTGTTCACGTAGAGCACCGACGCGTCCGCGTCGTGCTCCAGCACGGTCTGGATGGCGTCGATGAGGTCGTCGATGGTGTAGGAAAACCGGAGACGGTCGACGAATTTCACCATGAAGCGGGTGTCGAGCTCCTGAAAGACCCGACGCTCCAGCCGCCGCCACAGGGAAAAGGTCACGAGGGAGGAGGTGGTCGCGGCGAGAAAGAACACGATGGCCGCGCTGACGAATCTCCCGGTAAACTTGAATTCCGGGAAAATAATGTACATGAAGAAGGAGAACGCGATACCGACGCCCAGGTCGATCGCGAGCTTGACAAGCCGTTTCCGCGATTGGATCATCCTGCAATACCTCTGGAATAGAAATAGCCCCGACAGTATAGCATAGTATCGGCATTTTATGGAAAAAAAAGGGTCTCCGATTCGGCCTAAAGCCGCCGGAGACCGCCGTTTTCCGCCGCGGGGGCCTTAGCCCAAGTCTGAAAGGGGCACGGGCGTGGGTTCCTGGTTTTCGCCCTCTATCTTGGCCACTTCCTCCAGGAGGCTCCTCGCCTTGGAGGAAAGCTTCGTCGGAACCTGCACGATAACCTTGATATAGAGATCACCCTTCCGCCCGTTGGCGGTGGGAACCCCCTCGTCGCGAATTCGGAGGAGCTTACCGTTCTGGGTTCCCGCGGGTATCTTCAGCTTGATTTTCTTGTCGTCCAGGGCCGTGACCATGATCTCCGATCCCAGGGCCGCCTGGGTAATGGAGATCGGGACCGCGCAATAGAGGTCGCTTCCGGAGCGCTCGAAATAGGGGTGGGGCTTCACGCGGATGAACACGTAGAGGTCGCCGTAGGGACCGCCGCCGGTGCCCGCATCGCCCTGACGGGGAATGTTGATCCTCTTCCCGTCCTCAACCCCAGCCGGGATCGTCACGAGTATCTTTTGCCGCTTTTTCTGAACCCCGGAACCGCTGCACTCGCGGCAGGGATTCTCGATAATGGTTCCTTCCCCATGGCAGGTCGGGCAGGGAGAGGCTATGGAAAAGAAGCCGGAGCTTCGCCGTACCTGGCCCGCGCCCTGACAGGTTTGGCACATCTTTCTGCCGCTTCCGCCCGAGGCGCCGGTGCCCTTACAGGCCGAACAGGCCTCGTTTCGGGAATACTGAACCTCCGCCTTCGTGCCGTAAACCGCGTCGTGAAAGGAAATCTGAAGGTCGTACCGGAGACTCGAGCCCTGGTTGGGGCCGCCCCGCTGGCGACGGGACCCCCCGCCGCCGCCGAATAGGTTTTCGAAGATGCCCCCGAAATCGCCGAAAATGTCCTCGAAGCCCTGGAAGGCGCTCGGGTCGAACCCGCCGGGTCCACCGGGGCCTCCCATACCCTCTAGTCCCGCATGGCCGTATTGATCGTAGATCTGGCGTTTCTGGTCGTCCGAAAGGACCTCGTAGGCCTCGGTAGCCTCCTTGAACTTTTCCTCCGCGGCGTGATCGCCGGGATTCTTGTCGGGGTGGTATTGAACCGCCAGCTTGCGGTACCCCTTCTTGATATCGTCCTTGGAGGCGCCCTTCGGAACGCCCAGTATTTCGTAATAATCTCTTTTCGTGGCCACGGGTTTACTCCAGCGCTGAAATCGTGTGAAAAAAAGAGAATCCGGCTCAAGGCCTCAGGGCCCGCCGGATTCCCTCGTCGATCGCGGTCGTTACGGCTTACTTGTCGTCGTCCACGACCTCATAGTCGACGTCGTCGGCGGAACCCTTCTTGGGGCCGCCGCCGGAAGCCGCGCCGGACATGTCCGGCCCCGCGCCCTGGAAGCCCGCTCCCATGTCGGGACCGGCGCCCCCCTGCCCCTGGGCGGCCTGCTGCTTGTACATTTCCTCGGCTATCTTGTAGGAAGCCTGCTTGAGTTCCTCGGTCTTCGCCTTGATGGACTCCGGGCTGCCGCCCTCGAGTTCCTTCTTCAGGGCAGCCACGGCCTCCTCGATCTTGGCCTTGTCCGCGGCCTCTACCTTGTCGCCGAGGTCCTTGAGGGTCTTCTCGGTCTGGTAGATCATGGAGTCCGCCTCGTTCCGGGTTTCCACCTTTTCGCGTTCCGCCTTGTCCGCGGCGGCATTCGCCTCCGCTTCCTTCACCATGCGGTCTATCTCGCTCTCGGAAAGCCCCGAGGAGCTCTCGATGCGGATCTTCTGCTCCTTGCCGGTGCCGAGATCCTTGGCGGTAACGTGCACGATGCCGTTGGCGTCGATGTCGAAGGTAACCTCGATCTGGGGTACGCCCCGGGGAGCCGGGGGGATGCCCACGAGGTCAAACTTGCCGAGGGTCCGGTTCTGGCTCGCCATTTCGCGCTCGCCCTGGAGCACGTGAATCGATACGGCGGTCTGTCCGTCCGCGGCGGTGGAGAACACCTGGCTCTTGCGGGTGGGGATGGTGGTATTGCGGTTGATGAGCCGGGTAAATACCCCGCCCATGGTCTCGATTCCGAGGGAAAGCGGGGTAACGTCGAGGAGGAGCACGTCCTTCACGTCGCCGCCGAGGATTCCGCCCTGGATAGCGGCGCCGACGGCCACGGCCTCGTCGGGATTGACGCCCTTGGAACCTTCCTTGCCGAAGAGCTCCTTGACGATCTGGAGCACCTTGGGCATGCGGGTGGAACCGCCGACCAGGAGAACCTCGTCAATCTGGTCGATGGTGACGCCGGCGTCGCGGATGGCCTTGCGGCAGGGTTCCTTGGTTCGCTCGAAAAGGTCGTCGGTCATCTGCTCGAACTTGGCCCGGGAAAGGCTCTTCTGAAGGTGCTTGGGTCCCGTGGCGTCGGCGGTGATGAAGGGAAGGTTGATTTCCGCGTTGGTCACCGCGGAGAGCTCGATCTTGGCCTTCTCGGCGGCCTCCCGGAGGCGCTGGAGAGCCATGCGGTCCTTGGAAAGGTCGATGCCGGTGTCGTTCTTGAACTCCTCCACGAGCCAGTTCATGATGCGCCTGTCCCAGTCGTCGCCGCCGAGATGGGTATCGCCGTTGGTGGACTTAACCTCGAAAACACCGTCGCCGAGCTCGAGAATGGAGATATCGAAGGTACCGCCGCCCAAGTCGTACACGGCGATGGTTTTTTCCTTTTTGGAGTCCTTGTTGAACCCGAAGGCCAGGGAGGCCGCGGTGGGCTCGTTGATGATGCGCTTTACCTCGAGGCCCGCGATCTTCCCCGCGTCCTTGGTGGCCTGCCGTTGGGCGTCGTTAAAATAGGCGGGGACCGTAATGACCGCCTCGGTGACGGTTTCGCCGAGATAGTCCTCGGCGGTCTTCTTCATCTTCTGCAGGATGAAGGCGCTGATCTCCTGGGGAGAGTACAGCTTTCCGTCGATGTCCACGCGTACGTCGTCGCCCTGGGGCTCTACCTTGTAGGGAACGAGTTTCGCCTCCCCTGTAAGCTCGTTGTAGCGGTGACCTATGAAGCGCTTGATGGAGTAAACGGTCTTATCGGGGTTGGTTATCATCTGGTTCTTGGCGGGCTGTCCGACGACCCGCTCGCCCTTGGAGGTAAAACCCACGATGGAGGGCGTGGTTCTACCGCCTTCCGAGTTCTGGATGACGACGGGTTCTCCCCCTTCCATGACGGCGACGCACGAGTTGGTCGTTCCAAGGTCAATTCCGATAATCTTTCCCATAGCTCTATATTCTCCTTTCATTTCACGTCAACGCGCCGGGGCGCGATTTTTTGTCATTCCGGCCCGATGCTTGAGGGCTCCCGTTTCGGGTTCCCCAGGCTATTTATTTTCCTGGGCGGGCATCCAAACCATCACCTTCGCAGGGCGAATGATGCGGTCCTTGAGCTTGTACCCCTTCAGGAACTCCTCCGCCACCGTGGCTTCAGAAACCTCCTCGGAGGGCTGGGTACCGATGGCCTCATGTACGTTCGGGTCGAAGGGCTCTCCCTTGGCGGGGTAGTAGGTCAGCCCGTACTTGCTCTCAAGCATGGAGCCGAGCTGTCCCCGGATCATGGAAACCCCTTCCGCGAGGGCGGCGGCGGATGAACCGGCCTCATGGTCCCCCGCATGGCCTATGGCCCGGTCGAAATCGTCCAGCACCTGCACCAGGTCCACCAGGAGGTTCGAATTGGCGAAATCAATGACCTCCTGCTTCTCCCGGATCATCCGCTTGCGGTAGTTGTCAAAATCCGCGGCCTTCCGGAGGTACTGATCCTGCAGGTCCCGGTTGAGCCTTTCAAGCTCCGCTATCCGGGCGGTCGCGGCCTCCTCGGGGGAAGGTTCCGACGACTCGGCATTCCCCGGGGCCTCGGGGCCCGCGGTTTCCCCCTCGGGGGAAGAGACCGAGGAATTCACTTTACCAGAGGATTCCTCGCTCTGTTCTCCGTCATTAACGCCGCTTCCCTTCGCGTCGGCGGCGTTTCCTTTTTGTTCTTCAGTATCAACGTGCTTCTTCATCCAAAACCTCGAAAAAAAGATACTGATTTTCCCGGCGGGGGGTCAACATAAAGCGTTCAATTTCCGTACGATAGGGCCTCGTCGATAAGCCTGCGGGCCACGGTGCCCGCGGGCGGTATCGAAGGCAGACCTTCCGGGGAAAACCACGCGGCTTCCGATAACTCCCGGGGATCCACACGGATCTCCCCGGATTCCCAGTCCGCGTGAAAGGCTATCATGAATTGGTCCGGAAAAGGCCAGCTTTGGCTCCCCGTATACCGGATATTGGTTACCGTAAGGCCCGTTTCCTCCCTCACTTCCCTGAAAACGCACTCCTCCAGGCTCTCGCCGTGCTCGAGGTAGCCCGCTATGCAGGCCCAGACCCCGGTACTGCGCTGGGCGTGCCGGGCCAGGAGAATCTTTCCCTCCCGATGCACGAGCACGATAATGGCGGGGGAAAGGCGGGGATATACGAGGGAGCCGCAGGCGGAACACTCCAGGGCAGTCTCTTCGGCGTGCTCCGACATCTCACCGCCGCAGCGTGAACAGAAGCGGTTCATCCGGCGCCAGTTCACGAGGCCGAGCCCCCTGGCGGCCCCGGAAGCGTACCGCGACAGCTCGGGATCCTCGGAACCGAAGATCTGGCGGACCGGGACCCAGTAACCCTTATCCAGGGGAAGGGGCTCCTCGAGATAGGCCGCCCGATACTCGGTTCCTTTTTCGGGAGAGGCACCGGGAAGGGTGAAGGGGAAATGTACCCTCAGGGAGGGTAAAAATACCTCGGGCACCGATGACGGAAGCGTGTTATCATGGTGGAGGAAGAGCTCATTCGAGCTAAAAATGTAGTGATCGACGGGTTTCATGGTGTGTCACCGCTGATACTACCGGAATACCGCGATCCCGTTAAGGAGACGAACGTGAAAAAACGCATTCTTTTTGCCCTCTTGGCCCTTTGTTGCGCCATCGGCGCCTACGCCGCAGACCCCGCCGTCGGTCTTTGGAAGAGCGTGGACGAGGAAGGCAAAACCACCGCGGCCTGGCGCATTTACGAAAAGGACGGGCGGCTGTTCGGCGAGATCGTTACCGTGCCCAACCAGAGGGACGAGACGATCGCCTCCAGCTGCAAGCCCTCGTACAAAGACTTCCCGGTCCCCGGCGACGTAAGCAAGATGAAGGTTACCGGAACCCCCTTTATCTTCAATCTCAAGATGAAGGAGCCCGGTCAATGGGCCGACGGAAACATCATCGACCCCAAGGACGGCAAGATCTATAAGTGCAAGATAACCTTCCACGGCGCCGACGGCAAGAAATATCCCGTCAATACCCTGGAAATGCGCGGGGAGATCGGCCTCGGCATCGGGCGCAGCCAAAACTGGATCGCCACGGACGAGGCGGAGATTGAGGCCATGAGGAAGCTGCCCAAGACCAAGTAAGGGGAAGAGTTCCCGAGTCTCAGCGAAGGTCGGCGAGAAAGCCCGCCTTCGCCCGCCACGAACCGGAGGCCTCCCAGGGAATCTCCATCGCGGCGTACCACTGGGAATCCTTGCCCTCCGCGGCGTAGCGGAGCTCCGAATAGAAACCCGAGTCTCCCTCGCCGCCGTCGTCCTTGTATCTCCACAGTACGGGATACGCGCCGAAACTGAAGGCATCCTTTAGGGTCCACTGCGCTCCCGCCTGGTACCGGTGCCTTACCTCGGTCTCCACTACCCCCGAATCGTATGAGGATTTTCCGTTAAGCCTGAACCGAAGCCGCTGGAAGTCCCCCTCCCGGGCCGTCCACTGAAGGGAAGGCTCAACGGAGCCGCGGTACCCGGAAGAGGGATACGAGGAAGGCCCGTCATCGAGTTCGCCGAAAAACTCCCCCTGGAATTCAAGACCAAACTTCAAAGCCTTTACCGGAGACCAGGAGACCTCAAGCAAAGCCCCGGCTCCCGCCGCGGGCCTGAACCAAAAGGCTTTCCCCTCGATTCCCGGGGGTAGCTCGACGCTGCCTGAGCCGGAAAACCCCGCCGCCGTAAATGTTCCCCGGGGGCCGATTAAGAGCTTTAAGGAAGGAAGGGGCCTGAAGGCCGCGCCGCAGGCCAGGGTAAAGCCCATATCCACGCTGGCTAGGGCGAAATAGGGGGTCCCGCCGGAGTCTTCCCTGTCCATGCCGGCGCCGGAGATAAACCATGATGCCCGGGGATTCAGGGC
>QKDA01000148.1 GCA_003246765.1 Spirochaetales bacterium | reverse complement strand
AAAAAAACTCCTTATAAATTCGGCTCGTCAGTGGGAAGCCACTGTGGAAAAGCCGCGCAGTTTTTTGATCACTCCCGGAACCTGAGAGATGACCTTGTCGATTTCTTCTTCAGTGGTTGTTTTCCCAATGCTGAACCGGATTGACCCGTGGGCCAGCTCGGGCCCGACTCCTGTCGCGAGAAGCACATGGGAAGGCTCCAGACTTCCGGAAGCGCAGGCGGAACCGGTGGAGACGGAAATGCCGAGGAGGTCGAGCATGAGAAGAATGGCCTCTCCCTCAGCCCCCGGGAACGATACGTCTAGGGTATTAGGCAATACCCTATCCGGATGCCCGTTGACCTTGATGTCGGGAATGGAGGCCACAAAACCGTCGCGAAGGCGGTTGCGCAGCGACCGGGTATGGCGTTCATAGTCCGCAAGCCCCTCGAAGGCGGCCTTGGCCGCTTCCCCGAAAGCCACAATGCCCGGCCCGTTATAGGTGCCCGCCCTCAAGCCGCGCTCCTGGTGCCCGCCCTTGATGAGTGATTCCAGGGGAACCCCTTTCTTGACGAAAAGGGCGCCAACGCCCTTGGGGCCGTAAATCTTATGGGCCGAAAGGGTAAGATAGTCTACGTCAAGGTCCCGAACGTCCACGGGTATCTTTCCGGCAGCCTGGACTGCGTCGGTGTGGAACAGGGCTCCCGCCCCGTGGGCCATGAGCGCGAGCTCCTTGATGTCCTCAATGGTACCGATCTCGTTATTCGCCATCATCACCGAAACGAGCAGAGGCTTATCCGCCCTATCCGAGGACGCTTCGGCTTCCGCGAGAAGGGCTCGATACTGCTCCTTGTCCACCATGCCGAAGCCGTCCACGGGAAGCCGGTGAACCCGAAACCCGAGAGTTTCGAGCCGGGACGCAGATTCCAGCACGCAGGGATGCTCGATGGAGCTGATAATGACGGTCTTGCGCCCGCCCCATAGGGCCGATCGATGCTCGCCCTGGGTCAACGCCGGCGATACAAGGGTATTAAAAACCGTATTGTTCGATTCCGAACCGCCGGAGGTAAACAAGACCTCCTCAGGAGACGCGTTAATGAGGGTCGCGATGCGTTCCCGGGCCTGAAAAATATGCTTTGCCACAGCCCTTCCGTCCTCGTGCATACTGGAGCCGTTGGCAAAAAAATCAAGCTCCTCCACGAAGGTCTGACGAACCTTGGGGTCCATTGGGGTAGTGGCGTTAAAGTCGAGATATATGCGTTTCATCATGCAGTGCGGGGCCTCCCGTGCCCCTAAAGGGCGTAAAGCCCCCGGTTGTCTTTGCAGCCGCGACAAAACTAATATACAAAAAAAGAGTACCCCTGCCAATGAAATCGGGTAAAGGTTTTATATTTCTCACTGTTTGTACAATGCCTGTACTTACATTGATCAAATAACGTCCTTGTGCTAGTATGGAGGAATTACGCCAAGGAGACTGCCAATGCAACGTTATGCCGATATATCCACGGGGTTTACCCTCAACGACCCTAGCGAGATTCCCCTCTCAGAATCCCTACCCTCCTTCGAGGAAGTTCAAGCAGCCTACAGGCCCCTGATACTCTCCGCTTCGGGGTGGCGCAAGGTGTTCACCCCTTCGGGAAACGAGGAGGACCAAGACCGGGACATTGGAGAGCCCAACCAGGTGATAGCCGCCCACATGGCCGCGGTCTTCGCGACCTGGCTGCGCTCAAAGCATAGCCGACTTTCCCGGGTTATAGTCGGATACGATACAAGGCCCACGGGACCATCCCTGGCGGACGTCATGAACCGGGTTTTTCTCGCCATGGGATTGGATCTCGAGTTCCTTGGAACCTCCGCGGCGCCGGAAATCATGGCCTATGCCCGAAATCGGGGAGCCTTTGCCTATATCTCGGCAAGTCATAACCCCGTCGGCCACAACGGGATTAAATTCGGGCTTGATAACGGGGGGGTTCTAGACGGAGGAGACGCGTCAGAGCTCATTTCCGACTTCCGGAAGGCGATCCTTTCCCCCGACGCGGCCGAAACGGCCCGGGCCCTGATCCGGGGATGCCCCCTCGAAGGATACCGGCGGGTTTTAGAAGCCCGGGAGGAATGCAAGACAAGAGCCCTTGCGGTTTACGGGGATTTTACCCGCCTCGTGGTTTCCGACGAGGATTCCGAAGTTGCGAGGGCAGCGTTCTTTAAGGAGATTGGAGATTCTGCCCGCGAGCTTGCTAAGGCGGGAGCGCCCCTCTCCCTGGTAGTCGACTTTAACGGAAGCGCCCGTGCCGCGTCGATAGACCGAAGCTTTATCGAGTCCCTCGGAATGAGCCTGCTCGGCATGAACGGAACACCGGGAGCCATTGCCCACCGCATAGTTCCCGAAGGAGCAAGCCTCGATTTCTGCGCCGCCGAGATCGAGCGGTTACGCGCGACGGGAACCACGGAGGAACAGAAAAACGCCCTCATCGGCTACGTACCTGACTGCGACGGAGACCGGGGGAATATTGTCTATTGGAACGAAAAAACCGGAAGGGCCCAAGCCCTGGAAGCCCAGGAGGTCTTCGCCCTTGCAGCGGTGGCAGAACTCGCACATCTCGAATACCGTGACCCCGGCGCCCTCGCGAACTCGGCGGTAGTCGTCAACGATCCCACCTCCCTGAGGATAGAGGAGGTTGCCCGGGCCTTCGGGGCGGTGACGGCCCGCGCCGAGGTCGGGGAGGCCAACGTGGTAAACCTGGCCCGCTCCCTGCGCAGCGAGGGGAAAATCGTCAGGATTCTCGGCGAAGGATCGAACGGGGGGAATATTACCCACCCCGCGGCGGTGAGGGACCCCCTCAATACGGTCTTCGCTATTCTCAAGCTGCTTCTGATCCGGGACAAGCCGGGTAAAGAAGGGCTCTTCCACCGGTGGTGCCTTCGCTCGGGACAGGAGAAACGCTACCGCGATGCATTCACCCTGGCGGACGTGCTGGAAACCCTACCCTCCTACGTTACCACCAGCGTTTACGAAAAAGACGCCATGCTGGGCATCAAGACCCAGGACCACGGTCAACTCAAATCCGCATTTCAACGCGTCTTCGAGAGGGAATGGATTTCACGCTCTGCCTGGCTGAAAGAAACCATGGGTATCGTCTCCTGGGAGGCCCTTTCATACAACGGCACGAAGGAAAGCCGCGGCATCGCCGATTTCGGCTCCTCCGGCAAGGGCGGGCTTAAGGTACAATTCCTGGACGGCGAGGGAATTCCCCTGGGATACATCTGGATGCGGGGATCCGGTACGGAGCCGGTATTTCGCATCCTGGCGGACGTGAAGGGCTCGGACCCCCGCAGGGAAAAGGAACTCCTTTCCTGGCTGACGGCCATGGTACTTGAGGCAGACGCCTAAATATAGTAGTATCCACCCCGTCAAGGAAGGTACATATGGGTATACGCGGAGAGCTTTACACCACGAAGATAACGCTCGACAATCGGACTTACTTCTTCAACGTGAAGGAAAACCGGACCGGCGACGTCTTTCTCCAGGTGGTGGAGAGCAAAAGCACCGAGGGGGCCGATTTTGACCGACACGCCATTGTCGTGTTCGAGGATGACATGCAGAAATTCCTGCAGGGGCTCGAGAGCAGCCTCGGGTTTATAGAGAAAAACCGAAAAACCCGGGTCAAGGAAGCGGCGGAAAGGGGTGATAACCCTAAAAAGAAGATTGTCCGCAGAAAACCCGCCGAAGCCCCGGCGACGAAGGAAAGCGCCCCGAAAAAAGCGCCCCGAAAGGTGACGGTTATTTCCAAGAAAGACCAGAAAGCCGACTGACCTTTAGGGCTGAGTCGGAAAGATCAAAAGAGGTCAAGCTGGCCCTCGTTCCTCAGACGGAAGGTTTTCCGCTGTATGGGCGAGGGCCCGTTTATGTTTAAAGCCCCGATGTGTTCCCGGGTTGGATAACCCTTGTGTTTCTCGTAGCCGTATTCAGGATAAAACCAGGAGTACCGCTCCATCATTCTGTCCCGGGCGGTCTTCGCGAGGATAGAGGCCGCCATTACCTCGGGATAGGTGCCGTCAGCCCGGGGTTCTGCCTTCACGGTTCCGGCCGTGATGGAGGGCTTGTGGAGACCGTCGACCAAGACCTCCAGTTCAGCGGCATCGAAGGTTCCCTCGGAACGTCGGAGCAGCCCCTCAAAGGCCCTTTTCATCGCGAGAAGGCTTGCTCCGAGGATATTGAGCTCATCGATTTCCGACGCGGACGCCCACGCGACGCACCAGGCAGCGGCGTCCCGGTAAATAAGGGACATGGCCTCACTGCGCCGCTTCTCGGTAAGCTTTTTCGAGTCGTTGAGAAAGGACACGTCAAAACCGTCGCCGAGAATGACCGCGGCGGCGCAAACCGGACCCGCCATCGGGCCACGACCCGCCTCATCGATCCCGCAGCGGATGAGGCCGTCCCTCATCTTTTACCGGTCTCCCGCTCTGCGCGAAACCCGGTAAAGCTGCAGGCCCTCAAGGTCTTCAGCGCCGTTGCGGCGTCGGTCCAAAGGGCGGTGTCCCGGCTCTCCGTTCCCCCGCCGTGACGGATGAATCGGGAACCGTCCAGTACGACCGTAGAGCCCCAGGCCTCAAGGGCCCGGCCGGCTTGGGTGCTTCGCACCTCAACGCTCGTGTTTTCCAGGGTCGCGCGGGTTCGCACCAGGGAAAGAACCGCCGCGTTTCGGGCGGAAAGGGAAAGAAGGGAGGATATCAGCGAAACCTCTCCGCCTTGAAGGTCCAGGGCCACGCCGTAGGTACCGAATGCCAGCTCAATGCTGCTCTCCTCGAGGGATACCGCAGAATTGACGGCCCTGAGGAATCGTCCCTTATCGCTGCCCGCGAGGGAAACCTTGAGACGGAAGCCCTTGAAAGAACCGTTGGTAACGGTCAGGAGGGATCCCGCGGGCTGGGGAGCTGTAGATACAAGACCGCAGGACTCCAGGCTCAAGGAGCCCCCGGACACGGTAATGGAAGATCCGGGCAGGAATTCCAGGGTATGGCCGTCGCCGACGATCCGCAGGTTCGCGAGCAGGGTATGCTCCTTAGCAAGCTTCGCGTCGCCACCCAGGTATATCCTCCAGTTTCCGTTATCCCTAATCGTCTCTAGGGCGAGATCCAGGGAGGAATAGGGAGCCTCGGGAGAACCGTCCGGCGCTCCGGAGCGTATTCCCGCCCAGGAGGGGTCTACGTAGATCGCGTTCCGGTCAACCGTCACCGTTCGTACCGCCGCTTCGCTCCGGTTTCCCGCCCGGTCGACGGCCTCTGCCCGTACCGTGTAGGTCACTGGTCCCTCGGCGTCTCCGGAAAGATTCCACCGCGAAGGACCTTCCCCCTCGGCCTCGGGAAGAACCGAAACCTCCAGGCTGTCTTCCCCGGAAACGGAAAGGACCACCGGGAGGCGGGACCACGACAGGTCCGGGGAGAGGGACAGGCTGGGAGTTCTGGGGGGCTTCCGGTCGATCACGACATCCGCCCCTAAGCGGCCGTGGACCACCCCGCCGTATTCGGCCAGGAATGAAAGGGAGAAACGTTCCGAGGCCCCTGCGGGCGTCTCCAAAAGGAGGCCGCTTGCGAGAACAGGGTCGCTCCTGAGCGCCGCCGGGGCTCCGGGCACGGAAAGGGAGCGGTAATGCAATGTCCACGCGGGATCGCTTGAGGATATGAATACCGGTTCCGCGGACACCCCCGTAGCCGGCAGCCCCGCGAGGCGGGGTTTTTCCGGGAGCGCGAGGGTTTGAATCCGGGAGTTCTGCCAGGACGGGGAATACCACCTAAGGGTATGCGGGACGCTGCGGTCCACGAGCAAGGGACCCTCAACGGGCGTCCACGGCGCGCCGTCCAGGGATGAATACACCGCGGAATCCCACTGGATAGCCACGAAATACCAGTCCAAGACAGAAACCTCAGGCGCGACGCCCGCAGGCCCCTCAGCAAGGCTTTCCGAAGGGCCTTCGACGCTGCCGGAGCTTATGACGTAGCGCCAGGTTGCTGCGTCCCTGGTCACGGACAGGGGATACAGGCTTTGCACTCCCCGCACGCCGGTGAAAAGGACGGACTTACCCCCGGGCAACGCGGTCAGGCCCTCCCCGATTCCCCAGGTACAGCCCTCGGGAATGAAGTATTCGGCGAAGTCCCCCGCTTCCTTTACGGCCTCGGAAGGATCGAATCCATCCAGGGGCGGCGGATCCGAGGGGGTGACGGTATAGAGAACCTTGGAAGACCAGGCATTACCCTCGGAATCGGAAACCGAAAGGCGTAGAAGCACGACCCCTGTTGCCTCCAGAACCTCGGGTTTGAGGTATGGGTGGCCCCCCGACGCAGGATCCGTACCGTCGGTTGTATACTTGACCGTAAGTCCTTCGGCGGCCTGGATGACGAGGCTTTGGGGATTAGCCCATTCGCCGGGAACGGGATTGACTACCCTAAAGGGCGGCGTCCCGGGAGCGGGACTGGCCTCGTTTACCGCGGCGGGGCCCCGATTTCCGGCGTCGTCGATCCCCCA
>QKDA01000168.1 GCA_003246765.1 Spirochaetales bacterium | reverse complement strand
GGCGGCTTTGACCTAACGGATCTCCTCAGCGGCACGCAAGGATAAGGGATAGGGAATGCAAGCATCAGTACGACAGGGTTTAACCCCCTTCTTCGCGGCGGTACTTCTATTCGCGGCCGGCACGGCGGGAGCCCAGAGCTTCCGCTTTGAGCCCTTCTGCCCGGAGCCGGTCAGTCCCCGCCTGAGCGGGACCGGGGGGCCCTACGCGACCCAGGTCGCCGGTTTCGACACCCTTCAGACCAATCCCGCCGCCCTGGCCTACGTAGAAAAATCCTGGTCCATCGCCAGGCTGGGCCTCAAGGCCTCCGGACCCCTCTTCGACCTTCCCGCGGCGATTCTGGCCGACGACATGGTAGCCGCCATGCTCGGCCTCGTGGCGGATAACGAGGGAATCTACATCGGATCCAACATGACGGGACCCGTTTCCTTCGGGCTCGTGGACAGGAATTTCGGCTTCGGCATCTACAACGATTTCAGCCTCACCGCCAATATCCCATCCCTGACCAAGGCTTCGGTCCTCGCGGGAGGGGACATTCTCTTCACCGGCGGTTACGGACTCGCGGTGTACGAGAAGAAGGAGCATTCCTTGGCGGCGGGAATCCAGCTGAAGGGTTATTTCCAGACCTTCCTTAACCAAAGCGGAACCGCTGTGGGTATCCTCTCCACCATCGAGTCCCTTGACCCCGCCGGCATACCGGTGGTGCTTTCCACGGGTTTCGGGGTCGACGCAGGGCTCATGTACCGGTACGGCAGCCGTTTCTCCGCGGGTCTCGTCTGCAGGGACCTCTACACCCCGGCCTTTTCCACCCGCTACGCGGGAATCGACGACTATCTCGCGGCAAACCCCGAAACGGACACCGTAAGCGCCCTGGTCCCCCTCAATCTGTCCGCGGGGGTCTCCGCCTCGATACCCCTTCCCCGCCGATGGCTGACCATCAGCTCCTGGAACGTCATGCTCGACTACCGGAACGCCTTGGAGATCCTCAATCCGATCTACCGGAACCCCATCCTGAACCTGTATGCGGGTACCGAGATCGTGCTTTTGGACGTGGTGAGCCTGAGGGCGGGAATCAACGAGACTTATCTCGCCGCGGGACTGGGCCTCGACCTGACGGTCTTCCAGCTCGACTTCGCCTTCTACGGCAGCGAGCTCGGCCTCGACCCGGGTTCCCGGCCCCTTTTGAATATGGACCTGGCCCTAACCTTCGAGTATTGACACGCCTCGAGCGCTCCGGTACTATGTTTACCGTTGCGTGAGCACGGGCCACTAGCTCAGTAGGTAGAGCAACGCCCTTTTAAGGCGTGGGTCGATGGTTCGAATCCATCGTGGCTCAAAAAAAAGACCTGACTCGAAAGAGTCGGGTCTTTTTTTATTCTTAGCCACGATGGATTCGAACCGAGAGAGCGTCCCGAGCGCTGCGAGGGCGAGGCGCATGGATGCGCCGAGAGCGAACGAGGCGGCCTGGAAGCCGAGCGCAGGATGCGCGATGCTGGAAGGCGAATCCATCGTGGCTCAAAAAAAGACCTGACTCGAAAGAGTCGGGTCTTTTTTTTATTCTTAGCCACGATGGATTCGAACCGAGAGAGCGTCCCGAGCGCTGCGAGGGCGAGGCGCATGGATGTGCCGAGAGCGAACGAGGCGGCCTGGAAGCCGAGCGCAGGACGCGCGAAGCTGGAAGGCGATTCCATCGCGGCTCACGCGCGTCATTCCCGAATACTCACGCCCTTCCCCGCAGGGTCCACCGCTCCATCGAGCCCTTGCCCTTTAGCTCGGCGGGTCCGCGGTTTTCCAAAACGAATCGGCCCTTCAGGAGCGCGGCGGTTTCCGAGGAGAGGGTTATGTCCCCCGGGAGCGACTCTCCCTGCATCCTGAAAGCGATGTTCACGGTGTCGCCGAAAATATCGAAGATATACTTCTTCGTGCCTACCACGCCGCCGACCACGGGCCCGGTATTCATGCCGCAGCGGACCTCCCAGGGCATGGAAGCCCCCGAGCGGTAGGATTCCAGCCACGCCACGCACTCCAGGGCCGCCTCCGCGATGCGATGGGCATCCTCCTCCACGGTGGAGCATTCCTGGCAGGGAGCGAGGCGGGCCACGGCGATGTAGGCGTCGCCCACGGTCTTGATTCTCTCGCAGCCGTGGGCGTCCATAATGCGGTCGAAGGCGCCGAATACGGCGTTAAGTTCGCCGATGGTTTGGTCCGGGCTTAGACGCGAGCTCTTCTCGGTAAAGCCCACGATATCCGCCACGAACACCGTAACCCCGTTGTGAACCCTCGACTCGGCCCGTCCCGAGCTCTTCAGCTCCGCGGCGACGTGGGAGGGAAGCACGTTCAGGAGCAGGGTCTCGCTCCGTTCCCGCTCCCGCACGAGATCCGCGGTCCTGTCCGCCACGAGGCGCTCAAGGTGGTTCCGGCGGCGGGTCTCCACCCGGAGCCGGGCCAGGTTCACGAGATACCCGAGCCCCGGAAGGAACACGAGCAGGAACAGGATAAAGAAGGGCCGTTGGTAGAAGCGGGGAAGCACGCGGAAGGACACGGCCGCGCCGGTTTCGTTGACCACTCCGTCGTTATTCCATGCCACCACCCGGAAGCGGTAGCCTCCCGGGGGCAGGTTGGTGTACACCGCGAACCGTTCCCCCGAGGCGTTGAGGCTTTCCCGGTCGTAACCTTCCATCATGTAGCGGAAGCCCACCTTCTGGGGAATCATGAAACTCAAGGCGGTATAGCCGATGCTTACGCGTTTGGTTCCCGCCGGGACCCTCACGGGACTCCCGTCCGAGGGGATATCCACGGGCTGTCCGTCGATTACCACCTCTTCCACGTAAACCGGCGGCGGGGTCGGGTTGAGCACCACCGATTGGGGGTTGTACACCGAAAGCCCCCCGATGGTAGGAAAGTAGAAAACCCCGGCGCTGTTTATAAAGGCCCAGGAATTGGCCGCGGGCTGCCCCGCCAGGCCGTCGAGCCGGTTGAAGACCCGCACCCGTTTTTTGTCGATCTTTTCCCCCGGCTTGAGGGCCGCCAGCTCCGCCGGGTCGAGAACGGCCACGCCGCGGCTCGTTATCACCCAGAGGTTTCCCGAGGCGCCCTCCTGCAGGATCTCGTATACCGTGTCCGAGAGCATGCCGTCGGTGGTCCTGAAATTTCGCACGCCCCCGGCGGGATCTATGAGGGACAGCCCGTCGGAGGTACAGGCCCATATCCTTCCCGCGGAATCCTCGAATACGCGGAATACCACGTTGCCCGCGAGCCCGTCTTCGGTGGTCCAGGAGGTGAACGAGCCGTCCGCTTCCATCCGGGCGGCTCCGCCCCCGTCGAGGCCGATCCAGAGCCTGCCCTGGCGGTCCTCGGAAAGGCCGAGAATAAACTCGTTTTTCAAGCCCTCGGCGCGGGTGAAGATCTTTCCCTCGTCCACCAGGCAGAGACCCGCGGAGGTGCCCGCCCACACGCGGCCCCTTGAATCTTCCAGGGAGAGCCTGAACCGGCTGACCTGCAGGCCCCGTTCCTGGGAGACGCTGCGGGAAGAAGTTCCGTCAAAGACGTAGAGTCCCTGATTCGAATAGGTAGAAAACCAGAGCGCCCCCCTCGAGTCCAGCCTGATCTGACGGATCCGGGCGCCGCCGATGTCGGAAAGGACCCGTTCCACCGCCTTCCGTCGGGCGGAATTCGGGGCGGAAGAATCCGCCCCGGCGGGGTCGGTATCCGAGAAGAGCACGGAGAGGCCTTGGTCCGTTCCCACCCAAAGGCTTCCGTAGGAATCCTCGACTACGGTGTTTACCGCGTTGCCCTTCAGGCCGTCGCGAACCGTGAGGTTAAGGAATTTACCCGGGGAGAACTTCACGATTCCCCCGCGGTCCGTGCCTGCCCAGAGACTGCCCTCCCGGTCGAGCCAGAGGGAGGTGACGCTGTTGTTGGGCAAACCCTCGGCCTCGGTATAAAACCCGAAACCCGAAAGCCCCCCGTACGCGAGGCCCTTGTCCGTGGCGATCCACAGGGTTCCGTCCCGGTCCGGGAGAAAGTCCTTGACGGTGGCGCCCTTCAGCTCGGGCAGGTCAAAGCGGCTGACCAGGGCGTTCCCGCGGAACACCAGAATGGTGCCCGAGGCAGTGCCGAGCCAAAGCCTTCCGGAGTTGTCGATAAGGGAGGACGTGAAGGAGCGGGAAGAAAGTACCGCCGCCGTTTCCGGATCGAGCCCCGCCGGGACCCAGGGGGTGATGCCTTCGGGGCCCGTGCGGTAAAGGCCGTTGGTGTTCATGCCCGCCAGAAGGGATCCGTCGTCCAGGGGCTGAAGGAAGGTCACGATTCCCCCCGCATCCCCCAGGGAAGCGAAGCCCTTGTCCTTCCTGACCGCGAGGCCTCCCGAGGTACCGACCCAGAGGGTTCCGAAACGGTCGAATCCCAGGGCGCGGATGGAAAGGTCCGGCAAGCCGTCCGCAAGGCCGTAGCCCGTGAATTTCCCGTTGGAATAGGAAAAAAGCCCGCTGGTATTCGTGCCGATCCACAGGGTCCCGTCGGGGGCTTCCGCGAGCACCCGGGCGGAATTGGAGGTAAAGCCGTTGAGGTTTTCCTTGGTAATGACGGCAAAGGTCTTTCCGTCAAACCGAACCAGGCCGTCGTAACTGGCGAGCCAGACGTAGCCCCTGCGGTCCTGAAGGACGTCGAGCACGTTGTTCGAGGGAAGCCCCGTACGGTCGTCCCATTGATCCATGACCATTTGGTCGGGGCTCGTGCCGACGGAAAGGGCCGCGGCGGCGGTGGAAAAGAAGGCACAAAGGAAAAGGAGGGTTAAGAAACGCCCAAAACGGTTGAATCTCATGAAGACACTATACCTCAATCCCGCCCTTCAGTCCAATTTGCCCGGCGGGGTTCCATGAACTATGCTTAAGCGTATGCTCCGATTCACCCGCGCCCCTCAGGGAAAAGAACGCCGCGGCGACTCCTATAAAAACCTCGTTCGGGTGAACTATACCCTCGGAGCCATCGGCATCGCCTTGCTCACGGCCATCTTTACCCTCTATATCCTCGCGGACTCGAGGGGAAACAGGGCGGCGGAGGAAGAAAAGCTCAGGCAGCTGTCCGTCGCGAGCGCCGCAAGGTTCGAAAGCCTGGTGGACAACCTTCTGGTAACCATGCGGTTCGCCGATTTGTGGATTAGCGAGCATCCCCGGGAGGATCCCCTCGCCTCGAGCCAGTTCCGGCGCATGTTCGCCATGGTAGAGACCCAATTTAAGGGGATGGTGAGCTTCGGCATCGCGGACGATTTCGGAAACGCGTGGGACTTGCCCGGAGAAAACGGGGACGAAAGCCGGGATGGGTCGGGGTGGGAGTTCTTCAAGGAGTCCAAGCAGACGGGCATGGGGAACCTCTTTTTCGGCGTTCCCGACCTGGCCGCGGGCCGGCCGGAACTGCCTGTCACCTACCGGCTCAAGAATAACCCCCGCCGGCTCTTCATTCTCTTTGCGCGAATCCCCTTCTCGGCGCTGGATGGGCTCATCTCGGCGGATCCAACCCTTCCCGGGGGTTCCGTGGCCCTTCTCCGCTCGGACAACACCCTGCTGTACCGGAACCCCTACGATCCCGACCTGGTGGGGCAGGTCTTCCCGAGGTCGGGCAAGGACGGGGTCGTGGCGCTAGCGGAAATTCGTACCCCCGTGCGGATGCGAAGGCTCGTCACAACCAGATCCGTCGAGGGTTTTACCCTCACGGTCGTAGTCGGGGAAGACTACGACGGGCTTTCCGCCCGCTGGCTTAGCGGGATAGCCCTGAAATCCGTCATCGCCCTCGCCATCGTCACCCTCTATTCCTTTCTTACCCTCCGGACCATAGCCTCGGTCAAGCGAAACAACGAGATACAGCGTATCCTTCAAACGGCGGCCCGGTACGACAGCCTTACGGGGCTCAAGAACCGGGGCTATTTTTTCGAGCGCTTTTCCGACGAGCTCGAACGGGCGGAACGCTACGGGCTGGGACTGGTCTTCATGATCCTGGACATCGACCATTTCAAGGCATTGAACGATACCTACGGTCACCCCGAGGGTGACGGGGTCTTGAAAAAGATCGCCGGAATTATCGAGGCGGGGATCCGCAACTCGGACCTCTCGGGCCGGGTGGGCGGGGAGGAATTCGCGGTGATTCTCACGGATATCGACCTGGTGCACGGCATTCCCGTGGCGGAGAGGATCCGGGAACGGGTCACCGCCATATCGGTGGGCAAGTGGAAAGCCGGCATCAGCGTCGGCGCCGTCGCCTGGAAGGGAGCGGGGGAAAGCCTGACGGACCTCTATAAAAGGGCCGACGCCGCCCTGTACCGGGCGAAGGAAGAGGGCCGGAACAGGGTCGTTGCGGGCTCCTCCTGAGGGCCCGGGGGGAGGCGGGAAAATCTTCGCCTTGCGCGGGCCCATATAATCCCCTATACTGATTCAAACGAGGAGGCTCCCATGGCATTGAAGGCAATGGATCTATTCGAGGCGTACACGCAAAACCAGATGCCCCTGGACGAAGGCTATATCGTATCGTCTTTCTTCAAAAGCGATTCGTCATACAGCATCTACGAGATCGTTTCCTATTCCGCGGTGAAGGACATCTACGCCGCGGGCAACGGCATTACCTTCCAGACCAACGGGAAAAAGGTTTACGTGCTCGTGGAACCGCCGACCTATCCCCAAAAGATGATCGAACCCTACTGCCGCCCCCAGGATTTTCTGGTGCCCCTGCGCTTTAGCGAGGCGAATATCATCACCGCCAAGAATCAGTCCCGGATCATGTTCAACAAGGAACCCCAGCAGGCTATCTCGGCCTTCACCGTCGTGCGGCCCGAGGGCATGAACTTCGCCTTCCTTTTCTATTCCCGGCCCGACGTCTTCCAGTCCATGGAGCTCTTTTTCTCGAAAACCCTGCACCAGGAAGCGGGAATCAACCAAATCGACGCGGCTAAGGCGGCCAAAGCCATAGCGGAGCTCTGCTCCAAGACCCTTACCTGGCCCAAAGACGAGGAATGAGGGAGCTCCTCGTCGCGTGGGAATTGGCCACCGACGATCACGGCTACTTTGGGCGCTTTTACCCGGCGGTACGCATCGCCGAGGCCTGCGCGAACCGGGGCGTAACGCCCCGGTTTTTGTTTGCCCGGGACATTCCCTCTCCGGGAAAGGGAACTAATCCGGAGCCGCAGGGAATCTCCCCTCTGCCCGACCGATGCCTCATTCGGGGCATGACGGCCCCGCCGCTTATTAAATTCCTTGAAGACCGCGGAGTGCTGTGCGTAAACTCCTCCGCGTCCACGGCCCTAGCCAACGACAAGCTGGAAACCGCCCGTACGGCCTCACGCCTTGGCATCCCCACGCCCCGCGTCTGGGATCCCCGGGACTTGGGGGCGGCGCCGTGGGATCTTCCCTTCCCTTTGGTAGTCAAGCCCAGGTACGGTTCCAGGGGAAGGGGCGTGACCCTTGCGGAAAACGGGGCGGAAGCCCATGCCCTGGCTAGGGAAAACGCGCCTTCAGTCTTTCAGGAATACGTCGCGAGTTCCCGGGGCCGGGACCTCCGGGTCTTTTTCGCCGGGGACCGAATCATTGCGGTAGCGGAAAGACGCAACTCCGGGGGAGCTCTCGTTTCCAACGCCGCCGGCGGGGGCCGCATGAAAGAGGCAAAGCTCCCGGAACCGGAGGAATTCTGGCGGGAGGCCGCGCTGGAGATCGCGAGGGAGGCTGGCCTCCGTTACGGCAGCGTTGACTGGCTCTACGACGGGGCCGGGGGGCTTACCCTCTGCGAAATCAACGCCGCCCCGGGTTTCGAGGAGCTTGAGAAGGCCTGCGCCGTGGACGCGGCGGGAGCCGTAGTGGACGCGGTCCTTGATTGAATTGATTTCCCCGGAATCGGCAAATTCTGAAATCAGCGCTCCCCGAGTAGCTGCTTGAGCTCCTGTATCTCCTGGGCAAGTTTCGAGCGCTCCAGTTTTTGGTACCGCGCCGGGACCATCTCCCGGCTGGTGCATTCCAGCACCGCCACGAGGTTCTGAAGCTCTATCTCGTAGGGATAGGCCGGGGGAATGAAGTCCCGGATGGTTTCCTCCAGGTCTTCCCTGGTGACGATGGCCCGGTTGTCCATGGTGGCGTTCATCTTGGCCCGCACGAGAATGGCCTCGATATCCGCCCCGGAAACGTCGAATTTAAAGCCCTTGAATACCTCCGCCAGGGGAAAATCCTTCACCTTTATCTCGAGTTTGCGCTGGAGGGTGCGGAACAGCTCGGCTTTCGCCTCGAGGCCTTCGGGATAAAAGAGGGCCAAATGCTCCTCCGCCCTGCCCTGCCGCTTGAGGTCGATGGGCAGGAGGTCGGGACGGCTCGTGATGAGGAACCAGATGATCTTTCCCCGGTACTCCGTGTCGCCCATGAAGTTCGCGATCTGGGCGAAAACCCTGCCGGAGGTGCCCGAATCGCCCACGGCTCCCCGCTCCCCGAGAAAGGCGTCCGCCTCGTCGATCATCACCGCCACGGGGGCCATGGCCTTGAGGATATTGAGGACCCGTTCGAGGTTGCTCTCGGTGGCCCCCTGCCATTTGGACCGGAAGTTCCGGAGCTTCACCATGGGAACCCCGATCTCGCCGGCGAAGGCCGACACCATGAAGGTTTTTCCCGTTCCCACGGGCCCCGCGATGAGGTATCCCATGGGGAGCACGTCGGTCCGGCCCTGCCTGATCGCCCGGGCGGCGCTCTGGAAGCGCTTGCGCACGAAATCGTGACCGGCAACGAAGGATAGGTCGCAGGCGGTATCCACGAACTCCAGGAGCCCCGCGGCCTCGTTCTCGATGATCGACCGCTTGCGGTTTCTCAGGTATTCCATGGTAACGGGCTTGTCTTCCTGGTAGGATTCGGCCACGAGCTGATTTAAATTGAGCAGGTTAAGCCCCGAGGTAAGCCCCCCCATCCGTTCAGGGGTAAGCCCCCGCTCCAGGAGCAGCATGCCCCGGCTCTCAAGGAAGCCCAAAAACTGGCTCCGCACCGTGGTGTCGGGAAAGGGAATGGTCACCTTCACCGTGGAGGGGGAAGATGAAAGCCGGGGGTTTATGTCCGTGAGGTTCTCCGTGAGCATGATGATCGAGACGTCCCCCTGGGTGAACTGGGGCTCGTGGGACCAGCGGTTGAGGGTCACCAGGCAGTAGCGGTCGATCTCGTCCAGGTGCCCCAGCTCGTCCGCGGGAATGATGGTCTCGGCGTAGTCGACGATGAGGACGATCCGGAGCTCCCGGGGAAGGTTGAGCACGAAGTAGCGTTCCAGGGAATCGAAGGCCTTCACGGGATCCCGGGAGAGAAAGTCTTCCGGCGGGGTGTCGGGATAGCGGGAGGTCATGGTCTTGAGGTAGTCGTCCCGCATGGCGGAGGTGCAGAAGGAGACCCCTCCGGACTTGTCGTAAAAAACGATGATGTCCCGGTTGCCGAAGAGCACCTCCGAGATATAGTCCTGGATCTTCACGAACATGAACTCTCCCTCGTTCATCTTGTGGGGCAGGAAGTCCCGGATGTTGCCGTGGACGAAGTAGAGGTTCGCGGTCTTGGAGCAGTATTTTACCGAGAGGTCCTGGGCCCATTGGGGCAGGATATTGATGTAATCGAGGTTTTTCTTGATGAGCTGCTGAGTTTTATCCATGGGCCCCTCCCCACAGGGAGTATAGCATCGGATCGGCGCCGAGAAAAGGAGGGGCTTTACTTGTTTTTTCCCGGCGAATCGGCTATGGTGGGGGCATACCACGAGATAAGGAGTCCATCATGGCTTACGTCATTTCCGATGCGTGCATCAACTGTGCGGCCTGCGAGAGCGAGTGCCCCACCAGCGCCATCTCCGAGAAAGGCGACAAGCGGGTCATCGATCCCGATACCTGCGTGAGCTGCGGCGCCTGCGCCGCCGTTTGCCCCGTCGAGGCGATCTCCGAGGAGTAATCGCCCGGTCGCAAGACCGAACCGTAGCGAGGGAATGTCCGCCGCTACGGTTTTTTTTTATTTGACGGGGGAAAGCGGAATGATTAGGAAGGTTTTCAGGGGATATCTCGGCGCCTTGGGCGCCCTCGGCCGCCTGGCGCTGCTCGGCGCGGCCTGTCTCGCCGCCGGGCTTGCGGTAACCTGGCCCCTGTGGCGCCTCGCCACCGCAGCCCCCGGGATCTTTACTGCCCTGTGCGGCCTTCTTTTCGCGGCGGCGGCGGCCTTTTTCGCCGTGAGCCGCATGCGAACCGCCTGGAGACTCAACCCGGCCCGGTTCCGCCGGTCCCTCCTCAAGTTCGCCGTTCTGGCCGCGGGGCTCTCCATTTCCGTCGCCCTGGTCCTCGCCTGGCACCGGTTCGCCGCCCTGGGCGCGATCCTCGTTACCGGCGCGGTATGGGGCTTCCTCGCCTTCGCAGATCAGGCATGAGCGGAGCCGCCCGCGGGGGCTTCCTCGCGGTGATCGCCCTTTTCCTCTCCCATGCGGCTTCCGGCGTCGACTACCCCCGCATTCAAAGCCTCACGCCGGGAGATCCCGTATTCCGGCAGTACGCCGACGATGTCGCCTTCGCGCGAAAGGCGCTGGCTTCCGGGGGAAAGACGGAGCCCCCCTTAGGATTTTACTCCTACCGCGTCGGGGAGGGAGACGACCTTTTCGCCCTCGCCGCCCGCTGCGCCGTGCCCTACGACGCCATCGCGAGCCTGAACCGGCTCTCCTCCCCCGCGGAGGTCCTTCCCGGCCGTCTTCTTGCCCTCCCTACCCTTCCCGGACTCTACCTGAGCGACGAGGCATCCAACACGCTGGAAACCCTCCTTCTATCGTCCTTCGATCCCGACGAACCCGCGATACTGAGCTTCCGGTTTTATGAGCCCGAAACCGGCCGCCCCAGGACCGTGCACTGCATTCCCGAGGGAACCTTCGAGGGAACCGTGAGGGCTTGGTTCCTCATCCCCCGCTTCCGTTTTCCCCTGCCGGGGGGCACGGTATCATCCTCCTTCGGCATGAGGAAAAACCCCGTCACCGGGAACCTGGTATTCCACAAGGGGGTAGACCTGGCGGCCCCCCGGAACACTCCCGTCATGGCCTGCGCCGACGGGACGGTTACCGCCGCCGGGACGGACCCGATATACGGGAATTACGTGATACTCCGCCACGAGGGAGGCAGGGAAAGCCTCTACGGGCACCTGCAAAGCGTAAAAATCGAGTTGCGGGACACGGTTAAATCCGGTACTATTCTAGGTACTGTCGGCTCCACCGGACAGTCCACGGGCCCGCATCTCCATTTCGAGATTCACGAAAACGGGGTGCCCAAGGATCCGCAGGGATTCATCAAGGGGAACTCGCCACGATGACCGCATCCAAGAGGGGAATAGCCCTCGCCTGTACCACGCTGCTCCTCTCGGCCGCCGCCGCCGATACCTTCCGGGTCCGATCCACGACCATGGTAACCCTCGACGTATCCTCCCCCGAGGCGAAAACCGCGGAGCTGGGCTATAACGACGCCCTGGGCATCGTCTTTCCCCGGGATCCCCTCTTCCTCAAGGGACTGGAAATCGAGGTAAAAGTCCCCCAGGAGCTCCTAGAGTACCGCAACAGCATCGCCTACGGGCTTTATTCCATGGCGGAACCCGCCCCGCAGGCGGACCGCTCGGACTACAAGGCGACCCAGATTACCCTCCAGCCCGTACCCTCGAGGCTGAGCTTCGTCCTTCAGATTCCCCTGATCAGGGATCACCGGCTCAAGACCGGGCCCTACGCGACGGTCATTCCCTATATCCACGACACAAAATCGGGAGCCCTCCTCTTTCGGCTCCTGCCGGTGATGAAGGTGCTGCCGGACAAGGTGGAAACCCTCGCGTTCCAGGTCAAGGTAAAGCCCCTGCTGACGGATGAGGGCGGCTTCCGCCTCGCGTTGACCTATCCCTCCCCCCCGGCGGAGGCTCAGGACCCGGTTTCCGTGAGGATTGACGAAATGCCCGTGGAAAATTTCCGGGACCTTCAGATCCTCAAGCCGGGAACCCACCACCTTTCGGTGGTTTCCGACGATTACCGGAACGAGGTGCGGGTATTCGCCGTGGATCAGGCCAAGATCACGGAGCTGACGGTGGCCATGCAGGATACGGCGCCCAGGCTCTTCATCGTCGCCCCGGAGAACGCCGGAATTCTCCTGGACGGCCAAAGCGTTCAGGCGGATCGGGACGGGAGGGTCGTCGAGCCCGGAAACCACACGATCCGGTTTACCATCGGGGACTACGAGATAACCCGGCAGGTCGAGGTCCAGAAGGCCCATGACTACACCGTATCCCTCACGGTAGACGTTTCGGTCACCGAAAGCCCCTAAGCCTTATCCCGCGCGAAGATTTCCCTCAAGCTTTTCCGCCTTGAAGCCGAATATTAAGTATCGGGCAGTTCAGTTCCCCTCCCACCCACTGACTGTCCGATAGCCTGATGGGCGGGCCGGTAGTTTCTACCGGCCCTTTTTTTTTGCCCGGCCGGGGACGGAGAGAAATACCTTGTAACAAGTCGGCCTTTATGGTTCTATAGAAGTATGCTCTCCAAGGAAATCAGGAAACCCATTATTCTTGCCGCCTTCGTGGCCCTCGGAGCCGTTCTTTGCGGCGCGGCCCTGGGCGCGGCCATCGCGGGCACGGTCAACCTCGCAAACAAGGAAAACTTCACCGAGTTCAACCCCGCCCTGCCCACCAGGATACTGGACGTCCGCGGCGAACTGATAACCGAATTCGCCTCGGAGGAAAAGCGGGAGCTCATAACCCTCGATCAGCTTCCCATGCACGTTATCCAGGCCCTCATCTCCCGGGAAGACCGGGTATTCTACGAACACGGGGGATTCACCCTCAAGTCCATTGCCCGGGCGGTCTTCGGAAAGCTCACGGGACAGTCCTTGGGCGGCGGAAGCACGATCACCCAGCAGCTCGCTGGAACCCTCTACCTCGACCGAAGCGACATCAGCATCAGCCGAAAGCTCAAGGAACTCTGGTGGGCCCTGCAGTTGGAGCGGCGCTACGCCAAGGACGAGATTCTGGAGATGTACCTGAACAAGGTTTACCTCGGAAGCGGTACCTTCGGAATCAACGCGGCCTCCAAATTTTACTTCGGCCATCCCGCCACGGACCTGACCCCGGCGGAAGCCGCGATCCTCGTGATCCAGCTCTCCAACCCCGCCATGTTCAACCCCTTCGAGCACCCGAACCGCGCGCAGGAGCGGCAGCGCTGGGTTCTCGACCAGATGGTCAAGATAGGCTACCTCACCGCCAAGGAAGCGGACGCCTCCTTCGAGAACTACTGGGGCAATTTCGACTATACCCGAACCGCCTCGTCCGCCTACCTCACCCGGGACGACAGGGCCCGATGGTTTTCCGAATACGTAAGGCAGGAACTGGAGTCCATGCTTTACGGAAGCATGAATCTCTATACCGACGGCTACGTGGTGCACACCAGCCTGGACCTCGAAAAGCAAACCGAGGCCGACAAGACCATGAAGTCCTACCTCGAAGTGGCAAACCGGCGGTTCCGCTCCTCCAGCTCCTCCCGCTTCGACAAGGCGGACCAGTACGCGGACATTACCGAGCTCCTGGCCCTCACCTTCAACCTCCCCCCACTGGCGGTCTCGGAGGAACGGATCCGGGTGAAGTCCCTCGGGTACTACCAGGAGAGGATCAACCCCGTGGTGGACATGATGTCCCTCGCCTTCGGCCTCAACGGGCTTAAAACCGAGGCGAACCGGGCCAATGCCGCGAAGCAGAAGGCCAATGCCGAAACCACCGTGGAAGGAGCCCTCATCACCCTGGACAACGACACGGGTTACATCACCGCCATGGTGGGGGGAAGCAAATTCGAGCAGTCAAACCAGTACAACCGGGCCATGCAGGGCAATATACAGCCCGGCAGTACCTTTAAGCCCCTGTACTACTCGGCGGCCATCGATTCCCGCAAGTACACCGAGGGAAGCATGATCTCGGACACCCCCGTGGTCTTCTACAACGAGTCCGGCGTCCCCTACACCCCCCTCAACTTCAAGGGCGAGTGGAAGGGTACCGTGCTTCTGTGGGAAGCCCTGGCGCACTCCATGAACGTTCCCTCCATCCGTATCCTGGACGGCATCGGCTTTGACGCGGCCATCAACCGGGCGGCCCTCCTCCTGGGCTATACGGGACGGCAGGAAATCGAGTCCCGCTTTCCCCGGGTATATTCCCTGGGCCTCGGGGTCATCAGCGTGGCCCCCTGGAGGATGGCGAAGGCCTTCGCGACCTTTGCCGACGGGGGCAAGGAGATTACCCCCATCGCGATCCGCTCGGTGGAGGACCGCAACGGCCGCACCATTATCGACCGGGAGCGTGAGGTCAGGCTGGAGCAAAAGAGGAAGGGGAACGCGATTCAGCTTATTTCGCCCCAGAACGCGTATATCATGACCGACCTCCTGCAGAACACCGTGCGGTCGGGAACCTTGGCCTACGCCTCGGGCTACGGCTCCAAGTTCACGTACAAGGACGCGAACGGAAAATCCTACTCCATGCCCGTGGCGGGCAAGACCGGTACTACCCAGAACTGGTCCGACGCATGGACCGTCGGGTTTACCCCCTACTACACCACCGCCATCTGGTTCGGTTTCGACCGGGGAGGCATGAGCCTCGGCCTCGATAATACCGGCGCCACCCTTGCGGGTATCGCCTGGTCCGACTACATGGGGGCTATCCACAAGGGTATCCCCTACCGCGACTTTCCCAGGCCCCAGTCGGGCATCGTGAGCGCCACGGTTTGCAAAAAATCGGGGGAGCTTCCCACGGATTCCTGCGACGACGGGACCATAACCCTGCAGTTTCTTGAGGGAACCGGGCCGAAAACCTATTGCACGTATCACGAAAACGGCGAGAATTTGAAGCGTACCTCCGTGGAGCGGCTCCAAGGCGAGGGCTACGCGGCGGGCCAACGGCCGGTAAACGTGGATACCTCGGGGCTGTTCATTGACCCCTCGGTATTCGAGGACCCGGCCCCGAGAAGGACCGGCGCCGCTTTGGAGGTCACGGGCACGGGAGAAACGGCGGCAACCGGGGGACCGGGAGCGCTCACCGGCGATTCCGGCGATTCCGGTAGTTCCGGCGATTTTAACCCGCTTTTAGACTAGGGGGTGAGAGGATGCAGATCGCGATCGAGGATATCAGGATCAGGAAAAGGGTCCGCAACAATCTCGAGAACATCGAGGAACTCATGGAGAGCATGCGCCATTACGGGCTTCTCAATCCCGTAACGGTCACCTCGAACTACGTCCTCATCGCCGGGAGGCGGCGACTGGAGGCCGCGAAGCGCCTGGGCTGGCGGTCCATCAACGCCACGGTCCTCGACGACACGGACCGTATCAGCGAGCTGGAACTCGAGATAGAGGAAAACACCCAGCGTTCCGACTTCACCGACGCGGAGCTCATGGCGGCCTATACCCGCCTTGAAAAACTGAGGAACCCCAACTTCCTCGTCCGCATCTGGCGGGCTATCGCGGCCTTTTTCAGGAGCCTCTTCAGCCCCAAGGGCTAAGAAGGAGCGAAACCAGCAGTCCGGACTCGGGGGACTGCTCGGCGGCATAAAGGTAAAAGACGATCCTGCCCCTCCCATGAGCGTACGCTAAGGCGCAAGGAGGCATCCCGGCGGGGGACCGACCCCCGGCCGGGGAATGGCTGAAGCCTTTATAAAAAAAACCTTCCGGTTTCCCGGAAGGTTTTTTATTATTTCGTCACTACCCGGACGAACTTTTTCTTTCCCGCCCTCAAGACCACCTCGCCCTCGCCGTCGAGGCTGTCGGCGCCGATGAGGGCCTTCACGTCGGTAACGGCCTTCTCGGCCACCGAGGCTCCCCCCTGCTCTACCAGGCGCCGGGCGTCGCTCTTGGTACCGGCGAGACCCGCCTCGGTGAAGAGGTCAATTACCCCGAAGCCCGCCTCGAACCGGGAGCGCGCGAGCTCCACGGTGGGCATTGAGGCCTTGTCGCCCCCGCCGCCGAAGGCGGCCTTCGCCCCCGCGAGGGCCTTCTCGGCCTCGTCCTTCCCGTGGATGAGGGATGTCACCTCGTAGGCAAGGCGCTCCTTGGCGGCGTTGATATTTCCCCCCATCAGGGCGTCGACCTCGGTAACGGGAAGGAAGGTGAAAAGGAGGAGGAATTTGCGGGTATCCGCGTCGGTCACGTTCCTCCAGTACTGGAAGAAGTCGTAGGGGCTCGTCACCGCCGGGTCCAGAAAGAGGGCGCCCTTCTCGGTCTTGCCCATCTTCTTGCCGTCGGAAGTAGCGATGAGGGGGAAGGTAAGCCCGAAGGCCTGCTTTCCGTTCATACGCCGAATCAAGTCGATTCCCGCCACGATATTGCCCCACTGGTCGTCGCCCCCGATCTGGAGGACGCAGCCGTGGCGCTCGTTGAGCTGGTAAAAATCGTAGCTCTGGAGAAGCTGATAAGTGAATTCGAGGAAGGAAAGCCCAGTCTCCATGCGCTTTTTATAGGCTTCGAAGGTGAGCATGCGGTTTACCGAGAACTGGGAGCCGATGTCCCGGAGGAAGTCGATGAAATTGAGCTCCGCAAGCCAGTTTTTATTGTTGTCTGCGAAAGCAGTCTTTCCGTCGAAGCCGATAAAACGGTCGAGCTGGGCCTGAATGGAAGCGGAATTACGGTCGATTTCCTCATAAGAGATCATCTTGCGCATCTCGGTCTTTCCCGAGGGGTCCCCGATCCGGGCGGTTCCACCGCCCACGAGGGCAATGCCCCGGTGACCCGCTTCATGTAGGTGCCGAAGCGCGAAAAACGGAACCATGTGACCAATGTGAAGACTGGGGCCGGTCGGATCGCAACCCACGTAAAAAGTGACGGGTCCCTCGTCCATCAGTCGGGAGAGGGTGTCGACATCGGTGCATTGCTGGAAGAATCCGCGTTCCTTGAGGGTTTCGAGTGCCTGGTTCATAATGGGAAAAAGTATATCTATTTTGCGTTTTTTTGTATACAATGGGCCCATGACACACGGGTTTTTACGGGTCGCCGCCGCGACCCCGCCATGCACCGTGGGGGACTGCCCCGCCAACGCCGCCGAGATCGTTTCCCTCGCCTCCGAGGCCGCCTCCGCCGGGGCCTCCCTGGTCGTCTTTCCGGAACTCGCCGTTACGGGCTACACCTGCGGCGACCTTTTCGCCCAGGAAGTACTCCAGGCCTCCGCCCTCGCGGCGGTGAGAAGGATCGCCTCGGGCACCGCGGAACTCCAGGCGACAATCGTGGTGGGCTTTCCCCTCTCCCTGGGGAACAGCCGCTATAACTGTGCCGCCGTAATCTGCGGGGGAAAAATCCTCGCGGCGGTTCCCAAGACCCACGTGCCGAACTACGGCGAGTTTTACGAGCTCCGGCATTTTTCCCCCGCCCCGAAAGAGAGCTTCGACATCCCCCCGGGAATCCTCGCCCCCTACGCCGTACCCTTCGGTACGGATCTCCTTTTCGCGGATGAATACCTTCCGGAACTCGCCTTCGCGGTGGAAATCTGCGAGGACCTGTGGGTACCCGATCCCCCCTCCTCCCGGCACGTTCAGGCGGGAGCCCTGGTCATCGCGAACCTTTCCGCCAGCAACGAGGTTATCGGGAAGGCGGAATACCGCCGGTCCCTGGTAGTCTCCCAGTCGGGCCGGGGGCTGTGCGCCTACGCCTACGCCGACGCGGGAGGCGGGGAATCCACCACGGACATGGTCTTCGCGGGGCACGACATGATCGCCGAAAACGGGAGCATGCTCGCCGAGAGCCCCCTGTTCTCGGAAGGGCTGATCCTGGCGGACGTCGACACCGAGAGGCTCCTGCAGGAAAGGCGGAGGGTCAACACCTTCGCAAGCCGGCCGGCCTACCGGCGGATACCGTGCTCCCTCTCGGCGCCCGCGGGGCCCTCCGCGGGGAGCGCCCCAGGGGAAACCCTCCTCAGGCCCGTATCGCGGCTTCCCTTCGTACCCTCCGGCGCGCATGACCTGGAACTCCGCTGCGAGGAGGTTTTCGCCATTCAGGCGGCGGGCCTCGCCAAGCGACTTTCGCACACGGGATCCCGAGCCGCGGTGCTGGGTCTCTCGGGGGGCCTCGACTCCACCCTGGCCCTCCTCGTAACGGTCAGGGCCTTTGACCTTCTAAGGCTGGACAGGGCGGGCATCCTCGCGGTAACCATGCCGGGGTTCGGTACCACGAAGAAGACCCGGGGCAACGCCCTCGCCCTGGCGGAAGCCCTCGGCGCCTCCATAGAGGAGATCCGCATCCACAAGGCCGTTAGCCAGCATTTTGCCGACATTGGCCACGACCCTTCATCCCTCGACGTAACCTACGAAAACTCCCAAGCCCGGGAGCGAACCCAGATCCTCATGGACAAGGCCAACCAGAAGGGGGGCCTCGTCATCGGCACCGGGGACCTTTCGGAACTCGCCCTCGGCTGGGCCACCTACAACGGGGACCACATGTCCATGTACGCGGTGAACGCCTCGGTCCCGAAGACCCTGGTGAGGCACCTGGTGGGCTATTGCGCGGCCCGTCCGGAATCCTTCATCGCCGAAACCGACCCCGGAAACCCGGCGGCCCCCGCCCAAAAGCGATTCTCCAGGGTGCTCACGTCAATCCTGGAAACCCCCGTGAGCCCCGAGCTTCTGCCCCCGGAAAAGGGCGAGATCGCCCAAAAAACCGAGCACATCGTGGGGCCCTACGAACTCCACGACTTTTTCCTCTACCATTCCCTTCGCTGGGGTTCCGGCCCCGCCAGGGTGTTCCGCCTCGCCTCAAGGGCCTTTGAGGGGGAATACGGCAGCGCCGAAATCATCCGCTGGTTGCGGGTGTTCTACCGGCGCTTTTTCTCCCAGCAGTTCAAGCGCTCCTGCCTTCCCGACGGGCCTAAGGTGGGCAGCGTCACCCTCTCCCCCAGAAGCGACTGGCGAATGCCCAGCGACGCCTCCGCCGCGGCGTGGCTCGCGGAAATTGACGAGCTTGAGACCCGACAGACCGGGCGTTAGGAGGAATCCATGGAAAACCTGTTCGACGGCGTGAGGGAATTCAACGCCACCGACTACCGGGAGCATCGGGAGCTTTTCGAGCGCATCGGGCGGGAGCAAACCCCGCACACCCTGTTCATCGGCTGCTCGGACTCGCGCATCGTTCCGAACCTGATCACGAAAACCCTTCCGGGTGAGCTCTTCGTGATCCGCAACATCGCGAATATCGTGCCCTGGTACCGGGAATCCGAGGAATTCCTCGCCACCACCTCCGCCATAGAATACGCGGTGAAGGCCCTGAAGGTGGAAAACATCGTCATTTGCGGGCACTCCAACTGCGGGGGCTGCAATGCCCTGTGGCAACAGGGGAAGCAAGGCTCGCCCCTTCCCCACACCATGAAATGGCTTGAGCTCGCGCGCCGGGTCAAGGAGAAGGTCATCGCCGACGGCGTCACGGATCCCGCGGAACGGGAATGGCGAACCGAGCAGCTCAACATCGTGGAGCAGATGAACCACCTCGTGACCTACCCCTACATCAAGGAGCTGTACCGGGAGGGAAAGCTCAACATCCTCGGATGGTATTACATCATCGAAACCGGGGAGATGTTCAACTACGACAAGGAAAGCCGGAGCTTCGTAAAGATAGAGTAGCTAACGGCGGGCGTAAAAGCCCTTCCAGTCCGCGTAATGGGCCGGCAGGGTTTCCCAGGGCTTCAGGCCGTAGGGGCACCGAGTCCCGCAGGCGCCGCACTTCGTGCAGCCGTCGATCTTGGCCATGAGGGCCGCCCACTCGTCGGTGAGCCACTGGGCGGGGGGCGAGCGGCGGAGAAGCTCCCGCATGCGGTTGGCGTTGTTGATGGGGATTCCCGCGGGACAAGGCAGGCAATAGCCGCAGCCCCTGCAGAAAGCGCCGGAGAGCTCCTTTCGGTCCGCTTCCACGAAGGCCTCAAGCTCCGCATCCCACCCGGGGGGATCCGCCTCCAAGGCGAGAAACTCCTCGAGTTCCTCCCTCTTTTGAATACCCCAAATGGGAACAGCGTGCTCTTGCCTGCGCATCCAGGCGAAGGCAGCCCTGGCATTGGTAATAAGCCCCCCCGAAAGGGCCTTCATGGCGATAAAACCCATATCCAGCTCCTCGCAGCGGGAGACCAGGGCAAGGTCTTCGGGTCCCGAAAGGTAGGAAAGGGGAAACTGAAGGGTTTCGTATCGGCCCGATTCTGCGGCCTCCAGGGCGAGGGAACGGGAATGGTTGGTTATGCCGAAATGCCGTATCTTCCCCTCCTTCTTCGCTTCCAGGAGGGCGTCGTATAAGCCGTCCTCGCCGCCGGGAACGGGAATGAAGGAGGGGTTATGAAGCTGGTAGAGGTCGATATAGTCCGTTTGGAGATTAGATAGGCTCGTCTCCAGGTGGCTCAAAAGGTCTTGCCGGGTTCTGGCCCCGGATTTCGTGGCGATGATCACGTCCTTTCGGAATTCGGCAAAGGCCAAGCCGAGCTTTTCCTCGCTGTCCGTATACATCCGGGCGGTATCGAAAAAATTGATGCCCCCCTCGTAGGCGGCGCGCAGCAGGGCGGCAGCCTCGGTAAAATCCTGAATCCGTTGAATCGGCAAGGCGCCGAAAGCGGTTCTCGAGACCATGAGGGCGGTCTTGCCAAGCTGTACGTATTCCATGGGCCCTCAGCCTTCCTTTCTTGCCAGTATGTATTCGTAAAGGTCGTAACCGACCAGTTCCTGGAACCGGTCCGCGATGTCCGGCACCGAGAAAAGCTTCTCCACGAAAAGTCCCGCGGCGCCCATGGAAACCGACTGATTTCCCCAGGGGGAAAACTCGATCTCGAAGGTGCGGTCCAGGTCGTAGCTCCAGTTAGCCGCGATGGCTTCCCTCATGGCCTCCGCCAGGTTTTCCCGGTTCGCCGGCAGGTCGCCGGTGAACACGATTTTCGTGAAATCCACGGAATTGACTAGGAGGGCCAGATTTTCGGTGAGCTCCCGGTATACCTCGCGCAAAAGCTCGCGATTGTCCGGAAGCTCGCAAAAGCGGGTATAGGGTATGCGGAACTGCCCCGTTTCGGGAGTGGCCCCCACGGAGCGGTATTCCCCGGCGGTAAAATGGTCGCCGTGGAGAACCCGTTCCCGTACCGTCAGCCCCAAACCCACCGCGAGGCCGTGGGGAGCGGTTCCCCCGCACAGGAGGTCCCTGAATTCCCCGAGCACCGCGATAAAGTTGCGCGCCCGGCTTTCCTTGCGGAAGGCAAGCTCCGCCCAGCAGCAGCAGTTGGCGTCGTTCTCGATAAACACGTACTCCCCGGTACGGGCGGAGATCTCGTCGCGGATCGCCATGGGCTCGCACACCTTGAGGGAATTGGAGCGGATCAGGGTTCCCGCGTAGGGATCCACGATGCCCGGAAGCCCAAGGCCAACCCCGAGAAGGAACCGCCTGTTCCCGGCGGCCCAATCCCTTGCCCGTTCCACCAGGTCCGCCGCGTGGTCCGCAAGGGCGTCGCTGTCAACCTTGGCAATGCCCTCAAAGGAATGCAGCACCCGGCCGTCGATGCCCGTTAGGACTCCCTGATAGCGGGCGTCTTGAATCTCGAGGCCCAAAACGACCCCTAGGTCGCTGTTGATCTCCAGGTTGATCTGCCTGCGGCCTACCCCGCTTTGCTCGCGGTTCTTGCCGGCGGTCACCACGATGCCGCGATCGATAATGACCTGCATGATCTTGGTCACCGTGGAGCGGTCCAGGTCGAGGGTTTCCGCCACCTTGATGCGGCTTATGCCGGGATTTAGCCAGATGGTCCTGAGGATGCGGGAGGTGTTGATGCTGTGAAGTCTATTGGAATCGGCCATGGCTGAACCTCCGGGACTGAACCCGGCCGAACCGAAGGTTCGGCATGGAGAATCCCGGCGCCGCCGGGACTCCCCGCTGTCTAGCGGAATAACCCAGCCTTGCCGGAATTCTCCACGGCTTGGTTATAACTCTCAAACCCGCTTGTAGTTCCGGATTTCCTCGCGGATGCGGCTCGCGAGCTCGGACCGGGGTACCCGTACCTGCTCCATGGAATCGCGGTAGCGGAGGGTCACGGTGCCGTCTTCTTTGGATTGGTAGTCCACGGTAACGCAGAAAGGCGTGCCGATCTCGTCCTGGCGGCGGTAGCGCTTGCCGATGGCGCCGGCCTGGTCGTAGTCGGTCATGTAGTCTTCCTTGAGCTCTCCCTGAATCTCCTTGGCGAGCTCCGCGAGGCCGTCCTTCTTCATGAGGGGCAGTACCGCCACGGTCACCGGCGCGATCTTCGGGTGGAACCGGAGCACGGTCCTCCAGTCGTCGTCGTTGCCCTTGTCCGCCACCTTTTCTTCCTCGTAGGCGTCGCAGAGGAACATGAGCACGTTGCGGGTAAGCCCCGCCGAGGTCTCGATGATCGTTGCCGTTGTCCTGGTCGATGTACTGGAGGTCCTTCCCGGAATACTGGGTATGCTGGGTCAGGTCGAAGTCGGTGCGGTTGTGGATACCCTCGAGCTCCTGGAAGCCCATGGGGAACTCGAACTCGATGTCGTAGGCGTCCTTGGCGTAATGGGCAAGCTTCTCGTGGTGGTGCCAGCGGAGCTTGGCGGCGCGGATTCCGTATTTGGGATAGTAGCTCATCCGCTGTTCCCGCCAGTATTCGAAGAATTTCTCGTCGTCCCCGGGCTTAACGAAGAACTGCATCTCCATCTGCTCAAACTCGCAGGTCCGGAAGATGAAGTTTTTGGTCACGATCTCGTTGCGGAAGGCCTTTCCCACCTGGGCGATCCCGAAGGGAATCTTGAGGCGGTTCGACTGGGCGATATTCTTGTAGTTCACGTAGATGCCCTGGGCCGTCTCGGGCCGGAGGTAGATCACGGAGGAGGAATCTTCCGCGGGGCCGATGGAGGTCTTGAACATGAGGTTAAAGGACCGGGGCTCCGTAAGGGGGCCGCCGCACTTGGGGCACTTGCGGGCCGCTACCGCCTCGGGGGAAATCTGGGTGTCGTCGTCGGCGCGGAAGCGGCTCTTGCAGTCCTTGCAGTCCACCAAGGGATCGGAAAAATTGGCCACGTGCCCTGAGGCTTCCCATACCCGGGGATGCATGAGGATCGCGGCGTCCAGGCCCACGATGCTGTCGTGGAGCTGGGTCATCTCCTTCCACCAGGCCTTTTGAATGTTGTTCTTGAGCTCGATGCCGAGGGGACCGTAGTCCCAGGCCCCGGACTGCCCTCCGTAAATTTCGGAGGACTGAAAGACGAACCCGCGGCGTTTGCACAGGCTCACGATTTTTTCCATTGTTACCGAACGATCTTCCATGTAGATGGTGCTCCTTGGCCCCCGCTGGCGGCGAGGGACTGATTTAGGCCTCGATTTTAGCACAGAGCGGGCAAAGTTGTACAGGAGAAGGAGGAATCAACCGGCTACCACGAGATTACGCCCCCCTTCCTTGGCGGCGTAAAGGCGGGAATCCGCCAGCTTTATCAACTCGGTCACGGAGGTTAGGCTCTCATTCCAGCCGGCGACCCCGAAGGAAACCGTAACGGGTATACGGAAGCCCTCAAAAACCACGGGGGAGGAGGCCAGAATCTCACGAACCCGGTTCATCCCTTCCGCCGCCTCGGATTCCGAGGAACTCGGGACCAGTATAAGGAACTCTTCTCCCCCCCAGCGGGATACGGCGTCGATGCCCCGCAACCGGGTTGTCAGGGTTTCCGCAATGCTCGCGAGCACCCGGTCGCCGGCGAGATGCCCAAACTCGTCGTTTACCAGCTTGAAGCGGTCTACGTCGGCAAGGGCCACGGAAAAGGGAGGGTCCCCCCGACGCACCCCGGCAACTGCCCGTTCTATAAGATCGAGTATGGCCCGGCGATTCAGAAGCCCCGTAAGGGGATCGAGATAGGCAATATCCTCAATCCGGCGCTTTTCTTCTTCCAGTTCCGAGTTTTTTAGCAGTAAATCCCCTTGCAAGCCCTGGATGAGGGCTGAAAGCCTTTGCTCAAAAAGGATGATGAGCGCTAGAGCCAAGGTTAGGACCAGGGCGCCGAGGCCGATAAAGCGAAGGATAAAAGAGCGCTCTGCCCTGCGCATACTTTGAGTTTCCGCTTCCGTCAGGGCATCAATATCGTCTAGATAGACCCCGGTGGCCACAATCCAGTCGAAGGGCTCGTAGAGCTTGGCATAGGTGAGCTTATGGGCGATGTCCTCGGAGCCCAGTTTTTTAAAGTAATATTCATTGAAAGCCGCGCCGCCCTTCTTGATCCCCTCAAGTTCCGCTAGATAGGGGAAATTCCCCTTTACGTCCTGGGTTTTCGTAGAAAGATAGGAACCTTCCGTTTCCGGCAGGTTCGGGTGCACCAGCCTAATAGCGTAGTTATCGCCCCCTTCATAGTCGATCACCCAGTTTATCCAGATATACCCGTTATCCGCCAAGCGCTCCTGGCGTATCCGGTCTGTCGCTATCGCCTTTACCTGCCTCTCAATCTCCTCGGGATTCAGCCGGGAGGAGCACTGGCCCTCAATACGCCGGCGGTCAATCTCGATATGCTGTATGGTACGGTCGATTGCGTCCTGGAGATAGAGTTTCTTCATATCCAGAATGCCCTGGGCAAGCAGGCGTATCTTCTGCTGCGTTTGGCTTGTATAAAAAAGTACGGAAGAAAAACCCATGACAGCCAGGATCATCACCACGATCGAGACTGTGCCGGTATAGTAGAGGACCCTGATCCTGGTCTGTGCGATCTGCATAGCGCGCTCGCCCCCGCTGCGAAATATGAGTATACTCGACTATAAAGTAATTCTATGAATTTTTGGTAAAAAAAAGTATCGCGCTTTCGCACCAAAGGTGTTTATATTGTGTCTATGGATGCAAGAAGTGAGGTGCAGTATGAAAAAACGCGGCATTGCACACGGGGTTGTCGGTTTTCTGGGCATGTTCTTCTCATTTACCTGGCTTTTCTGGCTTGTCTTGAGCCTCGTTTCGGGCATGCACGAGTATATCCGGCCCTCGGAGCGTTAAGGGTACATCCATTCACATGAAAAAGGCCCCTCCGGCGATAGAGCCTGAGGGGCCTTGTTTTTTTTTGAGGCTGTCCGATTCCTTAGGCGAAGCGTTCCGCGAGGGTTCTCTCGATACGGGCTACCGCCTTCTCGACCCCCAGGGCCTGAATGGAACCCACCAGGGGCGGGCTCACGCGGCTGCCGGTAACGGCCATGCGGATAGGCATCATCAGATCCCCCATCTTCACGCCTAATTCCTCAGCCTTGGCCCGGAACAGGGCATCCGCCTCTTCCTCCGAGAGGGAGCCGATCTTCGCGACCGTGTCCTTGGCGGCGGAAAGAACCTCCCGGGTTTTCGCGGCGTCGAGCTTCTTGGGGAGGATCTCCTCCAGGGGAGGCACCGCGGGCTCGGTAAAGAGAAAGCCGATCACCTGGGGGGCGTCGGTGAGGAAATGGAGTCTCTCCCTGGCGAGGGGCATGGCCTTCAGGAGGATAGCCCGCTGCTCGGCTGTGGGCTCAAGGAGGGTTTGGTCGGCAAAGCGAAGGCCCGCGGCGGCCCGGGCTTCCGGGGAGTTAGCCTCTCCGGGGGCGCAGGAGCCGAGAATGCCTGAGTTTGCCAGGAAGGGCCACACGAGCTCCAGGAGCTCTGCGTCGGTTTTCATGCGCATGTATTGGCCGTTGAACCATTCCAGCTTTTTATAGTCGAATACCGCCGGCGCCTTGTTGATCTTCTCCATCTTGAAGCGCTCGCCGAGTTCCTCCAGGGTATAGAGGTCCCGTCCGTCCTCGTAGGAACAGCCGAGCATGGCCACGTAGTTGATGAGAGCTTCCTTCAGGTAGCCGTTGTTGCGGAATTCGTTGCAGCTCGTGGCGCCGTGGCGCTTGGAAAGCTTTTGCCCGTCCTCGCCCATCACCATGGGAAGGTGACAATAGTCCGGGTGCTCCCAGCCGAAGGCCTTGTACAGGATCACGTGAAGGGGCGTGGAGGGAATCCATTCCTGGGCCCGCATCACGTGGGAAACCTTCATGAGGTGGTCGTCCACGATGTTCGCCAGGTGATACGTGGGAAAGCCGTCGCTCTTGAGCAGGATGGGGTCGGGATTCACGTCCTCGTTTTTCCACTCGATGTCGCCGAGGAGTTCGTCGTGAAACCGGGTGGAGCCCTCCAGGGGGACCGCGAGGCGAATGACGAAGGGCTTACGGGACGCCAGATTTTCGGAAATTTCCTCCCGGCCGAGGGATCGGCAGTGCCGGTCATAGCCCAGGGAGCCCTTGCTCTCGGTTTGAGCCTTCCGAACCCCTTCAAGGCGCTCCTCGGTGCAGAAACAGCGGTATGCCTGCCCCCGCTCCACGAGTTCCAGGGCGTATTTTTTATAAAGGTCAAAGCGCTCGGACTGAACGTAGGGGCCGTATTCGCCCCCCTTGTTCCCGCCCTCGTCCCAATCGACCCCGAGCCAGGCCAGGGTATCGTAGAGATTCTGCTCGAATTCCCGGGAGTACCGCGTGCGGTCGGTATCTTCCACCCGCAGGATGAATTTGCCGCCCGTAGACCGGGCATAAAGGTAATTGAAGAGGGCGGTTCTCACGCCGCCGATGTGCTGCATTCCCGTCGGGGAAGGCGCGTAGCGTACACGTACGTCCATGGGGACTCCTTCGATCATTGTCAGGGCTGCAATTATAGGGTTTTCCCCATCCTTGGACAAGCAGAAGGGGCGAGAGGAACGGATCGGGGAAAAAAACGGGGATTCTCCCTGGCAAGGATCGATTGAGGGAACTATAGTAGATGATGTAGCGGAGGCTTGTTACCGATGAAAACTTTGATCGCGGAAGACGATTTCACCTCGCGGCTCCTTCTCCAGGGAATACTCCAGGCATACGGCGAATGCCACATCAGCGTCAACGGACTCGAAGCGGTGGCAGCCTTTCGCACGGCCCTCGACGCGGGCGTTCCCTACGACCTCGTATGCCTTGACATCATGATGCCCGAAATGGACGGCCAGACGGCGCTCAAGCGGATTCGCGGCATCGAGGAGGCCGCGGGCATCTTCTCCTCCGACGGGGCGAAGATCATGATGACCACCGCCCTGGACGACAAGAAGAACATCATGGGCGCCTTCAAGGAACAGTGCGACGTGTACCTCGTCAAGCCCATTGACCGGGTGAAGCTCGTGGAACAGCTGCGGGCGCTCCGACTCATCGAGTAAGGGGCTCACGGCCCTCCATGAAAGCCTTTCGGTCCCCTAAGCCCGGGTGGGAATCGGCCCTCGACGATATACCCGTGGGGGTGTTTACCTATGACTTCGCAAAGGACGCCCTGGCGGCCAACCCGGCCTTTTACCGCATCACCGGCATCGATCCCGACTCGGGATTGCGCGCCCACAACGGCCGCGTTTCGCCCGAGGACATCGAAAAGATACGGTCCCTGTATTCCCCCGAACGTCCCCAGAGCCTCTTTCAGCACGACCTGACCTATCTCCATCCCCGCAGGGGCCCGATCAAGCTGAGAATCACCGGCAGGCTCACCTGGCCTACCGCCTCCTGCGTGGTCGCGGACGTCAGCGAAAACTGGAATCCCGCCGCGGTGGCCGTATCCGCGGGAACCCTGGACGAAAACCTCTTCGCCCATCTACCCATCGGCCTTATCCTCATAGACCCGGAAACCCGGAGAATCGAGCAGGCGAACGACTACGCCCTCAGGCTGTTCGGGGGAAAGGCCGAAGACCTCGTGGGAAAGCAGTGCGGCCATCTCCTGTGCCCGCACCAGGGAGCCACCTGTCCCGTGGCGAACAGGGTCTTCGAGGAGCGGCAGGACATGATTCTCAGCAAGGACGGCAGCCTCGTGGACGTGACGAGGACGGCGATCCCGGTGCAGGACCAGGGCAGGGATAAAATTCTCGAGTGCTTCATGGACATACGGCCCCGATTGCGGCAGGAGGAACAGCTCAAGAAAGCCACCGACCGGCTGCGTCTCGCGGCCATGGCCGGCGGGGTGGGCATTTGGGATTACGACATCGCGACGGGCACCGAGGAATGGGATGACCAGATGTACCGGCTTTACGGAACTTCCCGGACAGGCTCAAGCGACGCCCGCGACATCTGGGAAAGGGCCGTCCATCCCGAAGACCGGGAAGCCCAGGACAGGGCCTTCAGGGAAGCCATCGAGACGGGCAGGGACTACAGTTCCGAGTTCAGGATCCGGTGGCCCGACGGAAGCGAGCACACCATCCGCTCCATGGGCCGCCTGCAGCGCGACCGGCGGGGGATCCCGCTGAAGCTGGTGGGAACCAACTGGGACATTACGGAACAAAAGAGGACCGAGGAAAACCTTATCCGCTACAACCTGGAGATGGAGGCGGCCGGGATCCGGGCGAACGAGCTCATGCTGCGGGCGGAGTCGGCCAGCGTGGCGAAAGGCGCCTTCCTGGCGACCATCAGCCACGAGATCCGCACGCCCCTGAACGGGATCATCGGGATGAGCGGACTCCTTTTGGACACGCCCCTCGACGATACCCAGCGTCAGTACGTGGAGCTCCTCCGTTCCGGGGGCCTGAGCCTCCTGGATCTCCTCAATCAGCTTCTGGACCTTTCCAAGATGGAAGCCAACAAGATGATGCTGGAGCTCGTGGAGATGAGCGTGAAAACGGTCATTGAGGAATCGGCCATGCTCCTGGCTCCCCAGGCCGCCCAAAAGGGCCTTTCCCTCACGACGACCCTCGACCCCGGGATACCCGAAAAGCTCGTGGGGGATCCCGGACGGCTCAGGCAGATCATCGTCAACCTCCTCGGGAACGCGGTGAAGTTCACCGACTCAGGATCCGTCGAGGTAAGCGCGAAGGTCGAGAACGCGGTCGAAAGGGGGATAACCCTCCGGTTTTCCGTCTCCGATACGGGGATCGGCATACCCAAGGAAAAGCAGGCCCTGCTCTTCGAGCCCTTCAGTCAGATCGACAGCTCCAAGACCCGGAAATTCGGGGGAACCGGCCTGGGTTTGGCCATATCAAAACAGCTCGCGGAGCTCATGGGGGGAGACATCGGGGTCGTAAGCGGCGACGGCAGGGGATCGACCTTCTGGTTCACCGCGCAGTTTGAGGCCGTCGGGGAGAATGCCCGCGGCCGAGACTCGACGCCTAAATGGAACGCCGCCTTGATGAGGCCCGCGGGAGGGGTGTTCAGGCTCCCCGAGGGAAGCGCCTTCAAGGTACTTCTGGCCGAAGACAACGCCACCAACCGGCTCGTGGCGGAAAAGCTCCTGGAAAAATGCGGGGTCGCGGCGGACTCGGTAGCCAACGGCGCCGAGGCGATCGAAGCGCTCAGGCGCATTCCCTACGACCTGATCTTCCTGGACTGCAACATGCCGGTGATGGACGGCTACGAGGCGGCCAGGGAAATTCGCATCATGGAGAACTTCGAGGACCGGGATAAGGACGCGCACGTCCCCATAATCGCCATCACCGCCCACGTCTCGCAGGAGGAGCACCAACGCTGTTACGACTCGGGAATGGACGAGGTAATCGTGAAACCCCTGGACGTACGAAAGCTTTCCGAGGCGGTGCGCCGCTACGCCGCGGGCTCTGAAAACCGAATCCTGTTCAACCGCGACGAGGTGCTCCGCAGGCTGGGGGAGGAAGCGGACATGATGGGGGCCCTCACCTCGGCATTCCGGAAGGACGGGGCCCAGAAAATGGATGAACTGGAAAAGGCCCTCCGGGAAGGGAACAAGAGCCGGGCGAGGCAGATCGCCCACAGCCTGCACGGGGCGGCATTGAGCATCGGCTCCACGCTCCTGGCGGAAGAGGCGGGAGACATGGCGGAAGAAATCTTCTCGACTTCCGAAGAATGTACTATAGAAAATTTCCGCCGCATGAAGAATACTTTTATAAGGCTCCTTCGGGCACTCAACGACGTATAAGGGAGGGGACCCATGAGAATCCTTGTCGCCGACGATGACGTGGCATCGAGAACCATCCTCACCATGCTCCTGGAAAAGAACGGGCACCAGGTGATCACTTGCGACAACGGTAAGGATGCCCTTGACCTCCTGACCCGGGAAGACCGCCCGGAACTCGCGATACTTGACTGGCTCATGCCGCAATGCGACGGCGTGGAGGTATGCTCCCGTCTCCGGGCCGCGGAAGAGGGACTGCCGGTGTACGTCATCATGCTCACCATAAAGGGAGAGAAGAACGACATCGTCCGGGGCTTCGACTCCGGCGCTAACGACTATATCTCGAAACCCTACGACCCCGGGGAGCTTCATGCGCGAATCCTGGCGGGGGAGCGGATCGTGGAACTCCAACGGCAGCTGAAAAACCGGGCCGACGAGGCCCTGGCCAACGAGGCGCGCATCAAGGGGCTCCTGGAGGAAAAGGAGATCCTCCTTTTCGAGATCCACAACCGGATCAAGAACAACCTCCAGACCATCTCCAACATGCTCACCCTCCAGCTTGAGACCATTGAAGACCCCCGTTCGAGGCTGGCCCTCCACAATACCATAGCCCGCATCACGAACATGGGCATCCTCCACGACCGGCTCTACCGTTACGGAAGCTCCGAAACCATGTCGGTCCGTTCCTACGTGGAACAGCTGGTATCCAACGTGGCGGGCCTCTACCCCGACTACAAGAAGGTCTCCTTCGATTACGACATCGCCGACTTCCCCGTGGACACGGCCCGGATTTCCAAGATCGGGATGATAATCAACGAACTCGCCATGAACTCCATGCAGTACGCCTTCAGGGGCCGGGATACGGGCTCGGTAAGCATCGGCATCAGAAAGCAGGGCAGCGTCATACACCTGACCTTCGAGGACGACGGGAACGGGCTCCCGGAGAACGTGAATCCCGAGGCCCCCGATACCTTCGGGCTGAGGCTCGTGCACGGGATGTGCCGGCAGTTGAACGGAACCCTGTTCGTGGACCGCGGGGAGGGAAGCAAGTTTCGCTTTAAATTTTCGGTATAAGACGGATTGGAGCATGAAATATTTGCGCTCCGGCACAAAGTAGATAATTATTTATAGAGAAAAATAAGGAGAAAAAAAGATCGAATGGGCGCCCCGCTGGACGACGAGACGAGAGAAATCATCATCTCATTCATCGAAGAAGGGTACGAGCGGCTCGACGACGCGGAAAACCAGCTGTCATCCCTGGATGACGGGGAAGACCGAACGGCGAAGCTGAACTCCGTATTTCGTCTCTTCCACTCGGTGAAGGGTTCCGCGGGATATCTCGGATTCGACCATATAAAGCAGCTCACCCACGTGGCGGAAACCCTCCTGGACGTATTTCTCAAGGAAAAGGCGGAACCCTCGCCGAACTCCGTCGACGTGATATTCCGTACCGTGGACGTACTGCGGTCCCTCATCGGAATCGTCGAGAAGGAATGGTCCGACCTTTCGGGAGAGGCCGCTGCCAAGACTCAGGCCGCCGCGGTGGAAACGGCGATCGCGGCGCTTCGCAAGCCCGCGCAGCCGGAGGTTCCCAACGCGATACAGCTCACCGCCCTCGTTTCCCGGGACATGGCGGAACGTTTCCTCGGCGAATGCGCCGACACGCTCGATTCCGCCGAGAGAATCGTGCTTTCCCTGGGAAACCAAAGCCCGGAGACGGAAAAAATCAATGACCTTTTCCGGGCCGTGCATACGGTCAAGGGGAACTCGGGCTTTTTCGGCTACCAGCTCCTGGAAAGCACCTGCATGGAAATGGAGGGGATTCTTGACGACGCGAGAAAGCGCCAGGCCCCGGTTTCCGAGGCCTTTTGCAACGGGCTCATCCAGTTTATCGACCGCCTGAGGAAGATTCTCGCGGAGGCGGAGCTTCTGGAGGTTCCCGAAGGGGGCAGCGGAGAGGCATGCGATGACCTTGGGGATTCCCTCCCGGAGGGCAGCGAAACGGGGGCGGCGCCGGCCCAGGCAAAGGAAGCCTACAAGACCCTCGGCGAAATTCTCGTGGACATGGGAGCGGTCGACTCCGCCCAGCTGGATGCCGCCCTGAAAGAGCAAACCCGGCCCATCGGGGAAATCCTGGTTCAAAAGGGGGTCGTGGAGCCGGGGATAATCGAGACGGCCCTAAAGGCCCAGCAAACCCAGGCGGCCGCCTCGGAAAGCGAAGGCCCCCACGAAGTCGTCCGCCGGGAGATCAGGGTGGACACGGGCAAGCTCGACAAGCTCTTCGAGCTCGTTGGGGAGCTCATTACCGCCGAGGCCATGGTACTCAACAGCCCGGATCTCGCAGGCCTCAGGCTGGACAGTTTCAGCAAGTCCTTCGCGCGGCTCAACAAGATCAGCCGGGAAATTCAGGAAACCACCATGATGATCCGGATGATCCCCCTGGACGGCCTGTTCCAGAAGATGCGCCGCCTCGTTCGGGACCTTTCCCGAAAATTCGACAAGCCCATCGATTTCGTCGTATCCGGACAGGACACGGAGATGGACAAGAACGTCATCGAGCAGATAGCCGATCCCCTGGTGCACATTCTCAGGAACGCCATTGACCACGGGGTGGAAAGCCGGGCCAAGCGTCTCGAGGCGGGCAAGAGCGAGACCGGCACCGTTCGCCTGGACGCCAAGTACGAGGGCTCCGATATCTGGATCACCATCAAGGACGACGGCGCGGGTCTCCACCGGGACAGGATTCTCTCAAAGGCCGCGGAACGGGGGATCCTGAGGGGAGACCCGGCGGCGATGAGCGACGGCGAGGTCTGGCAGTATATCTTCGAGCCCGGGTTCTCTACCGCCGCGGTAGTCTCCGAGGTTTCGGGCCGCGGGGTGGGCCTCGACGTGGTCAAGAAAAACCTTGAAAAAATCCACGGGCGGATCGACATACGCACGGTTCCGGGCAACGGGACCGAATTCGTCCTGGTGATTCCCCTGACCATGGCCATCATCGACGGCATCACGGTGCGGGTGGGGCAATACCGCTATTCCCTCCCCTTGGGAGATATCATCGAGTTCGTGAAGGTATCCTCGGAGCAGCTGACCATGACCGACACCGAGGGAGACACGGTCAATATCCGCAAGGAGTTTCTCCCCCTCATCAAGCTGTCCGAGGTATTCCGGGTAGCCGAGGGAGAGAGGGATCCTACCAAGGGGATCGTGATCATCGTGCAGAACAACGGGCGCAAGGCCTGCCTGCTCATCGACGAGGTGATCGGCAACCAGCAGATCGTGGTCAAGTCCCTCTCCGAGTACCTGGGGAAGGTCGAGGGCATCTCGGGCTGCAGCATACTGGGAGACGGGAGCGTGAGTTTCATCGTCGATACGGGAAGGCTGCTCTCGCTGAAACTTGAATAACGGGCGCGGGATAAGCGCCGGGAGGTAAAACGTGAAGATATTGGCAAAAATGCTCCTCGGTTTCCTCGGGGTGGCGCTCATCTGCGCCTTTATCGGCGTCTTCGGCGTCCAGCGGATCGGGGTCCTGGACGAGACCGTGGCGGGCATGGCGAACAAGACCATTCCCTCCATCGTGTACCTCAATACGGTAGCCAAGGAGTTCCGCGCGATCCGGGTCGCCATCATGAACATAGCCAATCCCCGGGGGGGCTACACCCCCGGCTTCATAGAGGAGCAGTTCGCCGTCGTCGACGCGGGAAGGGCCGTCTACCGGCCCCAGTACGACCTCTACGACAAAATGCCCAAGACCGCGGAGGAAGCCGCGCTTTGGAAGGCCGTGAACGATACCCTCACCGCCGGCGCGGGCTACACCAACAAGACCGTGGAACTCGCCAAGGGAGTCCTCGCATTGAGCGACGTTGACGCCATCGCCGCCCAGTACGAGCTCATCAACGCCCATGTCTACGGACCGGACCGGCAGGTCTTCGACGCCCTCTTCGCCAACCTGGACGCCGCCCTCGCCTACGTGACGGACTACTACGGCACCCGTGAGGCGGAGCGGGCCCTGAAGGTCGGCGATACGGCGTTCCTCACCATGGTCTTCGTTACCCTGGTGGGACTGGCCCTGGCGGTCGCCCTGGGCCTGCTTCTGGGCACGTCCATTTCGGCCGCCCTGCGCAAGACCGTCGCGGCATTGGAGGGTATAGCCGCGGGAGACATGTCGGTGAAGCTCAAGGTGAAGACCCGGGACGAATTCCGCCAGGTTTCCCAGGCCCTCGACACCGTAACCGCCACGATAGGAAACCTCGTCTCCGAAGCGGTAACCCTTACCACCGCGGGGTTGGAAGGGCGCCTCCTCGCCCGGGGAGACCCCTCAAAATTCGCCGGGGGCTACAGAGACGTCCTTACGGGGCTCAATTCGGTCATGGACGGGCTCGTGGGGTTCATCGACAACATGCCTACCCCCGCCATGGTCATCAACAAGGACTATGAGGTCCAGTTCATGAATAAGGCCGCGGCGGCCCTGGGGAACGCCAAGGCCAAGGACCTGGTGGACTCCCGGAGAAAGTGCTTCGATTTCTTCAGGACCGGCGACTGCAAAACCCCTAACTGCGCATGCACCCGGGCGCTTCAAACCAACGGGGATGCGAACTCTGAAACCCAGGCTACTCCCCTGGACAAGACCTACGACATCCACTACACGGGCGTCCCCATCCACGGTACCGACGGTTCCGTCGTTGGCGCCTTCGAGGTCATAGTAGACCAGACCGCGATCAAGACAGCGGAACGGAAGATGAAAAAGATAGCCGCCTTCCAGGACACGGAGATAGACCGCCTCAACCGGAACCTTCAGAAGATCTCCTCCGGCGACCTTGCCTGCGACTTTACGGTAGCCCAGAGCGATCCCGATACGGCAGAAACGGCGCAGCTCTTCGTCACCATCAGCGAGGCCCTGCATCAGTCGGTGAGGGCCATCGAGGCCCTCGTGGGAGACGCGGGCATGCTCGCCGAGGCCGCCGTAGCGGGGGCTTTACAGACCCGCGCGGACGGGACGAAGCATCTCGGGGACTTCAGAAAGATCGTGGAGGGCGTAAACCATACCCTGGACCTCGTCATAGACCCCATCAACGAAACCATCGCCGTATTCAAGCGCCTGGCCGAGGGAGACCTCACCGCCAGCGTCACCGGGGACTACAAGGGCGATTTCGACGTGCTCAAATCCTCCCTCAACGAGTCCCTGAAGGCGATCAACCAGACCCTCTCGCAGGTTAACATCGCGGTGGACCAGGTGGCGGAAGGGTCGGTGCAGGTATCCCAGGCGAGCCAGGCCCTCTCCCAGGGAGCGTCGGAGCAGGCCTCTTCCCTCGAGGAGATCACCTCCTCCACCACGGAGATTTCGAGCCAGACCAAGCAGAACACGGAAAACGCCCTCAGGATGAATACCCTCGCCCGGAGCGCCCAGGAAAACGCGGGAAAGGGAAACGCCCAGATGAAGGAACTCGTCTCGGCGATGAGCGACATCAACACCAGCGCGGAGGAGATAAAGAAGGTGGTCAAGACCATCGACGACATCTCCTTCCAGATCAATCTCCTGGCCCTGAACGCCAACGTGGAGGCCGCCCGGGCGGGCAAGTACGGAAAGGGTTTCGCCGTCGTGGCCGAGGAGGTTCGGAACCTGGCGGTCAGGAGCGCCGAATCGGTAAAGGATACCACCCGGATGGTCGAGGAGGCCATCGCGAATATACAGAGGGGAAACGCCCTCGTGGACTCCACCGCGAGCCAGCTTGACCAGATCGTGGAGGGAGCCTCCCAGGTATCCCGGCTCGCCGACGAGGTGGCTACCGCGGGGCGGGAACAGACCCAGGGGCTGGAGCAGATAGCCCTGGGCCTCAACCAGATCGACCAGGTCACCCAGAGCAACACCGCCAGCGCCGAGGAAAGCGCCTCCGCCTCGGAAGAGCTCTCTTCCCAGGCCCAGCAGGTGAAGGCCATGCTGTCCCGCTTCAAGATCAGGGCCGAAGAGACGGATTCCGGAAACGCGGCGCTCCTGGCCATGCTCAGGGCGGAGCTGGCCCAGAGAACCGGGGGGAATCCCGCTTCCGCGGCCCCCCGGCTTGCCCAAAATACGGGAACCCCAAAAAAGCCCCCGGTTCCGGCGCCTGCCAAGGCTGGTACGGGCAAGGTGATCGCCTCCGGGGGCCGAAGCCTCAACCCGGCGGAGATAATCTCCCTGGACGACGATAATTTCGGGAAATTCTAGGGGGGAAGCCATGGTAGAACTGAAGCAGGGCGGGACCGCCGACGATTACCTCGTGGACGACGAGGACAACGAGGACACCCAGGCGAACAAGTACCTGTTCTTCCGCATCGGCAAGGAGTCCTACGGGATCGGCATCAGGCACGTGATCGAGATCATCGAGCTGCAGACCATCTCGGAGGTTCCCGACATGCCCGCCTACGTGAAGGGCGTCATCAACCTCCGGGGAAAGGTCATTCCCATCGTCGACCTCCGCCTCCGTTTCGACATGGAGGAGCGGCCTTACGACAACCGGACCTGCATTATCGTTACCGAGGTAGACGGTATTCTCGTGGGCTGTCTCGTGGATACCGTGGAGGAGGTCATGGAAATTCCCGAGCGGGCCATTGAGCCGCCCCCGAACTTCAAGACCCTCTCGGGCAGGGACCGCTACATAAGCGGCATGGGCAAGGCCGGCGACGCGATAAAGATACTCCTGGACGTGGAGAAGATAGTCCGGGACGACAATCTCTCAGGCGGGGGGGACAGCGCCCAGTGAATGAGCATGCCGAAACGGGCTTCGCCAACGAGGATCTCATTCCCTTAAGGAACGACGAGTTCGCCTACATAGCGGACCTCGTGTACGGCCGTTTCGGCATCCACCTCCCCGACCAGAAACGGGTGCTCGTTTCCGGGAGGCTCTCGAAAAGGCTCCGGCAGCTCGGCTGCGCCACTTTCGGGGACTATATTGCCCTCCTGAACGCCGACGGCTCGGGCAGCGAGCTGTCGGAGATGATGAACCGCCTCACCACGAACCATTCCTTTTTTTTCAGGGAAAGCAGTCACTTTGACTTCCTCACGGGGACGGTCCTGCCGGAGCTGGAAAAGGAGAGGGCCTCCCGGGGGGGCAGCCAGGGACTCGCCAACTATCCCCTGCGCATCTGGAGCGCCGGCTGCGCCTCCGGGGAGGAGGTCTACTCCCTGGGCATGCTCCTTCACGACCGGTACGCCCTCGCCGTCGGGGGGCCGGACCTGGGACTCCTCGCGACGGACATTTCCCTGACCGCCCTCAGTACCGCCAAGCAGGGGGTGTACGGGGAACAGAAATTCACCGAAACCCCCGAGGCCTTCAGGAAGCGTTATCTCCGGAGCGCCGGGGCCGGGGAGTGGTCGATCGCGGAGGAGATCAAGAACATGGTGCTCTTCAAGCGGCTAAACCTCATGGCGGAGAACTATCCCATGAAAGGCCAATTCGACGTAATCCTGTGCAGGAACGTCATGATATACTTTGACCAGGAATCCCGCAGCCGGGTAACCCAAAACCTCTACCGCTACGTTAAGGAAGGGGGGTACTTATTTATCGGGCATTCGGAATCCCTTAACCGGGACACGAACCCCTTTGAGTACGTCAAGCCGGCTGTCTACAGGAAGCTCTCGCGTGCAACGCGGATATCGGGGGGAACAGCATGACCGGCGCGAAAATTTTCACCGTCGCGAATCAAAAGGGGGGCGTGGGCAAAACCTCGTCAGTCATTCAGCTGGCCTCGGGGCTCGCCCGAAGGGGCGACAAGGTCCTGATGGTCGACGGGGATCCCCAGGGTAACCTGACCCTCTTTTTCGGCTCCCGGGACAAACTCGATTTTTCGCGGCTCCTGGCGGACCTCGCCTCGGGGAGCCCCGCGAAGGCCGAGGCCTACGTCAATTCCCGGGTGAGAAAGAACCTCGACCTGCTGCCGGCGGGAAACAAGCGGCTGCGGCTTGAGATGCGCGACACCGAAGTGGAACGGGCCTACGGGCCCTTCGCCGATTTCATCGGTTCCCTAACGAGCCGCTACGACTGGATCATCATGGATTCCTCCCCCTCGAACAGCCCCTTGGAGCGGCTTCTCATCCGGGCGAGCGACGCCGTAATCATTCCCCTGGAATTCCAGCTCTTTTCCGTGTCCGGGCTGGAGTCGATCCTCGAGGAGGTAAAGTCCTGTTCCGCCGAGGCGGGTAAGGAGATTCACGTGCACTCCCTTCTTTTCACGAAGGCCGAGAACCGGCTCCACCGGGTACAGACCTACCGGGAACTTTTCTCCAGTTTCCATATTCCCGTGTACGAGATATGCAAGTCCGAGTACATTTCCCGGTCCCTGGAAAAGTCTAGGACCATCTGGGAATGCGGCCCGTCGAGCTACGCCGCCCGGGACTACCGAACCCTGATCGACAAAGGCTTTCAGGTGCGCCCATGAACGCGAGAAAAGGCGACGAACGGCTGCAGAACATGGCGAGGGCCATTGGGCAAAGCCTCAGGGAAGCCCCGGTGGCGGAGACGGGAAGCTACGAGTATACCGCCTCCCTTAAAAGCCCGGAGCGGCACGAGCTGAAGGGCCTTTGGCGAATCGTGAGCCATGAGGTGGGCGGCGAGCCCTACGCCGAGGTCTATGCCCGCAACCGCTTTCCCGACGAGCGGCCGGCCTCCCTCGATTACGTGTCCACCTACGAGTTTCAAAGCCACCACTGCATCAAGAGGGTGTTCGTCTCCGCGGAAATCGCGAAGGGCGTCTATGAATACCGGCTCACGGTGGTACTCTCCTGGCGGATACGGGAGAGGCGGCTCACGGTGCAGCCCCTCATCGGCTACCAGTACATCAGCATGGACGGCAAGCCCGCGGTAATACAGGAACTGCCCCCTGATCCGGCGCCCATCGGCATATCCGTGGAATTCGACGGGGATATCCTGGTGTTTACCGACGGACAGGACGTAAAGCGGCTGGAGAGGGTACCGGAATGAAGGGAACCGGGAAGATCCGGGTTCTCGTGGTGGACGACTCCGCCGTCGCCCGGGAACTTATAACCAAGGGGCTTTCCCGCTACCCCGACATCGAGGTGGCCGGGACCGCCTCCGACGCCTGGTCCGCCCGGGACAAGATAGTCCTCCTTAATCCCGACGTGGTCACCCTGGACATTGAGATGCCCAGGATGGACGGCATTGAATTCCTTAAAAAGCTCCTGCCCCAGTACCCGCTCCCGGTAGTGGTCGTTTCGGCGGTGACGCCCCGCGGATCGGAGCGGGCCCTGGCCGCCCTGGAGGCGGGAGCCCTCGACATCGTCGCGAAGCCCGAAGGAAGGGATCAGCGGGGGCTGGAGCACATGCTGGTCCAGCTTTCGGAACGGATTAGGGAGGCTTCCCGGGCGGACGTTTCCAAGGCCCGAACCCCCGTCCCCAAAGCGGCGGCGGCCGGTCAAAAACCCTCTCCCGCGGGCGCGGGCCTCACGGGCAGCCGGAAGGTCATCGTCATAGGGGCCTCAACCGGCGGCACCCAAGTGCTCAACCGCATCATCCCGGAATTTCCCCTGGACATGCCGGGGACGGTCATCGTTCAGCACATGCCCCCGGTTTTCACCCGCATGTTCGCGGATACCCTTGACCGCACCTCTGCCGTGGAGGTTCGCGAAGCAAAGGACGGGGACGTGCTCCGGAGCGGGCTCGTCCTCGTGGCCCCGGGAGACCTCCACCTCCGGGTGGTTCGCCACGGAGTCCAATGGAAGGTTTCCTGTTCTCCCGGAGACAAGGTGAGCGGGCACCGGCCCTCGGTGGACGTGCTCTTCGATTCAGCGGCGGAGTCGGCGGGGAATCAGGCCGTGGCCCTGCTGCTTACGGGAATGGGGGCCGACGGGGCCCGGGGGCTCTTGAAGGTTCGCGGCGCCGGCGGACGGTGCTTCGCCCAGAACGAGGAAAGCTCCGTGGTGTTCGGGATGCCCGGGGAGGCGTGGAAGATGGGGGCCCCCGAGAGGCTCCTGTCCATAGAGGAAATGACGGCAACCCTGATCGCAAGCTGCGCGGCGGGAACGGCGAAAGCCGAAAGGAGCGCGCTATCGCAGTCCATACGGTAGGCATCGGCGAGTGGGTGGTTTGCGCCGAGGGGGATGACAGCATAAAGACCTTCGCCCTCGGTTCGTGCATCGCCGTCATCATGTACGACGTAAAGCTCCGCCTCGGGGGCATGCTTCACTTCGCCCTGCCCGATTCTTCCATCGACGCAGACAAGGGGCGCGCGAGGCCGGGTTACTTCGCGGACCTCGGAATTCCCCTCATGATCGAGGACATGAAAAAGCTCGGCGCGGTCAGGCAGAACGTAAGGATCAAGCTCGTGGGCGGTGCGGCGGTCATGGACGACAAGGGCATCTTCGATATCGGGAAGAGGAACCTGCTGGCGGCCAAGCGCATCCTCTGGAAAAGCTCCCTCGGGGCGATCGCCGAGGACACCGGGGGCGACATCAGCAGGACCGTGACCCTCGCGGTCGGCACCGGGGATACGACCATCACCTCCGGAGACAGGCAATGGGAGATTTGAGCCGTGAAAAAAGTTAGGTCCGTACTGATCGTGGACGACTCCGCGACCTCTCGCATGATTATCCAGCGCTGCGTCGAGATGTGCGGCCTGGAAGTGACCCGTTTCCTGGAGGCCGAGAACGGCATTGACGCCCTGACCCTCCTCTCGGACGGGGAGAACGGCATCGACCTGGTCTTCTCCGACATCAACATGCCGAAAATGGACGGAAGCACCTTCATAAAGCTCGTGAAAAACCGGCCCTCCACCAGGGACATTCCCGTGGTAGTCACGTCAAGCATAGCCGCGAGCTCCATAGAACCGGAGATGAGGAAGCTGGGCGTTATGGGGGTCATTCAAAAACCGGTGACCCCGGAGAAGGTAATTCAGGCCTTGGGAGGTGAGGAATGAACGTACAGCTCGATCCCGACCGATCCGCAAGACTCCTTGCGGAAGCGGCCTCGTCGGTATTCGCCGACATGGCCTTCATCGACGTCGCCGAGGACCAGGAAAACGGGGATGAGGGCGCGGCGAAGGGGGAAAGCGGCGCGGGAGAAACCACCTGCGCCGCCATAGACGTCCTCTCCCCCCTCTCCTGCAGAATCGAGCTCCGCTTTCCGGAATCCCTGCGCGAGCGCATCGTGGACATTCTGTTCAGCGAGAGCCCGGAGCAGGAAAAGAAAAAAAACGCCGAGGACTCGATCCTCGAGATGCTCAACGTCATCGCGGGCACGTTCCTCGCTTCCTATTTCGGCTCGGGCACGGAGGTGCAGCTCGCGCTGCCCCGGTGCCTCTACCTCGACGAGGAGCTGCCGGGAACGGCCGTGGCTGACCTCCGGCTCGACGCCGAGGGGTGCGCTTTCGGCCTTTCCCTCTATTCCGTCAGATACCGCTACTGATCGCCGACAGGAGCGCCTCTTTCTGAAAGGGCTTAACGATGAAGCCCTTCGCCCCGAGGGACATGGCCTCCGCCTTGAGGGACTCCTCGTCCTGGGTAGTCAGGACGAAGACGGGAAGGGACGCGATGGAAGGGTCCGACTTTCGGGCCTTCAGGAACTCGATCCCGTTCATTTCGGGCATGTTTATGTCCAGCAGGATGCAGTCCACCTTAGCGGTCTTGAGGGTTTCCAGGGCCTGCTTTCCGTTTTCCGCCTCCACCACCGTATGTCCCGCCCCTTTAAGGGCCAGGGAGATAATCTTCCGCATGGTTGAGGAATCGTCCACCGAGAGAAAGTTCATATGCGCGCCTCCATTACAGCCTGTTTTTCGATCTTGGTTTTCACCCGGGGGAGCAGCTCCTCCCGGAGGTTTGCGAAGGTATCCTGAAGCCACTTCTCGTCGACCCTGGGAAGGTCCTTCCGGCACGCGGCGTCGAGATTTTCCCGGACAGCGTCGATGATCCAGAGGGCTCCTTCCAGGGCCTGCCGCTCGGAATCCTGAAACTGCATGGCCTCGAGAATCCGGTCCGCCGTCTCCGCCTGGGAAACTTGCCCGCCGGAGCCCGAAGGTCCCGAATCCGGGAGCCTCAGGGTTTCCAGGTCCGCCAGGGCACGCATGACGGCCTTGCCCGTCTCGTCGGGGACCGCGGAAACGATCCCGCTCGCCAGGGACAGGTCGATCCTGCCCGCGGCGGCCAAGACCCTCGAAAGCTCCCGCCTGCGGGATTCCAGGAGGAAGGACGCGGCGAGGCCCGAGCATCCGGAGAGGAAGAGAGCGAGAATCACGGGGAAGGACGCGGCGCCCCGGGCGGCCATGAAAACCGCGCAGGCGCAGGTCAGAATCGACGAAAGGATTATTGTTATTCCGGCGGTTTTCATACTAATGAACAGTATAATTCACGCCGTTTTATAATGCCAAAAGGCCCTCCCTTTTTTTTGGAAAAGGAGGGCCGTCGGCGCCGCTTAGCGGTAGTTTGAAAGCCCGCCGGGCTTTACCTCGTAGTGGCTGAAGGTCATGGCGAAGGAGGCCCGGCCCTGGGTAACCGAGCGCAGGGAGGTAGAGAAGCCGAACATCTTGGCCATGGGGGCCTGGGCGTGCACCACCTCGATGGAGGGCTTGGACTCGAGGCTCGAGATGAGCCCTCCCCGCTGGGTAACCTGGCTCATGGCGTCGCCCACGAAGTCCTTGGGGCACAGGATATCCACGTTCATCACCGGCTCCAGGAGCTCCGGGCTGGCCTTGCGGCAGGCCTCGTCGAAGCCGTGGCTCGCCGCCGCCTCAAAGGCGAAGGTGGTGGAGGTGAGCTCGTTCCAGTCGATCGCGGTGAGGGTGACCCCCACGTCCACGCAGGGATAGCCGTACTGGATGCCCGAGCCGAAGGCGCTGGTGACCGCCTGCTCCACCGCGTCGAAGATCTCCTCCGGGGCGGCGCTCTTCTTGACGGCGTTGACGTAGCGGTTGCCGGAGCCCCGGGGAAGCTGCTCCACCCGCAGGGTGACCCCGGCGGTGTTTTCCTTGCCCCCGAGAACCTTGGAAAAGGTCTCGGAATGCTCCGCCGAGGCGGTGATGGATTCCCGGTAGGTGACCTGGGGGTTTCCCACCCGGGCTTCCACCTTGAAGTCGTCTATCATGCGGGTGACGAGCACGTCGATGTGGAGCTCCCCCATCCCGGAGATGATGAGCTGTCCCGTTTCCGCGTCTTCCCGGCTCGTGAAGGTGGGGTCTTCCCGGGAGAGGATGTCCAGGGTTTCCTTGAGGCGGTCCCGCTCGGAGAGGGTCTTGGGCTCGATGGACACGGAGATCACCGGCTCGGGGAAGTGCATCTTCTCCAGGAGGATCGGCATGCCCTCGGAGCCCACGGTGTCGCCGGTCTGGGCAAGCTTGAGGCCGATGAAGACCGCGATGTCCCCGGCCTCCACGGAATCCATGGGCTCGGACTTGTTCGAGTGCATGCGGAGAATACGGTTGACCCGCTCCCGCTTTTTCTTTCCCACGTTGAAGATCTGGTCGCCGGTCTTGATCTTGCCTGAGTACATGCGCACGTAGCACAGGGCCCCCGCCTCGCGGTCGTACTGGATCTTGAAGACGAGCCCCAGGGGAACCCCCGAAGCCTCGCAGGGCACGGCGACCTCCTCTTCCTTCTTGGCGTGAAAGCCCGCCGCCGGGGGAACCTCGTGGGGGGCGGGAAGGTAGTCGATAATGCCGTCAATGAGGGGCTGAATTCCCAAATTTCGCCGGGAGGCGCCGCAGAGGAAGGGAATGAACTCCCGGGCAAGGGTTCCCGAGCGGATTTCCCGGCGCAGGAGCGCCTCCGGGATCTCCTCTCCCTCGAGGGCCAGTTCCATGATCTCGTCGGAGCGGGAGGAAAGGGCGTCGATGAGCCGTTCCCGCCACTGGGAGGCCTCGGCGGCGCGGGAGGGATCGATCTCGGTCACCTCCATCTTCTCCCCCTCGGAAGCGGCGTCCCAGCGGATCTCCTTCATGCCCACGAGGTCGATGACCCCCTCGAAGTCGGCGCCCTGGCCGACCGGAATTTGCAGGGCCACGCAGCTGGCGCCGAATTTCCCCGAAACGTCTTCCATGGCGCGGAAAAAGTCCGCCCCTACCCGGTCCATCTTGTTCACGAAGCACAGCCGGGGAACCTTGTACTGGTCCGCCTGGCGCCACACCGTCTCGGTCTGGGGCTGAACCCCGCCGACCGCGCAAAGCACCGCCACGGCCCCGTCGAGGACCCTGAGGGAGCGCTCCACCTCGGCGGTGAAGTCCACGTGGCCGGGGGTGTCGATGACGTTGATCTGGTGGTCCCGCCAAAAGGTGGTGGTGGCCGCGCTCTGGATGGTGATGCCCCGTTCCTGTTCCTGGGCCATCCAGTCCATGGTCGCCATGCCGTCGTCGATCTCGCCGATGCGGTGTATTTTTCCGGTATAAAAGAGAATACGCTCGGTAGTGGTGGTCTTGCCGGCGTCGATATGGGCCATGATTCCTATATTGCGCATTTTGTCCAGATTCATCGATATAACTCCTGAGTTAATGAGACATAGTAGCGGTTTGGGCGGGATTTCTCAAGGGGAAGGAATAATCGGGGAGAGGCAGAAAGGGCGAAGCGGCCCGGCATCGCGATCGCCGGAGCCCCCGGCGAGGAGGCGCTTTTTTTCCTTGCTTTCCCCCCGGAGCGGGACTACAATGAGGCAAATGAATACGTTATCAAAAGTCTTCCGGATCGCCGCCACCGGGGCGGTTTCCATGATGCTCGCCGCGTGCTACGGAACCCCCGCGGCGATGTACGGCTCTCCCGTGGCCATGTACGGCGCCCCGCCGGACGACTACTGGCGAACCTTAAGCCTCCGGGTAAAAAACGTCATGGGCGAGCCCATCGAGGGCATACGGGTGAGCTTTATTCCCTACAGCGGAGACCCGAGCGTCCTTGGAAACACCGACTCGGCGGGGGAACTGCTGTTGGACTACGATGTGAGCGCCGGGGAGCTTCTGGGCCTCGACGACACCGACGGGCCGGATAACGGCGGGGACTTCCAGAGCAAGGCCGTCGACATACCCCCCGAAACGTACGAGCTCGACGCGGTACTGGAAGAAAAAACCGACACCCCTTAAAACCGGAATCCGGAGGATACCCGTGCTTCCCCTCATCCTGCAAAAGAAGGCCCATGATTTGTATAGGGCCATGGAGACCCGGGAGCACCGGCTCCTCTACCTCTTCTTCGAGATAACCCGCCGCTGCAACATGAACTGCGTCCACTGCGGCTCCGACTGCGGCAAGGATTCCCGCATGAGGGAAATGGACGCGGAAACCTGGGCCCGCATCGCCCGCTACGTGAGCGGGCGCTTCAGCCCGAGGCCCTTCATCGTGGTGACCGGGGGAGAGCCCACGGTACGAAAGGACCTTCCCGAGATCGCCCGGGCCATCCATGGGGAAGGGCTTAACTGGGGAATGGTAACCAACGGCCTCGCCCTCAGCCAGGAGCTCATGGATACCCTCGAGCAAAACGGCCTTGGCAGCATCACCCTCTCCATCGACGGAAACGATAAGGCCCATAACTACCTGAGGAACAATCCCCGGTCCTACGAGGCGGTCCTGAAGGCCGCGGATATAATCGCGGCCTCTCGGTGAAGGACTGCGTCACCTGCGTCTTCGGCGGGGAGAGGGGAAACCTTCACGATCTTGACGACGTCGCGGAAAGGCTCATCGAAAAGGGCATTACCTCCTGGCGCCTCTTCCGCATCTTCCCCAAGGGGCGGGGGGCGGAAAACCCCAACCTTCGGCTTGAACCGGAGGAGCTGAAAACCCTGCTCCGGTGGCTGAAGGAAAGGCGCCCCGAGCTGAAGAGGCGGGGCCTGGAGGTCTCCTTTTCCTGCGAGGGCTACCTCCCCTTCGCCCTGGACCGCGGGCTGCGGGACACCCCCTACTTCTGCCGCTCCGGCATCAACATCGCCTCGATACTCTCGGACGGCACCGTAAGCGGCTGCAACAACAACGGCCCGGAATACTACGAGGGCCGCATCGACGAGGGGGACTTCAAGACCCTCTGGGATACGGGCTTCGCA
>QKDA01000165.1 GCA_003246765.1 Spirochaetales bacterium | reverse complement strand
CGTGAAGGTCGTGTCCTGGTACGACAACGAGTGGGGCTACTCCAACAAGGTTTGCGAGATGTGCCGCGTTATCGGCAAGTAATTGCCCTTCGCTGAAGGCCGCCTTTCCTCAGGGAACCCGGCAGCCTTCCGCGGAAAGCCCGCGTTACCTTCCGGAAACGGTCGGGATGCGGGTTTTTTTTTGCCTTGGTTGCATACGCGCGCTCCTATGCTGCAGACGTGCGGCCAAGAAAGCGCCTGTGCCGCGTGAGCGCGGCCATGCGCCCGGCTCACCTTCGGTGAGCGGCTCACTGAAAGTGAGCTTGTCACTTTTCTTTCGCTCTAGGGTACCGTATCTTTTGGCTCATGAACTACGACGCGATAATAATCGGAAAGGGGCCTGCGGGAATCCAGGCTGCGATATACCTGGTACGGGCGGGAAACTCCGTCCTCGTGATCGGAAAGGATCGGGGAGCCCTGGAGAAGGCGGAAAAGGTCGAAAACTTCTTCGGCTTTCCCGAGGCGGTGAGCGGCGCGGAGATAGTGGATCGGGGCATCGCCCAGGCGGAACGGCTCGGCGCCTCCATCTTGACCGATGAGGCGGTGGGCGTATCATACTCCGGTGACGGTTATACCGTAACCGCAACCCGCGGCGAGTATACCGCCCCGGCGGTGCTCATAGCCACGGGAAAATCCCGCGCGGGGCTCAAGGTTCCGGGATTCGAGGGACTGAAGGGGAACGGAATCAGCTTTTGCGCCGTCTGCGACGGCTTCTTCTTCAGGAACAAGGCAGTGGCCCTCATCGGCTCGGGGGAATACGCCGCCCGGGAGCTTCACGAGCTCCAGGCCTTCACCCGGGACATCACGGTATTCACAAACGGCGAACCGGCGGTTCCGGGAAGATTTCCCGAGGGTATCCGGGTGGTGGAAGATAAAATCGCGCGCTTTACGGGGGACGGAAGGCTTACGGGCATAGAGACGGCATCGGGCGAAACCGTTGACGTTTCGGGCTGCTTCGTGGCCCTGGGCACCGCGGGAGCCGCGGATTTCGCCGCCAAGATCGGCATTGAAACCCGGGGTCAGGATATCGCGGTGGACGGGGAACTCAAGACCGGACTTCCCGGGCTTTGGGCCGCGGGGGACTGCACCGGCGGCTACCTTCAGATCGCCAAGGCCGTCGCCGACGGGGCCCATGCGGCCAAGTCCATCAATGCCTACCTCAAGGGTCTCTCCGGCCGCGAGGCGGTATAAGACTCCTTACTCCCCGCCGTGCTTCTTCCGCAGGGCAAGCTTGTCGGTCTTGCCCACGGAGGTTTTAGCGATGGAATCCTCGAAGGCGACCCTCAAGAGGATCGCCTCCCGGGGAAGCACTCCGCGGTCCACGTAGCCCTTCACGTGCTCCATGATCTTGTGGGGCGTGAGCTCCGCGCCCTCCTTGACTACAACGCAGGCCAGGGGAATTTCTCCCCATTTTTCATCCTTCACGCCGATAACCGCCGATTCCGCCACGAGGGGGTGACTGGCGACGATATCCTCGATCTCCAGGGAAGACAGCCATTCTCCCCCTACCTTGATCACGTCCTTGAGCCTGTCGGTGATGCGGACCGAGCCCGATTCGTCCACTGCGGCGACGTCCTGGGTGTGGAGCCAGCCCCCTTCCCACAGTTTTTCCGAGTTTTTCGCGTCCTTGTAGTACCCCTGGGTGAGCCAGGGGGTTCTCACGACGATCTCTCCCGAGGAACGGTCGTCGCGGCTCACGTCCTTCCCCTTGGAATCCACGACTCTCAGCTGAACGAGTCCCATGGGCGTTCCCGTCCGGACCCGCTTGGCGACCTGTCCTTCCCGTCCGAGCTTGAGGTCTTCCTTTCTCAGCCGCACGAAGGAAAGCACCGGGCAGGTCTCGGACATGCCGTAGCCCGCGAAGATGTCGATGCCCCGGTCCAGGGCCGCGGAAGCGAGGGCCTTCGGGAGAGCAGCTCCCCCGATGATCACCTTCCACCCTGAGTACTCCATTCCCGCGGCGCTCGGGTCCTTTAGGAGCATGCCCAGGATGGTGGGAACGCAGTGCGAGAAGGTTACCTTCTCGTCCCGCAGGAGGGCATTGAGAGCCGGAGGGACGTACTTTCCCGGATACACCTGCTTTACGCCCAGGAAGGTGGCGATAAAGGGGATACCCCAGGCATGGACGTGGAACATGGGCGTAAGGGGCATGTAGACGTCCTCGTCCCGGAAATTGGGGCCTGAATTGATGGATGAGAGGGATGCGGTGGCGGTAACGGTGTGCAAGACCAGCTGGCGGTGGGAAAAATAGACCGCCTTCGGGAGCCCCGTCGTGCCGGTGGTATAAAAGGTAGTGGCCCGCAGGTTTTCGTCGAAGTCGGGGAACTCCGGGAGGGGAGCGGCCTTCGCGAGGAGTTCCTCGTATTCCCCGGAGAACTCGACCCCGGGAACCTGCGGGCGGTCTTTCTCCCCGTCGTTGATAAGCACGTACTCCTTTACCGAGTCTATGCGCCCCTTGATGGACTGCACCAGGGGAAGGAAGTCCCGGTGCACCAGGATGAGCCGGTCTTCGGCGTGCTCAATGGTGTATATCAGCTGCTCCGCAGGGAGCCTCGGGTTGATGGTGTGGAGCACCGCGCCGATCATGGGGATGGCGAAGTAGCATTCGAGATACCGGTGGGAGTCCCAGTCCATTACGGCCACGGTGTCTCCCCTTCGCACACCCCTGTCGATCAGGGCGGCGGCGAGCCGGGCAACCCGTTCCCTGAAGTCCGCGTAGGTTAATCTGAGACTTCCCCGATAGACGATTTCCTCGTCCGCGCGGTAGGCAACCGGGGCGAGGAGGATGTTTTTGATCAGGAGGGGGTAGGCGTAGGCGGAAGAGGCGCCGTTCTGGTTTTCCATGGGAGAATCTCCTTTATGCGACGGGAATGATGGCCTTCCATTGTGACACAAAACTTAATGTTGTCAAGGAGAACTTCGCCGACCCGGTTATAGCCTCTCGCCGAAGTACCAGTCCGGCGGGGGAGGGCAGGTCGCCGAAAGGCATCGGCCCCCCTCGAGGCGGAAGGAAAGCCTTTCGCAGTGCAGGGCCTGCCGGTTCATTCGGAGCCTCTCCCTGTCCGTTTCCGTCAGGCCTCCTCCGATAAAGCGAAGAAAGATTTCCGGATCCGGTCCGTACAGTTTGTCTCCTACCACGGGGAACCCGAGACTTTTCAGGGTTGCCCGTATCTGATGGGTCCTTCCCGTGTCGAGTTCCGCCCGAAGCTCGGAAACGCCCCCGGATTCCCTCAGGAGGGTGAAGCGCGTACGGCACCTTTCTGCCCCTTCCCGGGCCTCCGTCAGGAAGCGGCGCTCCTTTCGCACGGGCGAAAGCTCGTTGGGCGCGAGCCAACCCTCCGCGTCCGCAAACTCGGGGAATTTCCCCTCCACGAGAACCCGGTAGGTCTTTTCCCTGTCCGGTTCCCCCAAGGCCCTTGCGGCCGCCGCCGCGGCCTTCGGCGTTCTCGCGGCCGCGACGACGCCCGAGGTTTCCCTGTCCAGGCGGTTCACGAGATGAAGGCGGCCGTAAGCCGGCTCCAGAAAGTTCCAGAGGGTATGTTTTTGGTAAGTTCCCGCGGGGTGGACCGGAAGACCGCCGGGCTTGTAGAAAAAGAGATAGTCCCCATCTTCCAGGAGTAACCTCCAGTCCCGGGGAACCTCCGGTTCCTCCCTTTCCGGAGGGAGAAAGCCGATCTCGTCTCCCCTCCGGAGGACCGCTTCAGGAAGGGTCTCTTCCCCGTTAAGGGTGATCCTTCGTTCCCGGACGTGCGACTCCCATTGCTCCCGGTTTTGGTAGGTGAAACGGCTCAGGAGGAAGTCGACGAGATTCCGGCCCTCCCACTCTTGGCCCGGTGAAACGCTTCGCCGCCGGTCTTTCACCCCCATTCTTCCATTCCCCGGGCGGCGCGGCAGGCAGTGGCAAAACAGCCCGTGAGGAGAAAGCCCCCCGTGGGGGCGTCCCAATCGATCATCTCCCCGCAGCAAAAGACCCCGGGCATCCTTTTCAGCATGAGGCTCTCGTCGAGTTCCTCGAAAAGAACCCCGCCGGAAGAGGATATCGCCTCCTCTATGGGCCTGGGGGCGAGGCACCGGAGGGGAATGGCCTTGGCGAGACCCGGGTCGGCAAGGATGAGGGCGGCCGCTTCCCGTCCCAGACCGCAGCGGGCGAGGGCAAGCCGGGCAGAGTCGAACCCCAGGGCTTTCTTTAAAAAGGTGGAGGCGCTGGCCTTGCCGCGATCCCTTTTCATCCTTTGCAGGATCCGGTCGGAGCTGAGGTCGGGGAACAGGTCCGCTTCAAGGACCGGCAGGGCGTCCGGCGAAGCGGAGCCGCCGAGATCCCGCAGGGTTCGGGCTATCCGTGAGGAGTGCACGTAGACGGGGCTCCCCTCAATGCCCGTGGGCGTTAGCATGACGTCTCCCCGAACGAAGCGGCCTTCGTACCCGACGGCGACGTTTTTCACGAAGGTTCGTACCCCCGCTTCCGGAGGAGGGTAAAGATCCAGGCCGCAGTTGGCGCTCTCGAGTCCGGCGATTCCGATTCCTTCTCTCCGGAAGGCCTCGGTCCAGGCGCCGTCGCTTCCCGTGGCGGGCCAGCTCGCTCCCCCGAGGGCGAGCAAAACGGGGGGAGGCAATACTCGAGACTGTCCCCGGGGGCCGCGGACCGTCACTTTTCCTTCGGCTGAAAAGCCCGAGAACTCCCAAAGGGAATTGAACTCCCATCTACCCGAAGCCCGAAGCTCCGCCAGCAGGGCCTCGATGAGCCTTGACCCGTCGCCGTCGCTGGTGAATACCTTGCCTCCCGAGCCGGTTCGGCATCCGACTCCGAGAGATTCGGCCCAGGCCGTTAATTCCCGGGCCCCTGCCGCCGCTAGGAGCGGCGAGAGACGGGACGAGGCCGAGCCGTACCGGGAGGCGAACCGTTCAGGATCGGCCGCGTTCGTGAGGTTGAGCCCGCTGGATCCCGCCAGCCGGAATTTGAGGGCCGGTTCCGGACGGTGGTCGTACGCGGTTACCCGGTAGCCCCTGCGGACGAGATCCAGGGACGCCATAAGACCCGAGGCGCCTGCCCCCAGGACGGAGGCGGTTTCGTTCCTTCCCGTAGGGGTTCTCTCCGCGGTTTCCATGGGGCGGATCATAGGCCTCCCCGCGGGAGCTGTCAAGCTCAACCCCGCCCGGAAAGGGAGCGCTATTTACACGGTCTGCCGTAATTGCTATATTTTTATAGAATCATTTCAACCGACCGCAACAATCAGGAGGCATCCATGATCAAAACCGTAAAAGACGTAGACCTTAAGGGCAAGCGCATCGTGATGCGCGTGGACTTCAACGTGCCGATGAAGGACGGGGTAGTGCAGGACGATACCCGCATCATGGCGGCGCTCCCCACCATTAAGTATATCCTCGACCAGGGAGCCGCTTCCCTCGTCCTCATGAGCCACCTCGGCGACCCTTCCAAGGACGCCAAGAAGGCGCAGGAGAAGGCCGAGAAGGACGGAAAGGCCTTCGACCTCGACAAGTACATCGCCGGCAAGCACCGCATGAAGCCCGTGGCGGACTATCTCGCCTCCAAGCTCGGCAAGACCGTGGCCTTCGCTGACTCCTGCTTCGGCGCGAAAGCCGCCGTGGACGCCCTTCCCGCCGGTGGGGTGCTCATGCTGGAGAATACCCGCTTCCACAAGGAAGAAACCGCCAAGGACGAGGCTTCCCAGGAAGTCCTCGCGAAGGAACTTGCGACCTACGGCGAGATCTACGTGAACGACGCCTTCGGAACCGCCCACCGCGCCCATGCCTCCACCGCCACCATCGCCAAGTTCGTTAAGGTGAAGGTCGCGGGCTTCCTCATGGAAAAAGAGGTCAAGTACCTCGAGCCCATGGTCACCAACCCCCCGAAGCCCATGGTCGCCATCATCGGCGGCGCCAAGGTTTCCTCCAAGATCGCGGTGCTCGAGAGCCTCCTGAAGAACGCTTCCGCCCTCATCATCGGCGGCGGCATGGCCTACACCTTCCTCAAGGCCCAGGGTCACACCATCGGAAAGTCCCTGGTGGAAGACGACTTCATCGACACCGCCAAGAGCCTCCTCGCCGCGGCCTCCGCCAAGGGCGTGAAGATCATCCTCCCCGTTGATCACGTGACTGCCGATTCCTTCTCCCCCGACGCCAAGCCCGTCGCGGTTGACGGCCTCGACATCCCCGACGGCTTCATGGGCATGGACGTGGGTCCGAAGACCGTGGCTATCTACAAGGACGTCATCCTCACCTCCAAGTCTATCGTGTGGAACGGCCCCGTGGGGGTGTTCGAGTTTGAGGCCTTCGCCAAGGGTACCGAGCAGGCGGCCCGCCTCGTGGCGGAAGCGACCGGCAAGGGCGCGGTGAGCGTGGTCGGCGGCGGCGATTCCGTGGCGGCGGTGAACAAGTTCAAGCTCTCCGACAAGATGAGCCACGTGTCCACCGGCGGCGGCGCCTCCCTGGAGTTCCTCGAGGGGAAAACCCTTCCGGGAATCGCCGTGCTCGAGACCAA
>QKDA01000200.1 GCA_003246765.1 Spirochaetales bacterium | reverse complement strand
GACCATGACCTCGGGCTACTATACCCTCATGACCCACAACGACCTTTCCACGGTGGAAGCCCACTTTCACTTTACCCTTCTTCGCGCGGCCCTCACCCAGGCCGAGGGAGTACCGGACGGCCCCGCCGCGGAAGCCCTTTTCGCGGAGCTTCTGGAGCGGGAATGGGGGCCCCTGGTCTTCGCGGACCCCAAGGACCTCTGGATCGCCTCCAGCCTGCTGACCGACAATACCCCCAGGCGGAAGGCGTACCTTCGCGCGGTCCTGCGCCACGGGCGGTTCCTGGACCGGGAGGGAGGGCGGTACATCGCCTATAACGGCCGCCTCGGAACCTTCTGGCAGGCCAATGGGGCCCTCAGGCAGGCCCTCCGGGAGGAGGGCCTGAGCCCGACGGCGCTCGAGAAGGGCCTCACCGCGGAGGCTTTCAGGAAATTCATGCGGGAAGCGGGGCTGTAAGGACCCGCTTCCCGCCCTCATTCTCCCTAGAAGCGAAAGCGCCTGAAGCTTCCCGGCCCCCAGCCGCCCGATCCGGGCCCGTCGCCGCAGGTACCGCGTCCGCCGCGGCCGGAACCGGGGTTACCCCGCATGCCGCCGTGACCGAAGCCCCCGCCCATGCCGCCGCGGCCCGGTCCGAAACCGGCCATGTATTCCCGAAGCCGGTCGAATTCGTCTCCGCTCATGTCCTCTTCCCCGCCGGTCAGCTCCCCGAGCCTCCCGATGATCCGGTCGAGGTAACCCGCGAAGGCTTCCCGCTCAGTCTCATCGAGGCAATCGAAGGCGGCCCCCAGGTCCCCGTCGCCGCAAGTGTCCTCCGCCGCGGCTTTTCCCGCCTCGGTGAGGTGAATCACCATGATCCGCTTGTCCTCTTCGGAGGGCCTTCGCTCAATGTAGCCGGCCTTTTCCAGTTTTCCCAGGAGCTCTCCCAGGGACTGGGGGGTTATGTCGAGAATCGCCGCGAGGTCCCGCTGACTGATTTCGTTCTTGATTTTCAGGAGCGAAAGAATCCGTCCCTGTCCCCGTCCCGGGGCGGCCAGGGGGCCCCGGCGGCGGAAGCGCCGGAGGTGATGCCTTCGCAGCTGCCACTCCAGGCGTTCCAGTTTTCTCATAAGCGTTTCGTTGGTCGTATCCATATACAATCTCCTTGTGTAATTAATAAGGTACCTTATTAATTTGTCAACCTGAAAGGACAGGACTCCAAAGAGAGGGTTCCTACTATCTACTTCCGGGGCTCTACGCCGTAAACTGGCATGCCCTTACTAGTCGATCAATTTGACATCATGATGCTTATGCCGTACACTATGATGCATGAGGACGACTATAGCCTTGGACGACGGGGTTCTTGAGGAAGCCCGAAAGAGGGCCTTACAGGAGCACCTTTCCCTTGCCAAATACATCGAAGGGGCCTTGAGGGCGAAACTGGCGGAGGAAACCCGTGAAGACTCCCCCCCGTACCGCCCCCTGAAGACTTTCAAGGGGAACGGTACCAGAGAAGGAATAAACCTAAACGACTCGGCGGGGTTGCTCGACATCATGGAAGGCCGCTCATGAAACTCTTCGATGTGAACGTGTTCGTAAATGCCTTTCGGGAAGACGCTCCCGATCATGAGCTCTTCTTCGAAGCGGTCAATGGAAGCGCCCCGTTCGCCCTGTCCCCCCTTGCCCTGTCCGGTTTCGTGAGAATCGTGACCAACCCCAGAATATTCAAGCTTCCCTCATCGGTCGACGAAGCGCTTGAATTCTGCGACGACCTTTTATCCCGCCCCCAGTGCAGACCCGTGACGCCGGGTTCCCGGCACTGGGCAATCTTTCGCTCCCTTTGCCTGAGCCTGAGGGCGGAGGGAAATTTGGTTCCCGGCCTTTGGTTCTCCGCCCTGGCCATGGAATCGGGGTGTACCTGGGTTTCGGGCGACCGGGATTACGGCTTGGTTCCCGACCTGGACTGGCAATTCGTCCACCGATAAAGCGCGGATGGCCTATGCCAGGCATCGCGCCCCGTGGCGCTATCTGCCTCTTTCTTTGCCTTGGGCCCGGTAATGCGTCATGATCGTCTCAAGGATCGTCGTCGCTGGAGGTTCAATTTCTTGACATGTACGATATTTCATGTTTTCATTAAATCGAAAAACCCGGTATTACGAAAAAATCATGAGAAACATACGTTTTTTTGTCATTGTCTTTCCCTTTGCGCTTTTTTTTATCAACCTTGCCATCTATCTGACCGTGAAACGGTGGAAGTCGGGGAAAATTGGCTATTTCCTGGGCTACCTCATTTGCGGGGCAGGGGTTTTGATCGGCAATTTCGTCGAGTTGAAAGCTCAATCCACGTCCGCTTCAGTGTTAGCGTGCCGGGTGACGTATATCTTTTTAGCGTTTATCGGCGTTTTCTTTTTTCTATTTACCCGGGAATGGACCCTTCACGCAAAGCCGTCAAACCGCGCGTTGCTCCCGTTCCTTTCGATTATTCCGGTCGCGACCGTCGTTTTGCAATTCACGAACGACTACCATGGCTTGGTTTGGGAAACTTATCATTTCGTCCCGATCGGCGGATACCTGATAAACTCCGTCGACGTTTACGGTCCGTGGTTCTGGGTTCACGTGATCCACTCCTACGGTCTGATGTCGTGGGGAATCTTGATCCTCGCTAAGGAAAGCAGCGGACAATGGTGGCGGTATAAAACGCGTTCCCTGCTAATCGCCCTCGCTACCTTCATTCCCAGCATCAGCAACGCGCTGTATATCGGGCGTCCCGAGGGAATCGCCGTTTGGGACGTTTCTTCGGCGTTTTTTTGCCTTTCCGGGCTCTTTTTCAGCGTCGCGATTACGAAGTACGACTTTATCCATTCTCCGCCGTCGCGATCGTCGCTCATGGATACGAGCGGCGTGGGATTCACCATAGTGGACGAAAAGGGGGTGATCGTGGATATCAACCGCCTCGCCATGGGCCATTTCGGCTTTGACCGTCCGCCTATCGGAAAACCGAGTGCCGAATACCTTCCCGCGCTGGCCCCGGCGTTTATGAACATGCGCGAGCCCAACTCGGCCGGTTGGCGGGAAGCTATCGCCCTGAACGGGCGGGAGCTCATCGTGGCCGCGTCGCGGAGAGAGGAAACCCACGGAGGCGGCATCGTCATCATTTCCTCAGAGGTTGCGCAGTGGGCTGGCAACGGGGCGGGCAGCGTGTCCCGTAACGCCTCAATCCCCGAACCTTACCTTAAGGCCGATGAATCGTGGCGGCCGCTCGAACGCCTTTCAAAGCGGGAGCGGGAATTATTCGAGGATCTTTTAGGTCCGTTGCTGAACAAAGAGATCGTCTTAAAATGGAATATTTCCCCGGAAACCCTAAAAACGCATATCCGGCATATCAACAAAAAGCTCGGCTGCGAGAATAGGGAGGAGTTGCGTGCGAGGTACGGCGCGGTGGCGGGGAGCGCGGCGGGGTGCGCTGAAGATTCGGAGGGGTAGGGAAACAGTCATATTTCCCTTTCATATCTATGTCGTTCAGGGTCCAAAGAGCTCTCCCAAATCCCCGACCGGAATCATCTCTATCGACATTTCCCCCTCTTGGCGTAACGTCCTCCTGACCGAGGAGCCTGAAACGCAGGCGAGGGTCAGTCCTTCCAGTGTCGGGGTTCCGGATTCATTCGCCAGGATACCGAAACGTCGGAGATTATTGAGCCGGTCTTCCCGTACCTCCGACGCGGACTTTACCTCCAGGGCGACCGGCTCCGACCCGGTGAGGATGAAATCCACTTCTAGGGACTGACTGTCGCGATAAAAGAAAATTTCCTTCCGCCCCCCGGTTTGACTTCGGCGTTTGCGAAGTTCGGCAAAAATGAACGTTTCCCAGAGGGCTCCCCCGAAAGGACCTGCGGCGAAGGAGTCATTGAGGCCCAATAGCCAGGCGACTAGGCCGGTATCGTTGAAATATACCTTTGGGGTTTTTACGATCCTCTTCCCGACGTTTCCAAACCATGGCTCGAGGAGGGTAATCTGTCCAGATGCCTCAAGGACTGAAACCCAAGCTCCGGCGGTTTTAGCGCTGATTCCCAGATCCCGGCCCAAGCCGGTCATATCCAAAAGTTGGGCATTCCGCGACGCAAGCAGGCGGATAAACCGCTCAAAATCCCGCAATGAGCCGATGTTGAGTATCTGCCGCACGTCCCGCTCGAGGTACGTGGCTAAATAGGACGAAAAAAATAGATCCGAGTCGAGCTCCCTTAAGCGCCATAATTCGGGAAAGCCTCCCCGTAGGATAAGGGGGTCGAAATCCGCGGACCCAGGGGAGGCCTCTTCGCTGGATAGTCCTTCCAGTTCGATAACCGCGATTCTCCCCGCAAGGCTTTCGCTTACGCCTTTCATGAGCGAAAACTTCTGGCTTCCGGTGAGGATCCAGTTTCCCATGTCGTGCCGATTCTGATCGATACGCCGTTTCAGGTGCCTAAAAAGCCCGGGAGCATATTGAATTTCGTCGATGATGACCGGCTCGGGATGCTCGCTGAAGAAGCGGTCGGGGTTTTCCTCAGCCTGGGCCGCCACGGACGGGAGATCGAGGGTGACGTAGTGATGGTCGGGAAACAAGGCGCGTAAAAGCGTGGTTTTTCCCGTTTGTCTGGCTCCGGTTAAAAGGATTGCCGGGAATGATCTTGATGAGCGATGTATATATTCCGATAAAGCACGATGTATCATACGGTAATAATGGAATGTAATTCCTTAATTGTCAATAATTGCGAGAAAGATCGATTCTGCCTATCGCCACGCGCCATGCGGGTCGCTACCAAAGGCGAATATCGCGCTTGGGTCGTAAAAATCACCCCAATATCACCCCTTTGCATGCGGCCGTTTACGCTCGATGTCGCGGTATCATGGATCCGCGGGCGTGGTGTTGATTCGGGCGATGTACGCAAAAAAAACATGCAAGTCCGTATAATCAGGCAATCCCGAGGAGAATGACGTGCGAGAACGAAGTAAGCCAAATAGTCTTTTAGTAATGATTTCTATCGTTGTATTGATCGGCCTCGCTGGCGGCTGTTCCTTCATAGAAATAGAAGAGGGAGAATATACGCCCCCTTCAGACGGGAAAGCCATAACGAGTTTTGCCTTCGCGGGATACGAATCGTACCCCGTTAGTATAGAAGGTACGACGATTACCTGCACTGTCTCGTGCGATGCGGATATTTCTTCCCTGACTGCCGTTTTCACCACGACCGGCGACCACGTAACCGTAGACGGCGCTACTCAGACAAGCGGCGTAACGAGCAATAATTTCTCCTTCTATCAAAACGCGTATATCGTGTATGCCGAAGATGGAACGTACGAGTATTATTTGGTTAATATCGAGCGGGAATACGAAGCCAAATGGGTGCGTGTTCCGAGCTCGGGATACTATTCTTCAAATTTCTATTCCATCGGCGTGTCCGCGTCTGGGGACGTGTACGCGGCAGGATCCCATAACACTGGCAATGTCTTTGGCGATGTGTCGGTGCCGCTTGCTTATACGGCCGGCACGAATGCCATGGTCGTGAAATATTCATCCGATGGGGACGTTCTTTGGGCGAGCGCCCCGACGGCAAGCGATTGTTTTACCGAGTATTGGAAGATAGCTGTATCAGATTCCGGTCAGTGGTGCGCCGTCGGGAGGATGGGGGAGGGAACGGTATCTTTCTCTGGTACAGGTTCTGTGAGCAGCGTAGATAACGACTACAACTCCAATGGCTTAATCGTGTACGGGAATGCTAACGGGACCGTTTCTTGGGCGAAAAGTCTATGCGATACGGAATATTCATATTATAGCCAACTAAGAGGGGTGGGCATAGACTCGGACGGCAATATCCTCGTCGCGGGTAATATTGGCTATAACAACGTCGTCATGAAATATGATGCCGCGGGAACCCTCCTGTGGACGTATACCGATACTTTAAACTTGGAGCAGGTCACCGATTTGTCGGTTACGCCCGATGGCGGGGCGTATATCGCGACGGAATCGGGCGTGTTCAAGGTAACGTCAGAAGGCGCCTTCGGATGGTATCAAAAAGGGTACTTCCATTCCGTGACCTCCGATGCCTCAGGCAATGTCTATGTCTCCGGCCTTCAGGGCGGGAGGGGGACGCAAACCTATGGCGGTATAGTATCGGATCAGGGATCGAGCGATGACTGGAACGCGGTGCTCGTTTCATATTCGGCGGACGGCACGGGCCGATGGGTTCGCGTCGCCACCAATGAGGGCGGTCTTTCCTCGCAATTCAAGGAACTGCGGGTGAACGACGAAGGAGAGCTTGCGGTAATCGGGTGGTTTACCGGGGGATCTTACTATGAAGTTGCCGGATACTCATTCACCGTTTCGGGATCCGATTCTTACTGCTCGGTCCTATGTTTTATCGACGCTGACGAGGGACTGCTGAAGGCGATCAAGAAGGTGGAGACGGTTGTATCATCCGGATCCGAACTTTATGCCGTCTCCATGGAATCCGTCGCCTATAAAGACAACTACGACGTGTATGTAGCGGGTAGCCAGTCCGGTACGGATACCGTCGAGTATACATATAGCGGGCTAAACAGCGGCTCTATTTCCGTAACCGCCCCCGGCATTAACGACAATGCCTTGTTGGTAAAGTATTAGGCGAAAAGACGACAGTCCCGCTCCCTATACCCGGGATACCGCGCATTGAGGAGTGGCTGTCATGGTAAAGCGTCATAATTATCGCAGATCAGGAGCGAGTAAATGAAGCGTATAGTCCTTTCGGCTTTAGCGATCGCGGCGGTTCTTTCCCTTTCGAGTTGCGTATCGGTAAATAAATTTAAAATCGTCGACGCAGAAAACGAAAAGTTCACGAGAAAGCCCGATAACTGTATGGTATTCTTTTTTACCGACGAATCGGACGTGGTGATTGCAAATCAAGATTACAGGTTTTTTCAGCAAAATGATTTTCCTGAAAGGTTTTGGGGCGTCGACGTATACAGCCTTGGGGGCGTCGTAAAATACCGTAAAACCCAATTCACGAACGATGCAAAAAAATTTGACTTACGGGACAGTCAGTGGAAATACGTTTCCAACCTATTTCCGTACAACCACTATTCTGAATTTGAAAACCTGCAATACCTTTGGAATTTTGCTAACGAGTCTAAGTGGGAAGTAAAACACCTCGGACACGCGCGATTATATGGCATGCCCAGGATCGAGCCCGTAACGTTCGATACGAGTGGATTCATAGCCTTTGAGTTGCCTGTAAGCGAAATGCAGAAAACCTTCTATTTTTGCGGTTATAATACCATAGATTTCGATCTCAACGAAAAACCATTCTGGGCTATTTTTTTCAATAGCGTGGGTAGAAGTTTACGGTATTTCGAATATGAACACGCTATAAGCTTGTCGGACGCTAAAGTGTATTATCTCGTTTCTTCCACTGGCCTCGTTGAAATATCTGAGGCAGACGCTCGAGCACGAATGAAAAGGACCGCCTATTCCACGATGTGGACCGATCCCTCATTTGCGATAAAAGGCAGTCAGGATGGAATAATCGTAATAGACTAGTCCAACCGTGATCCAAACGATCCCCCGGCACATCCGGGGAATCGAGTAGACATCATGATGCCTCTCGCAAACACTATGATGTCTGCGAACTACTATTGCCTTGGATGTCGGGGTTCTCTCGGCTGCCCGGAAGAGTACGATTGAAGAGCCTCTTTCTCTCGCCAATCATATCGAGTCGGCAGTGGGCGCGAGGCTCTCAGAGGGGCTCGCGAGGCGGCGCCGCCGTACCGTCGCCTCTCGATAAGTCGCTCGAATTCTGCGATGACCTTTTATCGCGCCCTCAGTGCCGCACAATCGCGCCCGGTTCCCGGCATTGGTCGGTTTTTCGTGGTCTCTGCCAAAACCTTCGGGCCGAAGGGAGTTTGATTCCCGATTTTGACTGGCAATGTATCCACCGATAGGGTGCCTTCTTTGTGGTTTCTTGTTCTATGGAGTTCTCCCCTGTAAAGACCCTCGCCCGCGGGGGCTCCGCGCGCTGTTTAGCCCGCCTCGTGCGGGCGGTCGCGCCCCGTGGCGCTTTCTGCCTCTTTCTTGAACCGTCCGCATCCCTTGACATCGGCGCCCAAGGAATGTCATTATTCGACATGCAGGCATTGATCGAGCGAATAAAGCGGGACGGCGTCGTGCTGGAGGGCAATATCCTCAAGGTGGGGAGCTTCCTGAACCAGCAGATCGACGTGGGCCTGTACAAC
>QKDA01000182.1 GCA_003246765.1 Spirochaetales bacterium | reverse complement strand
TCTGGCGGGGATTTTCGGCTGGAAGGTAGCCCTGCTGTACGTCGCGGCGGGAATCGTCCTCGCGGTCGCGGGGGGTACGGTCATAAGCGCAGCCCGGATGGAGCGCTACATTGAGCCCTTCGTGTTCAATCCCGCCTTCGCGGCCCCCGCCGACGAGGGAGCCGGCAAGGGCCTTCGCGCCGCCGAACGGGCGTGCTTTGCCAGGGACCAGGTACTTCAGATCGTGTCGAAGTTATGGGTTTACGTACTCGCCGGGGTGGCCATCGGCGCGGCGATCCATAACTGGATCCCCCAGGCCCTTATCCTGGGCGTTCTGGGGTCGGATAAACCCTGGTCGGTGCCCTTGGCGGTGGCGGCGGGGGTTCCCATGTACGCCGACATCTTCGGGACCATCCCGGTGGCTGAGGCCCTTTTGGGTAAGGGAGTGGGCCTTGGAACGGTGCTGGCTTTCATGATGGCGGTGACTACCCTGTCCCTGCCTTCCCTGGTGATGCTGAAGAAGGTGGTGAAATCGCGCCTGCTGGCCCTCTTCTTTTCCCTGGTGGTCGTCGGGATACTCCTGATCGGCTTTCTATTTAACTTTCTTTTCTGAATCGCGTAGGAGGATCAAATGACAGTGAAGATCTTGGGATCCGGATGCCCCAACTGCGTCCGTCTGGCGGAGAACGCCAAGAAGGCCGCCGAAGCCGCGGGAATAGACTGCGAGATCGTCAAGGTGACGGATTTCGCGGACATCGCCTCCTACGGCATCATGTCCACTCCGGGCCTGGTGGTGGAAGGCAAGGTGGTCTCCTACGGGAAGGTGCTTTCTCCCGCGGAGATCGCCCCCCTTCTTAAGGCCGGCATGCCGAAGCTTTCCCTCTAACGGGATCGCGTCTCCCGTAGCTCCCGCTCCCGCAGCTCCCGCAGGACTCCCTCGACGGGCCGCTCCCACTCGGCGATTTCCCCGGGTACGGGGTAAAAGGCCGGATTGAGGGCGAGCCCCGGGCCGGGCTGGGTCCCTAGGGCTTCTTCGAGGGGCTTCGTCCGGTCGGGTTCCCTCTCCCGCAGCTTGCGGAGGAGAAGCGCCCCTTCATACTCGATCTGGGCGAGGGTAACGGGAATCCCCGCCGCCTTGCCACCAAGGTCGGTTCCGGTCGCCCCGTTCGCGGCGAGCCGGGATCGGTCGAAGCGGTAGCCCCGGCGGTCCGCTTCCTCCGCAAGGGCCGAAAGGTAGGCGAGGAGCGAGGGAACCGGGGTCGCGCCCTCCCGAAAGCGGCAAAGCTGCGGGTGATTCCTGTACCCCCTGGTCAATCCCTTCAGCACCTTCAGGGCGAGCAGTCCCTCCCTCCAGGCCGCCAGGAGTCCTTTGGCGTCAAGATACGCGGGGGAAATGGTCCAAAGCCTCATGCCGATACCTCTTACGCTAGAAGATACGCTTTCCCCGGCCGGAAGGAAACCATGGGGAGCCGGAGCTTGACCCTTTCCGAAGGGGTGCCGTACTGTGGAGGAACAATGAATAAAGAAACCTTATGCGTCCATGGTTCCTATGATCCCTTCGAGCACCACCGCTCCCGCTCGGTTCCGCTTTATCAGTCGTCGGCATATTGCTACGATTCAACCGAGTCGGCGGCGGCCCTCTTTTCCTTTGCCGAAACCGGGAATATCTACTCCCGCCTCGGTACGCCCACTACCGACGAGGCCGAAAGCAGGGTATCGCTCCTGGAGGGAGGAATCGGAGCGGTCTCTTTCGCCTCGGGGATGGCGGCCCTTTCGGGCTTCATGCTCAACCTGCTTCGGCCGGGAGACGAGATTGCCGCCTCTTCCCAGCTTTACGGCGGGAGCGCGGGCCTTCTTTCGGATACCCTGCCGGCCTTGGGCATAACCGCCCGGTTTTTCAACCCCCTGTCTCCCGAAAGCCTTGAAGGAGTCCTCACGGATCGGACCAGGCTCGTGCTTGCGGAAAACCTCGCGAATCCCGCCCTCTCGGTGCCCGATCACGCGGGGATTTCCGCGGTCTGCCGGAGGGAGGGACTTCCCTATCTCGTGGACAATACCCTCGCCACGCCGATGATCTCCCGTCCCTTTAGCTACGGCGCGGATTTCGTGCTCCATTCCTGTACCAAGTACATGGTAGGGCATGGGGACGCCATCGGCGGGATGATCGTCGACGGGGGCAGCTTTTCCTTTGACCCCGGCCGGTATCCTTCCCTCTTTGAGGCTGCCCCCGACGGCAGGCCCTACGCGGAGGCCTTCGGGGCGCGGGCCTTTCTAACCCGGCTCCGTTCCAAGATCCTCATGAACCTCGGCGGGTGCATGGCCACCTTCAACGCCTGGCTCCTCTTGAGGGGGCTCGAGACCCTGCACCTTCGGTACGAACGGCACCTGGACAACGCGGCGTACCTCGCCTCGGAGCTTTCCCGGCACCCCTCGGTAGCCTGGGTTAACCATCCCTCCCTGGAGGGACACCCTTCCCGGGCAAACGCCGAGCGTTATCTAGGGGGGCGTTACGGGGCCATGATAGGATTCGGCCTCAAGGGCGGCTTCGAGGCCTGCCGCTCCTTTATCGACCGGGTGAGGCTCGTCTCGCATACCACGAATATCGGGGACACGAAAACCCTGGTGATCCATCCCGCGTCGACCACGCACCGGAACATGGACGGGGAGGCGAGAAGGGCAGCGGGCATCGGGGACGATTTTATCAGGCTTTCGGTGGGCATTGAGCACCGGGACGATATTCTCGCCGCGATTACTTCGGCGTTATAAGGCATTTAACGGTAAGGGGAGGACAAAAATGGAGATGACGGAACGGGCATTGGAGCTCTTCAGGAACAACCGTAACTGCGCCCAGGCGGTTTATGCCGCGGCGGTTGGCGCTTCCGGGGGCGACGAGGGCTTGGCGGAGGCTTCCGCCGCGGCGTTCGGTGCCGGTATGGGCAGGAAGCAGCTTACCTGCGGCGCCCTCACGGGGGCAGCCATGGCTCTGGGGGCGAAAGCCTGGGATCCCCGGGACCCAAAGGGCTCGAAGGAGCGGGTGTATGCCCTGACCCGGCGCCTCTTTTCGGAATTCGAGACCCTTAACGGCTCTACCGAGTGCCTCCGGCTTTTAGGGGTGAACCTTCAAGACCCGAATCTCTCGGCCTACGCCGCCGAGAACGGCCTTTTCAAGAAGACTTGCGAAAGGCTCGTTGCCTCCGCCTGCGGTATTCTCCAGGCCCTGGAAACGGAGTAAAAAAAACCCGCGGCGTCCTTTTAGGGCACCGCGGGGGTCCTCGTTCGGGTATTACGGGCTTCTTAGTTCAGGGGCAGGTCGGGAACCCTGACCAGGCGCCAATCGTACTTGTCGCCGTCGATTTCCACGAAATTCTTGAACATCTCGTCGGTAGAGGTTACCGTTCCGAGTTTCCAGGACGACTGCCGGTAATGCTCGGCGGAAACGTCCTTTTCCTCGTGGCCGCTCCACCCGTTGAGGCGGAATACCTGCTTGCCGACGGTGAGCTCGGCCTTGCCGGCCTTGTGGCTCGGCACCACGAAGGATGCCCACTGTTTCTTGCCGTCGCTGACGAAAAGAACCTCCGCCTGACCCTTGGTCGCTTCGGTGGCCGGGGTCATAACCTTCGCCACGTAGTAGTGCATGTCCGTCGGGTCGTTGTCGGTTCCGTCGGAGCAAAGCACCTCGCCGGACTTAAAGTCCTTGGATTCCGCCTTCTGGGCGACCGCGGACACGGTGCTTCCGGCGGACGCGACCGACATGAGACTCCCCGCGTCCACGGGCAGAGACGAGCAGCCGGCGAGGGCCGCGAGAACCGCGGCCGCCGCGACGGCCATGTAGAACTTTTTCATCGATTCCTCCATTGGCCTCATAGTATAGCGCAAGATATGCCGCGTATCACGAACTCTTTCACTTGGCGAATTTCATTTTCACCGAGTAAGGCTCGTCGGTCCAGTCGGGATCGATTTCCATGGTAAGGTCGAGATCGGCGGTGCCCTTCCTGAACACGTAGCTGCGTTCCGCCTCGTCGCACCGGAAGCTGAAGGTAATCTCCGTCAGTTTGGCGTCAACCTTGAAATCCTTGATCTTGTCCTTAAAGTCGAATACAACCGCTCCCTTCGCGTCCAGTATCCGGATGGACTCGGCCCCGATTTCCCAGGTGGCGGCCCAGTTTGAATCGACCCATTTCCCCTTAGGCAACTTGCTTAGGTCGGGCGATTGGGCGAAGGCGACGGCGGCGGCGAGAAGCGCGGTCAGAATGAATAAAGCTTTTTTCACGTTTTCCTCCAAATTCGAATCGGAATGAACTGTTCTTAAGTCTATAGGATGAACCGGAAAAAAGCAAAAAGGGCGGCTCGCGCATGTTGGGATCCTCCGTGCATTGGACGAACCGTCGGTATCAGCCTTTTTTTCCGATAAACTTTCTGGCGATGATCTGGAAGTAATGCACTATGACGATCATCACTCCCATGAAAACGAATAGAACGGCCATTCCCGCGGCCAAAAGGGCCAATCCCTGTTTCAAGGTTTCTGAATCCATAATCGGTTCCTCCTAGAATGAAGCATCAATGGGCCAATAGGGGCACCAGGGCGAGAAGGAGCCCTCCCGCGATGACCGAGCCGAGCTGCCCGGATACGTTGGCGCTCACGGCGTGCATCAGTATGATATTCGAGGGATCGTCCCTCAGCGCCATCTTCTGGATTACCCGGCTGGACATGGGAAAGGCGGAAATGCCGCACGCCCCGATCATCGGATTGATCTTTTTGGCCTTAGGAAGGAAAAGGTTCACGAGCTTGGCGAAGAGCACGCCTCCCGCGGTATTGACGATGAAGGCCACGAGGCCCAAGGCAAGAATGCTCAGGGTTTGAAGGCGAAGGAATGCCTCGGCGCGCATGGAGGCCGCAACGCTTATGCCGAGGAGGAGCGTAACGATATTCGCCATCTCGTTCTGGGCCGTCGAGGAAAGTTTCTCCAGCACCCCGCATTCCCGGATCAGGTTGCCGAACATCAAAAAACCGATGAGGGGGGCGCCCATGGGAACCAGAACGCAGGAAACGACGGTTACGATGACGGGAAAGCTGATGGTGACCGCTTTGGGAATGTCGTGGTCTTCCGCCGCCATTCTGATAAGCCGCTCTTTTTTCGAGGTGAGGGCGCGTACCACCGGGGGCTGAATGATGGGGACCAGGGACATATAGGAATAGGCGACCACCATGATCGGGCCCAGGAGTTCCTCGGCGAATTGTTTGGTCACGATGATGGTGGTCGGTCCGTCTGCGGCGCCGATCACGCCGATGCAGGCGGCTTCCCTCAGGTCATACCCCAGGGCCAGGGCGATGAGTACCGTGACGAAGATCCCTAAATGCGCCGCGGCGCCGAAAAACATGAGCCAGGGCCGCTGAAACAAGGGACCGAAGTCGATCATGGCGCCCACTCCGACGAAAATCAACAACGGAAACACTTCCGAAAGAATGCCGGCGTTGAAGAGGGTCTGCAAAATGCCCGGTTCGCCGTACATTTCCCAGACCGTGGCCAGGGGAAGGTTGATCAGAATGGCCCCGAACCCTATGGGCAGAAGGAGCATGGGCTCATAGTCCTTCGCGATGGCGAGCCAGATGAGGAATGCCCCTATGGCATACATGGTGACTTCCTTCCATCCGATGGAGAGAAGGCCGCTTAGGAAAAAATCGAGAATTTCGCCGGTCATGGCAGTGACTCCTTTCAGTGTTCTCCCTGAGTGTAGGGGGAGGCCGCGCCCCCGTCAATCTACCGAAAAAAAAAGGCCGGCTCTCCCTGGATGGGTCGGCCGGCCTTCAGTGCGGTTTTAACCTCTTACTTGTACAGTTCCCGCTTCACGTAGTGGGTGTGGAGGAGGTGGTGGGCCTTCTCGGAGTTCGGCTTGGAGAGGAACTCGGTATACACCTGCTGTACGTAGGGATTCTTGTGGGAAACCCGGATCTCGCTCTTCACGTCGTCGGCATAGAGGCCGGCGATCCGCTTGGCGCGAACCTCGTCAGTGGCGCCGTAGGGCTGTCCGCCGCCGGCGATACAGCCGCCGCGGCAGGCCATGACCTCGACGAAGTGGTACGGGGGCTCTTTGCCCTCGGCGATCGCGGAGCGGATGCTCTGGACCACGGGATCCACGTTACCGAGCTGGTGCACCACCGCGATGCGGATCTCCTTGCCCTTCACGTCTACCGCCGCTTCCTTGACGTCCTTAAGTCCCCGGGCGGGGATGTAGTTGATGTCCGCGAGCTCCTGGCCGGTGATTACCGCGTATGCGGTCCGGAGGGCCGCCTCCATCACGCCGCCGGTGGCGCCGAAGATGGTGCCCGCGCCGGTGTAGGGACCTAAGGGGTTATCGGCTTCGCTTTCTTCGCAGCTGTTGAAGTCGATGCCCGCCTGCTTGATGAGCCTCGCGAGTTCCCGGGTGGTGAGCACCGAGTCCACGTCCTGGAAGCCCGAGCTCTTCATGTCGTCGTTGCGCTTGCACTCGTACTTCTTGGCGGTGCAGGGCATGATGGACACGGAGAAGATCTTGGCGGGGTCGACGTTCGCCTTTCCCGCCCAGTAGGTCTTGATCATGGCGCCCATCATCTGCTGGGGGCTCTTGGCCGTGGAGACGTGGGGCAGCATGTCGTG
>QKDA01000150.1 GCA_003246765.1 Spirochaetales bacterium | reverse complement strand
CGGTTCTTTTTAAAAAGAACCGCGGTTCTTTCGTTCGGGAGCCCGCTTTTTCCCTTGAGAGCTCCCCGGGGCAGGGCTAAACTTTTTCGCATGAACCGACAAAAGTACCGCAATGCGTCCCTGAAGCCCATCGTAATCGCCCTCGCTGCCTTTGCCGCCCTCGTTCTCGCCGGCTGCTATCCCCTTATAGAAGAGCCCACCTACCGGGTGCGCTATAACGGAAACGGCCATACCTCCGGGGAGGTACCGGAGGACTTTGATTATTATTACAGCGGAGATTACGCGATGGCAATGGGAAATACCGGATCCCTTGCGAAAACCGGTTATTTCTTTACGGGCTGGAGCCTTCAAAGCGACGACGTCCGCGCGTCCGTTCTCCCCTCGGACACCATCAGAATTAACGGATCGGACATCATTCTCTTTGCCGTATGGTCCGACCGGGAATTCGAGTTTGACCCTGTCTCCCATACCATTCTTCGCTACAACGGGCGGGAGACGGAGCTTTCTGTTCCCTCTGAGATAGAGGGGGCGGCGGTTTTTTCTATCGGGCCCCGGGCCTTCGCCCAGGCGGGCCTCGAACGGGTAACCCTTCCCCAGGGGCTCCTGCGGATCGGGGAATGGGCCTTTGTCGGCAATAGCCTCACCTCGGTGACTATCCCCTCGTCGGTTACCTCCGTGGAAACCGGGGCCTTTTCGGACAACCTCCTTCTGGAGGCGATCCTTTCGGACCGGCTTACGGTAATAGCCGATTCCGCCTTTAAGAACAACTACCTTCGTGACGTCGCCCTTCCCCCGGGGCTCCTGAGGATAGGGAACCGCGCCTTTGCGGGCAACAGGCTCGCGGCGGTGGAAATACCCTCAAGGGTTACGGATATCGGATCGGGGGCCTTCGAGGGCAATGAGCTTGCCTCCCTCTACCTGCCCGACTCGGTGTATCAGCTCGGCTACTCGGCTTTTTCCGGGAACCGCATCGCCAGCCTCAGGCTGTCCCCGTCCCTCGTCGCGGTGCCTTACGGTGCCTTCTCCGGAAACCGCCTCTCCGCCCTCGACCTTCCCGAGGGGCTCCGCTCGATCGACACCGGCGCCTTCTCGGACAACGATCTCCTTTCGGTGGATTTGCCGGAATCCCTCGTTGAGATCGGAGCCTCCGCCTTCCTTGATAACCGTCTCGAGTCGGTACGCTTCGGCTCGAGGGTTTCTTCGGTAGGTACCGACGCCTTTTCCCGGAACCGGCTGACGGCCCTGGCGTTCCCTCCGTCCCTGACGCGGATTATGAGCGGAGCCTTCTCTCTCAACGCCGTCGCGGAGGTAGTCATCGCTTCGGCGGTAGAAATCGCCCCGCCGGAACCGGGAACGGAAAGCGTGAACCAGGCCCTTGGCGATTACGGGAAAGCCTTTAAGCATTTCTACGACAGCCGCGGGAAGCGCGGGGGAACCTACCGTTACGCCGCGGGCGAATGGGGCTATTCCGAATGAGGGGCTAAAGCCCCCGTTGACGCACTGCAAATACGGCCGGCGGGTTCGGCCAAAGGTAAAAATAAAGGAAGGGCTCCATGGAACCCTTCCCGGTGACCAGAGGGAAACCCCTTGAATAATGACGGGTTTCCCTCTGGTAAGCCGTTATTTCCTCAGGTCAAAATCGAACAGGCACAGGGCCAGCCAGTTTACGGTTCCCGTGAGCCAGGGAACGCCCCCCTCGCCGGTCTTCTCCGGATAGTAGCCCCCGTTATAAAAGTTAACGAGCACGTAGGGTTCCGCCTTGGTTTGCCTCCAGTCGTGGGTGAAGGGCAGGATCTTGCCGCGTATGCGCTCCGCGTCCTCCCTTCTGCCGGCCTTTAGCAGGGCATAGACCGCAAAGGCCGCCGCATGGTTGTACACCGCGAAGTTCTCCGCCATCCCCGGGGTCAGGGCGGAAAGGTTCCCCGCCTTGGGATCGAAGGACGAATAGCCCGGATCGCATTTTATGAGACCCTCCGGGCGTTCAAGGTAGCGGAGGGCCGAATCGAGGGCCGTTTTCGCGACGGCGGCGGAGCCTTCAGCGTGCCCTGCCATGCCCGACAGGGTGAACCAGACCTGGGGAAGGAGGAAGATCCTGCCCGGGTGCGGGTCTCTGCCGGAACCTCCCTTTGCGGTCGGGTCGCCCGGCTTGCCCGTGCCTGCCCCTCCATTGTCCTCCATGTCTCCCACGACCTCCCCCGAGGCGGTAACCGCCCGGGCGAACCACTGGCCGTTCCAGTAGCGCATGACCCCGTCGTAGAGGCGCTGCCTTTCTTCGTCTAGGTTGAAGGGGTGGGTGAACCCGCGGGCCTTCGCGACCCGTTCCAGGGCGTTCAGGGAGTAATAGGCGAATTGGTTCAGGAAGGTGGTGCCCCCTTCCGGGCCGGGGCCCGAGAGGGCGTCGTTCCAGTCTCCGGCGCCCATTTTGACGAGACCATGATCGCCGTACTTGAGGGCGTAGGCCATGCCCGTAACCGCGTGCTCCCAGAGGGTGGCCTTTTCAGCCTGTCCCTCTCCCGGAACGCTTCCGTTCGGCGTTGCCCATCCGGCTTTTTCGGAGTAAATCGACCCGTCCCCCGTGGCCTTCTCGTAGGTTTCCAGGGCCAGTATCAGCCAGAAGGGAAGATCCCGGAAATCGCGCTCGTCATTGGCCCCGCCCTCGGTATTCCATTGCCTGAGGGCCTGTCCCGAGGGGAGCATGCGCCCGGCGAGATCCAGGAGGAGTTCCCGCGCCGCCTTTCCGTCGTAGCGGCAGATTCCCATAATGTCCTGGGCCACGTCCCGGAAACCCCGGAAGGTTCCCCGAACCATGCCCAGGGATTGCTGGTACAGCTGATACCCGAAGAAGGTCCTGAGCCAGGTTTTATAGTCCCCCTCCGGAAGCTCGGAGAGGAAGGGCCGGTCAAGCCGTTCCCTCCACTGCGAGCGGACCGCTTCAAGCTCCGCCTCGAGATCCTCGGCGCGCCGGAACCGCAGCCTCAGCTCCTCCAGGGTGTCTGTCCCGACTCCCGCGAGAAAGCCGAAGCTCCGCTTCTCCCCGGGCGCTAGCCGCGGGGAGTACTGGAAGGCCCCGATGTACGCGTCGCCGCCGCTCATGCCTGAGGAGAGCCTGCCCTTCCGGACCGATTCCGGGGACGCTATGTCCCCGTCCCCGAGAAAGCGCTTAAGGCTCGTCTCGAAGGCCTCGGGCGGCTCCAGGGGCGCGAAAAAGCCCGTCACTGGGCTGCCTATCCTTCTCTCGAAGAGAATAGCCCCGCCTGCGTCCACCCGGGTGTCGGAATACCATGAATAATAAACCGGATCCACGGCGAAGGAGTTGTAAAGTAGAAATTCCGCCTCCGGAAAGAGGTCCAGCTCCCGGGTTTCGGCGCCGAGGTTTTCCGCCGTGAGGATCCATGCCTCCGCCTGCCCCTTTCGAGGCACGAATACCGTAAGGCTTACCCGGATCCCGTCCTTTTCGGCGGTCCATCCCGTGGCGCCGCTTTCATGGCGGCAGACCCAGGAATCCAGGGGCGTCTTGCAGGGCCACCATGAAGGGGACCAAAGGGCAGCGGTCTTTCGGTCTTTCACAAAGACGAAGCGGCCCTTGGAGGGATGGAAGAAATCGTAGTTCGTCACAGCGATCCGGGGCTGTGCCAGGGTTGTGGAGTAGGCGTCGCCCAGGTGGGATATTTTAAGCCCGTAATCGGGATTAGAGACGTAGTTATACCAGGGCCGCATGAGCTGGGGGGTAAAAAGCTCAAATCCCGCTTCCGTAAGCCTCCAGTCAGCCCTGTTTTCCGCTGTCATGGTTCCTCCTTGAGCCGGTTTGTATCCGACTGTTGGTACAAGCATAGTACAAACGTATAAGCCTGGCAAGTCCTTCCTCAGGCTTTATTGGAGGGGTCCCCGGTAGTGGGTCAGGTCCAGGGCGTCGAGAACCTTTCCGTAGGCGGGGAGCCGCTCCTTGAAGGACTCCAGGCTGCGGATCTCCCGGGGGCTCCACAGGCCTTCGGCAATGGCGCCCATTCTGGGAAAGAGCATGTACTCGGCTATGCGGCTCGCGTAGATTACCTCGGACCACAGATTGCACTGCCCCCCCAGGATGAGGGCTTCTTCCCCGGAACTCATGCCGGGGGCCGCAGGGTCCATGGCGTAGGACTTCGCGACGGTGGCGGTTTCCAGGTGCCCCGGTTCCTCGGGGCTGTCCAGATGATTGAAATTGAGATAACAGCCCTCCGTCAGGGGCGTCATGATGACCCGGTGCCCCCGGCGGCTCGCCTCGATTCCCCCTTCCTGCCCCCTCCAGCTCATGACGATCATGTCCTTGGGCAGGCCGAGCACCTCGGTACCCTCCAGAACCTCGTCCCAGCCGATGGGCGTCTTGCCCCGGTCTTCAAGCATGTTCGCGAGCCGGACCGTGATCCAGCTCTGAAGCCGGTGGGTTTCCCCGAGCTTGAGCTCGGCGAGGCGGGAACGGCACTTGGGGCATTCCTTCCACCGGTTGAATTTCACCTCATCCCCCCCGATATGCACGTACTTCGAGGGGAAAAGCTCCGAGAGGGTATCGAAAACGGCGGCGAAAAAGGGAAAGATATCGTCGTTTCCCGCGCACAGCACGTCCTCGAAGATCCCGTAGCGGTCTTCGACCCGGTAGGGTCCCCCGGTGCACCCGAGATTCGGGTAAGCCGCGAGAATGGCGCTGGCATGGCCCGGAAGGTCCACCTCGGGCACTACCTCCACGTGGCGCTCCGCCGCGTAGCGGACCACCTCCCGAATCTCTTCATGGGTGTAGAAGCCCCCGACAACGAGATCCTGCCACGTGGTCTTGCTGTCATGCCTGAAGGCGCCAATCTCCGTGAGCAGGGGATAGCCCTTGACCGGCAGTCTCCAGCCCTGGTCGTCCGTGAGGTGCCAGTGAAAAACGTTCAGGTGATGGAGAGAGGCCGCGTCGATCGCCTTCTTTATAAAACTCAGGGAGTAAAAGTGGCGGGAACAGTCGAGCATGAAACCCCTCCAGGAGAAGCGGGGCCCGTCGTCGATCTCAAGACAGGGGAGGGTCCACCGCCCTCCTTCTTCCCTTCCCGCCAGAAGGAGCTGCCGGAGGCTCTGGAGTCCGTGGTAGAGCCCCTTGGTTCCAGGAGAACGCACCATGATTCCAGTGGGGGAGAGGGAAAGGGAGTAGGTTTCCTCATTATTCGCATTCCCTCCGGGGCTAAGCTCGATTCGGAGCTGCAGCGCTTCCGGTAGAGAGGGGGACTCAAAAAGCTCGGGCAGCTGCTCACGGAATACCCGGAGCTCCCCTTCCGCGTCCGCGTTTGCCTCGGGAATAAGGCGGGAAAAGGAGGGAAGAGGCTCCTTCCCGGGGGTAACCCTCCGGGGGGCGGGAATGATGGAAACGGGTTTCATGGACTCCTCCTTGGAATCTTGGATAAATTCGCGAAAAAAAAGTTGACAAGCCTTTGATTCGGTGTAAGAATCAAGTATGTACAGTGGACAAACAAACCGCTGTGCCTGTCAAGTAGTGCTCGGCGTTCGAAAGATAACGCTCGGCATATATCATTTTCAAGTCTCTGTAGGAGGAGAAGGAACATGAAATCCGTTAAAAAAGCCCTCGTCGCAGCATTGTTCGCGATTTTGGCCGCCAGCGTCGCGTTCGCCGGCGGAACCAAGGACGCCAAGGCCGCCGACGGAAAGGTCACCCTCAAGGTACTGAACTACCTCGACATGACCTCCGCGAACAGCGCCGACGAAATCACCGCCGTGTGGGACGCCTTCAGCGCCGCCAACCCCGACATCATCATCGAGCGGGAAGACCTCTTCAACGAGCCCTTCCACCAGAAGACCGAGGCCTATGCCGCCGCCGGCCAGGTTCCCGACGTCATCTACGCGTGGCCTTCCGGACGGTCCACCACCCTGCACTCCAAGAAACTCCTCAAGGACCTCACCCCCCTTCTCAAGAAGGACGGCATCATGGCTTCCTACAGCCCCAACGCCCTGGTTCCCCAGGCGGGCGGCTACCTCGGCGAGCTTCCCCAGGGACTCACCCAGACCCATGTGCTCTTCGTGAACAACTCCGTCCTTAAGGAATGCGGCCTTACCCCCGCCAAGACCTACGACGAGCTGAAGGCCCAGGTGCCCGTGCTCAAGGCCAAGGGCTACGAGACCATCCTCATGGCCAACGCCGAGACCTGGGTCATGCAGTCCTGCCTCTTCTCCGACATCGCGGGCCGGTTCGGCGGCGAGGGCTGGAGCGACAAGATCCTTTCCGGCAAGGCCAAGTTCACCGACGCCGATTTCGTGAACGCCCTGAAGTTCGTGAAGACCCTCTATGCCGACGGCGTGCTCTCCAAGAACACCCTGGCCACCAACTACGGCGACGTGGTCGGCCAGTTCGCCGCCAGGAAGGGCGCCTACCTTATCGACGGCGACTGGCGCGTGGGAGCCTTCATTACCGACAAGTCCACCGGTCAGGCCCTTATCGCCCCGGACAAGCAGGCTAGCGACATCTCCCTCATGGTGTTCCCCTCCATCCCCGGAGCCAAGGTGAATGAATCCACCTCCGTCATCGTGGGTACCGGCTGGGGCATGAGCGCCGCGATCCCCGCGGGCTCCGCCAAGGAAGAGGCCGCCTGGAAG
>QKDA01000212.1 GCA_003246765.1 Spirochaetales bacterium | reverse complement strand
GATGCCGCGCCCTACCAGGAAGAAGCCGCCACCGGTCAAACGACCGTTCCCCGCCTCAAACGGCTCATAACCTTCCCCAAGGGTTCCGTGGAAACCGGTTCGAGCTGGGAAGGGGAAACCGAGATTACCTATGACCTTTCCGCCTTCGGTATCAAGGATCCCCTGATCCTTCCCGCCAAGGTTGTCTATACCCTTGAGGAACCGATGGAGGTGGAGGGCCAGAAATACTTCCGAATCAAGGCGAAGTGGGTGCCTTTTTATATCCTCCCGGAGAAGGACGCCAAGCGGTCGAATATAGCGCGGTTAAGCGGCGTTTCCACCATGGATCTCCTTTGGGACAACCGTTCCGGCGCCCCCAAACGTTCCAGGATCTCCGAGGAGCTTCAGTACCGCTTCACCGACGGAACGGCCCTCCTCTCGACGGTCATTACCGAGGAGAGCTTCAATACGGTGACCGAGATCGTGCGGGCAAGCATCGTCAGCCAGCTTCAGGAACAGATCAAGGAGCAGAAGGTCGAGAACGTTGAGGTAAAGCAAACCGAACAGGGCATCGTTCTTTCCATCGAAAATATCGGCTTTAAGCCCGATTCCGCCGAATTGGTGGACACGGAAAAGCAAAAACTCGTCAATATAGGCACGGTGCTCTCTACCCTCAAGGGCCGCAAGCTCAGCATCGTGGGCCACGCGGCTAACGCGGCGGGCTCCGACGAGGCGGAACTCCTTCAGCTCTCCGCCGACAGGGCACAGGCCGTGGCGGACTTCATCGTCGGCTCCGGCATAAAGGCCGCCGACGAGGTTGTCGCCAGCGGCGCCGGCGGCGCGGTTCCCATAGACACCAACGATACCCCCGAGGGCAGGAGCCGAAACCGGCGGGTGGAAATAATCATCTTGGACGAGGAGACGGGACAATGAAACGACTCGCGCTGATCTGCGGCGTCCTGCTTGCTGGATCGCTGCATCTCGCGGCACAGGACGCGGCGGCGATAACGGAGATCCTGAATAAGGACACGGCCACGCTCACGGATTTTTCCTATCTCGTGGCCAGCCAGCTCGGTATGGAATGCACGCCTTTCGAGGCTTACGTTTACTGCGACCGGTTTGGGCAGTTTCCCTTCGGGAAAGACGCCGAAACCCCGGTAACGGTGAAGATGATCTCCCACTTTCTCATGGCCAACTACGGGCTTTCCGGGGGCATCATGTGGACCGCTACCCGCAGCGGCCGCTATGCCTGGAAGGAAATGAGGTCCAACGGCTTCTGGAAAGCCGGTACCGACCCGAATATGACCCTCTCCGGGCGCGACCTGGTGCGCGCCATGAGCCGTTTCGCCGCGAGATGGCCCGACGCGCTCCTCAGGGATCCTCCCGTGGGGGAGGCCTCAGCGGACTACCGGGCCGCCATACTCTCTCCTAAGGGGGACTCCTTATGAAAGCGGGTACCAAAAGAGCCGCGGCAGCCCTACCGCTCATCCTCTCCTCCGCCCTCCTTTTCGCCTTTGACTTCGGCTTTGAGCTTTCCAATTCCGTCGGCGGAAAGTACGTTTCCGACCTGGACTGGTTTACTGACCATAAAGGCACGGTATGGATTAACGTACCCTTTGACAGCGCCGGGCACAGCAGTCTCGCGGTGGAGGGAGGCTTCTACGCGTCCCGTCCCCTCGGTTCAGACGAGTACACCTGGTTTGCGGATCTGGACCTTTTCAGACTGAAGCTTAATCCCGGTTCTTCCGGCGGCGCGCGGGTTTCCTTCGACATAGGACGGCTGCCCGAATCCGACGTTACCGGCTTCGTGCTTGGCCAAAACGTGGACGGCGTGGAGATTCACGGCATATTCCCCTTCGGCAACATTGACGTGTTCGCGGGATACACAGGGCTTCTCAATACCCGAAAGGGCGGTGCCCTCATGACCAGCGACGATCAGTCGGACATGGCCGACAACGCGGACCAACCCTACGGGATCGGTTCCAAGCGGGCCGTCGGCAAGGTAACCCTTCAGGTATCCCAGGTCTTCGGGGCCCTGGACGTCCTCCTGGAGGGGATCGGGGAATACGACCTTCGGCCCCTCATGGAATCGGATTATTCCGAGGCCGCATCCCTCGGGTACGGAACCCTTTCCCTGACGGCCCCCCTGGGCTCCAGCGCCTTTGCCACCCTCTCAGGAACCTGGCAAAGCGGCTTGAAGGAGAGCGGCGGGAGCGAGGGCTCCTCCAATTCCCTCTTGGCCTCCGCCCGGTTCGACGCCTATCCCTCCGCCAAGAACCAGTTCTGGGGCCAGTTCATCTACACCCCCCTCCGCAGCGATTTCTTTGACGTGTTTACGCCCGTCAGCTATCAGTCCCTGGGAACCCTTTACGCGAGAAACTTCGAGAATCTCATGAGGGCTTCCGCGGGATGGAATTTCAACCCCCTAAAAACCTTCAACCTGGATTTCGGGGGAAAGGTTTTCATGACCGCCCAGACCACCGACACGCAGCCTGACCTTTACGAAGGCAGCGAAGTCAGCGCGGGAGCGACCCTGCGGGCGGCCAGCGACCTGAAATTCCGTCTTGATTCCTATTGCTGGATCCCCGCCGACGGGGACATGGAAATACAGGCGGCCCTCAAGGCCATCCTCAATTTCTGACATACCGGGAGGTAACGAATATGAAGAAACGGACAATGGCGATTGTGTTCGCCTTAACCTTGACGGCGGGCCTTTTCGCCCTGGACGCGCAGGTTGTGACCGTAAGCGGAAAGGTGGAATACCAGAATGCCTCGGGCATCTGGCAACCCCTCAAGGCGGGGGACACCCTCGCCCCGGGCACCATGATCTCCACGGGCTTCAAATCCGAGGCGAGCATCAAGCTCGGAGCCTCGATCCTCACGGTCAAACCCCTTACCCGCATGACCCTCACCCAGCTCGTGGAAAAGGAGGACGCCGTCAACACCGAACTCTACCTGGAGGTGGGGAACGTAAAGGCTGAGGTCAATTCCTTCAACAACAAGAAAAACGCCTTCTCGGTGAAAAGCCCGGTTGCCACCGCGTCGGTGCGCGGCACTGTCTTTGAGCTCGGCGACGAGCTCGTGATCACCCAGGGAGTGGTAGTGTTTTCCACCCCCGTGGGACAGACCCGCACCGGTACCGCAGGACAGCAGCTGGAACTCTTCGGCGAAGCCGTGGCAAGCCCCGTAACGGCCCTGAAAGCCCGCATGGAGACCATAGCCCTGGCGGAAACGCCCTCGTCGGAGATTACCTCCCCCGTCATCGCGACCATCGCCGCCCCGGCGCCCTTCATCCCGCCGGTGACCGCCGCCACGCCGGTACCGAAGTTTGATACCGTGGTAGCCCTCAAGCTCCAGTAACCGTTCGACGACCTTCAACGGAAAAGGGCTGTCCCCCAGCGGGACAGCCCTTTTTTTATCTGCGGGGCGGCATAACCGCCTCGCGGATTATTTCTTTTTCGTCGTCCCCCGAACCGTTTTCGGCTCTTTCTTGGCCGCCGTCTTGGGTGTTTTAGGCTCCTGCTTGGGCTTGGGCCCGGCCTTTGCCTTGGTATCCTGGATCTTTTTTTCCTGGGCCTTTTTCATGAGCCCCGATCCCCCAGAAGCCGGCAACTGGTCGAAAAGCCCCGGGGATTCCGCGTCCCCGCCGCCCGGTGTCTTAACCGGCGGGCCCTTTCCGTCTTCCACGTTCACCGATTCCACTTCCCGGTTCGCTAGGCGGACCCCGAGGCTCTTGAGGCCCTTCTCGGCGTAATCCTGGGCCTTAAAGGCCTGTTTCAGCGTCTTTAGCCGGGGCTTGGGAACGTAGTTAACCGTAATCTGGAACTTCTCCCGGGTGCCGACGTAGAGTATCTCCGCGCCATCCGGGGCGATCATATAGTCCCGGTTGAGAATATAACCCTCGATACGGCAACGCTTGATGCAGGGATAGTTCGTTTTCGGGTCCCGGTAAATAACCGTGAACAGCACCTTGGAAAGGACTTCCTTATCGGAAAAACCGCAATACCACATGCCCGTATCCACGAAAACCTTCTCGGGCACATCCATGACCGTGTACACCCCGCTCTTGCGGAGCACCAGAACCCGGTCGTAGGGGGTTACCTTGAGAATCTCGGTGCCCGAGGCGAGAGCCGTACCGAGGTATCCCGTCTCGGGGTCGTACTTGAGGGGAGTGTCCCGGGTTACGACCTCCTTGACGTCTACCTTCGAGAATCGGGCAAGCTCGGTCTTCCGCTTTGTCTCCTCAGGATCCAGCTTGGCGAGAATACCCTTGAGCACCGTCACCGCGTAGGAGGTAAGGTTCTTGAGGAGCCTGTTGATTTCCTTGATGCGGGCCTTAATCTCCTCCACCTCCGCGCGGTTCTTGTTGATGTCGTAGAGGGATATTCTCCTGATGGGAATCTTCAGGAGCCGGTCCACGTCGTCCTCGGTTACGTCCCGGATCAGCTCCGCGCGGAAGGGCTCAAAGCCCGTGAGAACCGCCTTGACCACCCCCTCGGCGGTCTTCATGGTCTCGATTTTCTTGTAGATCCTCTCCTCGATGAAGATGCGCTCCAGGGTCCGCATGTGGAGCCGGTCCGTGAGCTGGGCCTTCTCCAGCTCCAGCTCTTCCTTAAGGATCTTCACCAGGCGCTTGGCATGGTCCCGGATCACGTCGGAAACGCTCATGACCACGGGGTAGTTGTCCTTGATCACCAGGAGGTTGCAGGATATGGACTGCTCGCATTCGGTAAAGGCGTAGAGGGCGTCCACCACGTCCGCGGTATACACCCCCCGCTGGAGCTTTATCTCGATCTCCACCTTGTCGGTGGTATAGTCGTTGATTTCGGAAATCTTGATCTTTCCCGAGCGGGAAGCCGCCTCGATGGAGGCGATCATGCTCTCGGTGGTGCTCCCGAAGGGCAGCTCCCGGATCACCACCCGTTTCTCGTCGGAGGTATCGAGTCTCGCGCGGACGAGGATCTTTCCGTTTCCGTCGTCGTACCCCGACACGTCCGCCAGTCCGCCGGTGAGGAAATCGGGATAGAGGTGGAACTTCTCGCCGGCGAGGCAGGCGATTTCCGCGGCTATGAGCTCCCGGGCGTTATGGGGCATGATTCGGGTGGACATGCCGACGGCGATGCCCTCCGCCCCGAGGAGGAGTACCACCGGAAGCTTCGCCCGGAAGGCGGTGGGTTCCTTGTTGCGGCCGTCGTAGGAAGGAAGCCAGGTGGTTATCTCGGGATTGTAGAAAATGTCCTTCGCCAGGGGGGTAGCCCGGCACTCGATGTATCGGGGCGCCGAGGCGGCGTCGCCGGTCATGAGGTTTCCGAAGTTGCCCTGCCGGTCTATGAACAGTTCCTTGTTGGCAAGCACCACCAGGGCACCGCCGATGGAGGCGTCCCCGTGGGGATGATACTTCATGCAGTGGCCGACCACGTTGGCCACCTTGTGGAACTTTCCGTCGTCCATCTCGAAAAGGGAATGGAGAATGCGCCGCTGAACGGGCTTGAGGCCGTCTTCCAGGTCCGGAATCGCCCGGTCCCGGATTACGTAGCTCGCGTACTCGAGGAAGTTCTTGTTGAATAGGCTCTTGATGTAATCCATATTACGCGTCCACCTCCGCGAGCAGGTTTTTCATGATGAACTCCCGGCGCTCCGGGGTGTTTTTACCCATGTAGAACTCGAGAATTCCCGGTATGTTCTTGATCGCCTGCACCGTGACGGGAAGGAGCTTGATATCCTCCCCGATAAACTGGCCGAATTCCTTCGGGCTGATCTCGCCGAGTCCCTTGAACCGGGTCACCTCGCTGGAGCTCCCGAGCTTCTTTATCGCCGCGTCCCGCTCCTTCTCCGAATAGCAGTAAAGGGTTTCCTTTTTGGTCCTGACCCGGAACAGGGGCGTTTCCAGTATGTACACCCGGCCCGAGGTCACCAGTTCCTCGAAGTAACCGAGGAAAAAGGTTAAAAGCAGGTTGCGGATATGGAAGCCGTCGTTGTCCGCGTCGGTGGCGATGACGATCTTGGCGTAGCGGAGGTCCGCGATGTCCCCCTCAATGCCGAGGGCCATCATCATGTTGTAAAGCTCCGCGTTCTTGTATATTTCCGCCCGCTTCTTGCCGTACATGTTCTCGGGCTTTCCCCGGAGGCCGAAGATCGCCTGGGTGTATACGTCCCGGCTCGAGACCATGGAACCCGAGGCCGAATCGCCCTCGGTAATGAAGATCATGGTGTTTTCGCCCTTGGGCCCGTCGCTCAAGTGGTACTTGCAGTCCTTCAGCTTCGGAATCTTCAGGGCGATCTTCTTGGCCGCCTCCTTGGCCTCCTTCTTTACGGAATTGAGTTCCGTACGAAGGCGCTCGTTGGCGAGGATCTTCTGTTCCAGCTGCCGCGCGGCCTCGGGATTCCGGTGAAGCCAATCGTCCACGGCGCCCTTGGTTTCGTTCACGATCCAGGAGCGGACCTCCGTGTTGCCGAGCTTGTTCTTGGTCTGGCTCTCGAATATGGGGGCCTGGATCTTGACCGCCACGGCGGCGGCGGTGCCCTCCCGCACGTCCTCGCTCTTGTAGTTCTTGCGGAAGTACTCGTTGATGCCCTTGAGAAAGCCTTCCTTGAAGGCGGAAAGGTGGGTTCCCCCGTCGGAGGTGTATTGGCCGTTCACGAAGGA
>QKDA01000104.1 GCA_003246765.1 Spirochaetales bacterium | reverse complement strand
GGGGGGCGGCAAGCTCGTTTCCCAGGGGATTCCCCTTCTCGCGGAAACCCTGCTGTACGGGCTTCTCGGGGCCGCCCTTCTGGCCGCCACGCGGGACCCCGTCGCGGGGGCGGCGCTTTCCGCCGTCCGAGGGAGACAAAAGGGTCTGAGAGGCTAAAGAGTTGAGAGGCTGAGAAGCCTGGAAGCCTGGAAGCCTGGATGCCTGGATGCCTGCATGCCTGCATGCCTGGATGCCTGGCCTGCCGAGGGACCTTCAGGGCAAGCTATTCTAGGAGAACGCCGACTTCCTTTTCGGGGTACGAGGTAACCGCGGTAAAACCTACCAGGGCGGCCAGCGCCCCAAGGCCCAGGGCGATACGCAGGCCCGCGGTGCCCGGGCCGGGACCCGAGAGGGTCGCGGCGGGATCTGCCGCCGCGGGGGTTCCGGAAAGGGTAACGAAGAGGGGAAAGGCGAGGACCACGACCATCTGGACCAGACGGGAAAGCAGGGAGTGAACGCCGAAGTACATCCCCCCCCGGAGCTGGCCGGTCTTACGCTCGCAGGCCACCGCCACGTCGCCTATCAGGGCGTTGGGAATCACGGAAAAGACCGCCAGGGAAAAGGCGAAAAGCAGGGACAGGATCCATCCCTGGGCCTCTGCCGAAATGGGATAGCGGCCCGCGGGCACCAGCAGGATAAGGTCTACGAAGAGGACGAGAAAGCCCAGGGCAAGCATCTTCTTTTTGCCCCGCCGGACGGTCTGCCGGTAGATCGGCACGTAAAGGGCGATGTTCACCGTGAAGATCATGAGTAAAAAGTAGTCCGAACGTTCCTGGGGAAGGCCCAGAAGCACGGTTACGTAGTAGAGGAACCCCGTCATGGTGACCGCGGCGGCGAAACGGTACATTATGTCCGCGATAAGATAGGGCCTGAAATTCCGATCCGAAAGCACCGCCTTTACCGAACCGTCCAGGGAGTCCTTCACGCGGCTCGCGTCGGGGGGAACCACGTCGGTGAGGATAAAGGCCGGCAGGACGAGAAAAAGGGCGGATATCAGGGCGTACAGGGTAACCACGAGGCGGAAAGACGCGAGGGGGGACAGGGAGCTGTGCTCCGACACGAGTTCCATGAAGGCCAGGACGCGGTTTCCCGCCAGGGAAGCCAAGGCAGTGGCCGCGGCAATGAGGGCCGAAAGCTGAAGCCGGTCCCGGGAACTCACTCCCAACTCGGCAATCAGCGCCAGGTAGGGAATGGCATAGAGCGAGTAGGAAAGGAAAAAGCCCACCGAAAAGAGGCAAATAAACACCGTGTTGAGTACGGGGTGGTTCGCGAAGGGCGGGAAGAACACCAGGGTAGAAAAGAGGGCCAGGGGAAGGGCGATAAGGCGCATCATGGCGGTTCGGCGGCCCCGCCTGAGAATGGCCCGGTCCGAAAGCCACCCGGAAAAGACCCCCGAAAGGGCGTCCACCACCCGGCTAAGGGCCAGGATAAGCCCGGCGGCGGTAAAATAGCCGAAAAGGTCGTTCTGATAGATATAGTCGGGGAAGAGGCGCACCCCCGGCACGCCCCGGGCCACGTAAAAATAAGCGAACAGCTTTACGATGCCGTAGGCGCTCAGGGCCAGGCCGAATTGGCCGCTTGCATAGGCAAGCTTTTTGCTGACGTGCGAATTCATTAATGAAAACCCCCGATCCCCGGCCGATTTTGGGGCCATGATAGCCTATTTGCTTTACCCTGTCAAAGAAAAGGGGGTATATTTACGTGATATGGAACCTTTTCAGAAGCGGAGGGCCGAGCTTTATACCTGGATGGCCCGAAACAGCATCTCAGTAGTCGTACTCGAGGATACCGAAGGCCGCCGGGATCCGGCAATACGCTATTTCACGGGGCATCCCTCGGACGCCCTGCTCATCATGACCATAACGGGGCATGCGGTTCTTTGTCCCTGGGACGAGATCATGGCGGAAAAGATGGCCCGGGTGGACGTGATAGTGCCCTATACCGATTTCGGGCGCAATCCCGTCGCCGCGGTCCGGGGAATCACCGAGCGGATCGGCGTGCCGGACCGTTCCAGGATCGAGATTCCCGCGGTCACCCCCTACCCCTCATTCCTTAAATACGTGGAAGCCCTTTTCCAGTACGACGTTATCTGCCGGGAAGGCGGGGCGGCCAGGGAAATCGAGCGCATGAGATCCCTGAAGGACGAGGCGGAAATCGCGGTGATAGAAAAGGCCTCCGCCATCACCGACACCCTCATCAACCTCATCGAAAAGAACCTGCGTTCCGGCAAGATCAAGACCGAAACCGACGTTGCCCTGCTCATCGAGCGGGAGGCCCGGTCGATGGGCGCCGAGGGAACGGGTTTCGAGACCCTCGCCGCGGGGCCCGAGAGAAGCTTCGGAATTCACGCCTTTCCCCCCTATACCTCCTCGCCCTTTCCCGGGCAGGGCCTGTCGATCCTCGATTTCGGGATCAAATTCCAGGGCTATACCAGCGACGTGACCCTGACGGTAGCCTCGGGGGAGCTCACCGCGGCCCAGGAGAAGCAGCTTGCCCTGGTGGAAAAGGCCTATAAGGCGGCGTTGGAGCTCTACAAGCCCGGATTGCCCACCAAGGCGGCGCCGATCAAGGTTGACGAGATTTTCGAGAAGGCCAAGCGAAAGATGCCCCACGCCCTCGGCCACGGCATAGGGCTTGAGGCACACGAGGGCCCCGCGGTACGCAACAGGGAAGACAACGACTGGGTGTACGAGCCGGGCATGGTGGTGACCTGCGAGCCCGGGCTCTACCATCCGGTCCACGGCGGGTGCCGCCTGGAAAACGATATACTGATCACGGCGGAAGGGCACAGAGTGCTCACGAATTCTAGGATCATCCGGCTTGGGGCGGCCGAAAAGGCCCAGGGAGAAACCCCGGCCAAGACGGATAAGGCGGACGCGACGTCCCCCGCCGCGCCGGCCAGGCAGCGCCGTCGGCAGCCCGCCCCAGGGAAATCGAGCTAAGAAAGCGGGGGGATGCTCCGGGTAACTACGACCGAAACCCCCGTGGCGTCCCAGTCCTCGATTAGCACGTCCCCTTCCCGAACCGGAAGCTCCGCCTCCAGGCAAAGCAGCTGCCGGGCAAGCTCCGGGGCGCGGGCCTTCGGAACCCCGGCGGAGGTCTTGAGGGGAACCCTTCTGGGAAGATCCATCCCCGCCAGGTCCTCCGGGATCCGCGCCCTGCAGGTGGCGGTAACGACCCGGACCGGGGATTCCGCCTCGCTCCTGCCGTAGACCGCCCCCCGGGGGCATCCGTTGCCCCTCACGGCCCATTCGGGCCCCTCGGAGACCGTTAGCCTGCATCCTCGGGGGCACAGTATGCACACCATCTCGGTCATCTTTTGGCCTCCCCGTCTTCCAGCGCAAGAAAGCAGGTACCGCTCCCGGCGGACTCAAGAATTCCGGCGGGTATGTCCAGGCGCTGCATTTCCGCGGGCCTAACCCAGGGCACCCGCTTGGTATACAGCACCCGATCCCCCTGGGTAAGGGTCACCGCAGCCCGGTCGAGGGACACCATGCTTCTGAAAAGGACGGTTCCCTCTCGGGACGGACTCAGCGACGAGGGAACCGTATAGCGAACGTTCTTGCCCGCCGAAAGGGGTATATCCGCGGAGGCCTCCCCGCCCGTCCTGCCTGAGTCGGCCGCGTCAAGCCAGTCGGCGCAGGAAGAGCCCGCCCGCTCCGCTTCCTCGGCTACCCGGTCTACCAAATCGTGAATATGGAGCACGTTCCCGCAGGCGAAGATCCCGGGAACCCCCGTCATCAGGCGGGAATCGACCAGGGGACCGTTGGTAACCGGGTTCAGGGGAACCCCTGCCCTAGAGGAAAGCTCGTTTTCGGGAACCAGCCCCACCGAGAGGAGCACCGTGTCGCAGGGTATGGAACGGCAGCGGTCGTAACGGACCGAGCCCTCCTCGATAGGGGCGATCTCGATCCCCTCTACGCGGTTCCGCCCCACGATACGGGTGGTGGCGTGGGAGAGGTACAGGGGGATGCCGAAATCCTCCAGGCATTGGGTAATATTCCGGGCAAGCCCCGAGGGATAGCTCATGAGCTCAATCACCGCCTGAACCTCTATTCCCGAAAGGGTGAGCCTTCGGGCCATGATGAGGCCTATGTCCCCGGAGCCTACGATCACCGCCCTCTTTCCCGGAAGATAGCCCTCGATATTCATGAGCCTCTGGGCAAGGCCCGCCGTAAAGACCCCGGCGGGCCTGTCGCCGGGAATTCGGACGTTGCCCCGGTTCCTCTCCCGGCTGCCCATGGCGAGAATCACCGAGCGGCAGCGGAGCCGTTCTATGCCGCGGCCGGAAGAAAGAAGGAGGGAAAAAATCCCTTCCCCGGGATTGGGTTCTATGGAGAGCACCGTCGTTTCGCCCATGAAGGGAACCCCGGCTTGCCTGAGTTCCCTCTCGAGACGGGAGGAGAATTCCGGTCCCGTAAGCTCCTCTCCGTAGCGGTGGAGCCCGAAGCCGTTATGGATGCACTGCAGCAAAATGCCGCCAAGATCGCCTTCGCGATCCACCAAAACGGCGGAATGTCCCCGCGAGGCGACCGTTCTGGCGGCGGCCATGCCGGCGGCGCCGGCGCCGATTACGACTGCGTCGAATTGCTGGGTTTTCACAGCTCTCCCCCCAGGACTTCCGTTCCCTTTCCCCGCTTGGTCACGTCCTCCCAGGACATCCCGGTTTCCCGCATGAGAATCCTGAGGATGCGGTAGGTGCAGAACCCGCCCTGACAGCGGCCCATCTGGGCGCGGGTATAGAATTTTATGCCGTCCAGGGTTCTGTGCCCGTGTCGAATGGCCTCCACGATCTCGGCCTCCGAGACCTCCTCGCATCGGCACACGATCCTGCCCCAGGCGGGGTCTTTTTCCACCAGGGCGGCCCTCGCCTCCGGGGAAAGGCCGCGCGGCCTCACGGGGGGCTCTACCCGGGGATTCCAACCCGCCTTTTCGGCCAGTTCGAGGCCCTGCTCCGAGAGAAGGTCCGCCACGTATTCCGCGATGGCCGGCGACGCCGTGAGTCCCGGAGACTGGATGCCCGCCACGTGGATCAGGGCCGGCACCGACTCGGAGGGGGCGATGAAGAAATCCTCGTGCAGGGTGGGACGCAGCCCGGAAAAGCTGGTGATGACGTCCCGCTCCGACACGGAGGGGATGAGGGCCCGGGCGGAAGCGACGATCCGCTCCAGCTGGGGCGCGGTGGTGGAGAGGTCTCCCTTGTCTTCCACGGCCTCCGCGGTAGGACCGATGAGGGTGGTGCCCTCCACGGTGGGGATTACCAGCATCCCCTTGGATACCGAGTTCGGTACCGGAAAGACTACCCGGCCCGGATGGCCCGGGGCGAGACGGTCGAGAAGGAAGTATTCGCCCTTGCGGGGCTTAATGGAGAAGGTCTCGGCGCCGAAAGCGGCGGAAACCCGGTCCGCATGGAGACCCGCGGCGTTAACCGCGTACCTTGCTCGCAATACCCTGCCGTCGGCGGCCCCGATAACCCAGTGATCCCCTTCCCGCCGGGCGGAAACCGCGTCAAAACCAGTTTCTAGGACCGTTCCGTTGTCCCGGGCGTTTTCCACCAGGGCAAAAACGTAGCGGTAGGGTTCGACGATGCCGCCGTCGGGGGCATAGAGCCCGCCGCACACCTCCGGCGCGAGTTTCGGCTCCAGCTCCAGCATCCGCTCCCGGGAACAGGACTCGAGGTTGGTTACCCCGTTGGCCAGTCCCTGCTCCCGCAGGTGCTCGATCACCGGCAATTCGTCCGGATGCATGGCGGCCACGAGGATGCCGCAGCGCTCGAAGGGGAAGCCCAGCTCATCCTTGAGCCGGTCGAACATGGACGCCCCCGCTACCTCAAGGCGGGTCTTCAGGAAAGAAGACCCATGGTGAAATCCCCCGTGAACGATTCCGGAATTGGCCTTGGAGGTGCCGAAGGAAACGTCCGCCTCCCTCTCCGCCAGGACGACCCTGAGGTCATACCGCGAAAGGAGCCGCGCCGTCGCTGCTCCGCAAACCCCGGCGCCGATCACAGCCACGTCGTAGACCGTTCCCTCAGGCTTCTGCATCCACTTTCTCCCGTATTCTCTCCAGGCGGTTCTTCAAGGCAACAGCGATGCCCGCGTCGGGCAAGTCGCCCACCAGGTCCTCCAGGAAGGAAATGGTGCCCCCAAGGTCCGACGCCGCGGGCTCGGCGAATCCGAGACGCCGGCGGATCTCCTCCATGCGGCCGTCCTCATGAAGCCCCGTCCGGCCCGAAAGCCGGTCGATCACGTATTCCATCTGAACCCTTTCGTCGCTGAGGAGGTAGAGCGACAGCTCCTCCTCGGGAAGGGACAAGGCGGCGTTCTTGAAATAGGAGAAAAGGCCGAGGATGGATTGCCCCTCGATCTTCGAAAGGGCGTCCTCGAATGCCCCGGGGCCGAGAAGGGGAGAGCCTCCCATAAGGGAGCTGCGGGCCTCCTCGGCTGGCTCGGGCCCGACGGACTCGGGCTCAGCTGGCTCGGGCTCGGGCTCGATTGAGAGAACCTCATCCCCTTCGCTTAGGAGCATCTCCTCCTCGGGCATCGGGGCATTGGGGGTCTTATCCACCAGCTTCGTAATCGCGTCCGCGAGCTTGTCCGCCAGGGC
>QKDA01000179.1 GCA_003246765.1 Spirochaetales bacterium | reverse complement strand
GAGCGGGCCAGGGCTATCGGGGCCTGGATCGTCGAGGACGACTTCGACAGCGAGTTCCGTTACGGGGGCAAGCCCGTGGCGCCCCTGAAGGTCATGGATTCCGCTCAAGTAGTATACGTGGGCACCTTCAGCAAGACCGTGAGTCCCGCCCTGAGGATCGGCTTCATGATCCTTCCCCAAGGCCTTCTGGCCCGGGTCAAAACCGCGAAGCGGCGCTGGGATTACTGGAACGACGGGCTTGAGCAAAAGGCCATGGCCCTGTTCATCGAGCGGGGGCACCTTTCGCGGCACCTCGCCAGGTGCCACCGTTCCTACCGCCGCAAGCGGGACTACCTCACGGGGCGGCTTGAGGCGGCGGGAGGGGGCGCCTGGGAGGTACTAGGCGGGTCCACGGGGATGCACCTGGTGATCCGGAGCCGGGGGCGAACCCTGAATGCGGCAAAGCTTACGGCCTCGGAGCTCAAGGCAGCCCTGGGAAGGGAAGGACTAGCGGCGGAGGGGGTGGAAGACTATTGCCTCGAAAACCGATCCTTCCCCGACGCCCTCATCATCGCATACGGAAACAGGACCACCGAGGAGCTCGACCGGCTCGTCACCGCCTTGACGGCTATTTCCGAGTGCTGTTAGTGTGGAAGGAATCATGAAGAAACACCATACCCTGCGATTTACCGCCCTCACTGTCATTGCCTTCCTAATCGGCTGCGCGTCCTCAAACCTCAGCGGGATGGGATTCCGCGACCAGGAAACGGTCACGGGCCGAGGCAAGGGCGGGAGCCTGGATTTCATCTTTAACAACCAAACCCTCGCTCACACCACCGTCACCGTAAGCCGCTCTGAATGGGAAAACCTATTAGCAAACTATGACGCCAACCCAAAGAACGAAACCCCCGTCCATGCGGACTACGTCTATGAAAAGGACGGCCTGCGCTGGGAGATGAGGGATATAGGGCTGAAGATCCGGGGGAACACCAGCCGCCGCCGTCCCGAGGGCCCCGAGGGCGCCTTTCACCACGCCCACTTCGGCCTCGATTTCGAGGAGTGGCTCCCGGAAGGGGAGGACCGCAAGATGGACGGGGCCCTGAAGGGGGTGATCCTCAAATTCTTCAACGGAGACCCCGCCCATGTCCGCGAGGTATACAGCTACGACCTCTTCCGCCGAAACGGGGTGTGGACGGCGCCGCGCTCGGCGTACACCGCCCTAACCGTCAAGGTGGGGTCAAAAACCGTGTACTACGGGGTCTACGAGATGCTGGAGCAGACTAACAAACAGTTCCTTTCCGCCCGTACGGCCAAGGAGGGAGGAGCCCTCAAGGGCAACGACGGCTTCGTGTGGAAATGCCTGTGGCCCGCGGATCTCCGGTCGGCCTCCGATTCCTCCATGGGTTGCGAAAACGCTTCCCTTGGACTCCGCTTTCCCTACGACCTGAAAACGAGGAAGGATGAGCTCGGCGAGGCGAAGGCCCAGCTCGCCGCCTTTATAACCGAGCTCAATGCCCTTGACGAGTCGAGGCCCGAGGAGATCAAGGCCTGGTACGAATCAAAAATGGACGTGGATCTCTTCCTGCGGACCTACGCGACCAGCGTGATCCTGGGCATGTGGGACGACTACTGGGGAAACCAGAACAACTACTACGCCGTGTTCGACGAGGACGGAAGGTTTTACTTCGTGCCCTACGATTACGACAATACCCTGGGAACCTCCGCGATCTACGACGCGGGGACCCAGGATCCCCTGGCCTGGGGAAAGGGCGCGAACCGGCCGCTCCTGGACAAGCTCCTGGCCGTTCCCGAGTACCGGGAGACGTACCTCGGATACCTCCGTTCCTTTTCGGGGCCCGAAAGCGAGTTTGCCCGGGAAAAGAGCGAGGCCCGCATCCGCTCATGGCACAGTCTCATAGCCTCCCGGGTGCCCAACGATACCGACGGCATGCAGGCCATCGCCGACCTCCCCGCGGACTGGGGCTCCACGCCCTTCTACCGCCTGCTCTCGGGCACGGAGGAAACGAACTACTTCGCCGCAAAGGCGAACGCGATAGAAGAGGCTGCCCACACAGCCGCTACCGCCGTATTCGGAGGTACGGAGTAATTATGGTTCCGCAAACAATCAACTAAAAAAGGGACAACGAAAACATTTTTTTTTCATTATCTCCATAAACACCTCTGCATTATCCGGTTTTTTCTTTTCTTTTCTTGACGGCAGAAAATAGGTAGTGCTACTGTGGAAGAAATAACACAAAAAGTGCAAAAAAAAGACAACGAGGAAGGCAGCGATGTTTTTTGCACAATCCGGCGCCATAGTCGAGCATAAGGGCGCCGAACCCAACCGCCGGAACCCTATCAGGCCCTGGTTCCAGGCCTCCGTCGATTTGGGCGACCACATCGGAATACGGTTCGGTCACGTGCCGCCGGGTGCGCGGGAACCGCGGTGGCTGTACTACTCCCACGCAGATTACGACGGAATAGGGGGATTCGCGGAAATTCTGCGGGATCGCGGTTATGACCCGGGCCCCCTGCCCACCATACCCCATGAGTCGCCCCGTTCCTGGGGCCCCTTCCTTCGAAGCGCCCCGCAGTTTCTCGCCCCACGGCAACGGGTCGCCTGGAAGAAGAACTTCGGCCCGCCCTCGATTCCCCGGCACGACCTTCCCCCAGAGGCGGTAGCATGGCACGTCTTTGACGAGCAGACGACCGAGCGTATAACCGCCGCAAGCAAAGAGGCCTCCTGTACGGTTAACTCCTTTCTGATGTCCCGGCTCGCGGAAGCGGTCTTTCCCGACGTCGCAGAGGAAACCAAAAGCATGGGGTGGATGGTTCCGGTCAATCTTCGGGGAAAGGTCTCCCGGGGGCGCGACAGCGAGAATCACGTCAGCTTCGTGCGCATTGCCCTGGAGCGGGGAGACAGCCCCCAGAAGGTGCACCGAAAGATCTACCGCGAATTGGGTCGGGGCGAGCACTGGGCCAACTGGAACGCCTACATCGCCACCCGCTTCCTGCCCCTCTGGGCGAAAAGGGCCATGATTAGGGCAGACCGGGCCACGAGCCAGTTCACGATCGGGGTTTTTTCGAACCTCGGACGGTGGAGCGGGGACAGCCGCCCGGACCTGAAGGGAGACTGGCTTTTCGCGCCCCCGGCGATACGCTTTTTCCGGATCGCCGCGGGCTGCGTGACCTGGCAGGGCCGGCTTAGTCTGTGCATCCACCTCCATCCGCACATTTCCTCGGACAGCGCGGACGCCCGCTCGTGGATGGAAAGCTGGAAAGCGGGCATAGAACGGGAACTTCGGTAAAGGAATGACGCCATGGACGAATCTTTGACCCTTACGCTCACGAAAGGCCTCCGCCGCGACCTCATCGTCGTAGGCACGGGCATCGCCTTCTTTCCCCTCGCGCTCCTGGCGCCCTTCGCCTTCTTCACGGGCTTTTTCTCCTGGCCTGAACTGCTCAGGACCCTCACGATACCCCACTCCTACGCACTCTTGGGCCTGGTGTGGTCCGTGAATATAGCGGTGGGACAAGTCCTTCTCGGGGGACTCGGCCGCCTGGGGGACGAAGGGGCCCTGCGCCGCAGGTTCCGTCTCATCTTGGCGGTGCAGGCCCTCACGGTGCTCGTGGAACTCGCAGCGTGCATCGTCGTGGTGGTGGTTTTCGTCAATGCGGAATTTTCCCGGCCCGTGCCCATTACCGCGGGATTCGTCTTCGCCTTCGAGCTCATGATCATGATTCCCTTCATGGCGTCCCTGATAGACCGGATGGAGCGGTACCTCACCGCAAGGTTCCCGGAGGGACCCGTATGGTTCACCCTGAAGGGGAAACTCTGGTTTTACGTGGGGGGTATCTTCACCGGTACGGCGCTCTTCCTGTTCATGACCAACGTCACCGCGAGCTTTGCCCCAGAGTCGGGGCACTCCCTGGCGGTGGGGATCGTCCTGCTCAACTGCATGGCCTGCTTCGTGGCCCTTGCCGAGGTGGTGGTGCTCATTTCCCAGCTTTCCCGGTATATCATCCGCCCCATTTCGGTCTTGGTGAATACCTTCGAGACCGGCTCTTCCGGGGACCTGCGGGTCCGATCAAGGCCCATGACCACGGACGAGATCGGTAACGCCATGGGGGCTTCCGACGGATTTTTCTCGCTGCTCAGGGCCAACATGCGGGACCTCAAGGGGTTGCTGGAGGGTCTGGGAGAGCTTAAAACGAGCCTAACCCGCCAGGTCAACGAGACCGTGGCGGCAGTGGGCCAGATAACCTCCACCACGGAACGGGTGAAGGATCGGATCGGAGAGCAGGGAATCAACGTGAACGAGACCGCCGCGTCCATAGAGCAGCTCGCCCGGAACATTGACTCTTTGGGCAACCAGATTCGCCGGCAAAGCGAGGAGGTCGACCGTTCGCGGGCGGCCATTGAGGAACTGCTCCGGGTGAACGGCCAAATCCTGGTCTCGGCGGAAACCAACACGCGCAACGCCGAAACCCTGGTGGCCCTGGTGGAGACGAGCCAGGAGGTCCTTCGCACCATGGTGGAGGAGATTGGGGAGGTCGCCAGCAGTTCCCGGCACCTGGCGGAGGCGAACGAGCTTATCGCCAACGTTTCCACCCAAACCAACCTTCTGGCCATGAACGCGGCCATTGAGGCCGCCCACGCGGGAGAAGCGGGCCGGGGCTTCAGCGTGGTGGCGGACGAGATCCGAAAGCTCGCCGAAATGTCCGCGGAACAGTCCAAGACCATCGGCCGAAACCAGCAGAAAATGCTCCAGTCCATACAGCTGATCTCCCGGGACTCGGAAAAGGTAGAACGATCTTTCTCGGACATACAGGCCGCCGTCCGGCAGGCGGAGACCCTGAACGGTTCCATGAGGGACAGCACCGCCCAGTCAGAAGAGAACGGCAAGCGGGTCTCCCTTGCCCTGGAGAGCATCTCCGAGATCACCTCGTCGGTACGCTCCAGTTCCGAGGAAATGCGGCAGGGCAACCAGGAAATGCTCCAGGCGGTTACCCAGCTCCGAAGGATCAGCGGCGACATCGACGAGGCCATGGGCGAACTCGCCCTGGGAATCAAGGTGGTTACGGAGGCGGGGGAAAGCCTGAAAAACGCCAATGAGCATACCGATGACGCCACGGCCCAGCTGGAGGGAATCGTCTCGCACTACGCGGTTTAGGGTCAGCGCAGGGGCAAGGGCTCTCCCCTCCGCCGGCTGCGGAGAGGGACGCCCGCCCCTGCGCAAGCCTTCTGCCTCTCCCCCAGCCCACACCCCTATCCTCCCCCAAATTCTCACCCCTTGCTTTTTCCCGTCTCTCGTGCGATATTTGTTTCTATCAGAAACTTTCAAGGAGCACTCCATGACGATACACGACCGGCCCTGGCTCGACGCCGCCAAGGGCATCAGCGAACGGGTTGGCCTTCTCCTCAAGGCGATGACGACGGAAGAGAAGGTGGCGCAGATGGTGCAGATCAGCTACAGCATCATCACCCCCGAGGAGGCGGACGACTGGGCAAGGAAGGGGGTCGGTTCGGTGCTCCACTGCCTGGGGGACGACGCGCGGCGCATTCAGCGGCTCGCCGCGGGAAACCGCCTGGGCATTCCGGTGCTTTTCGGGATCGACGCGATTCACGGGCACGCGATCCACAACGGGGCGACGGTGTTCCCGACCCAGCTGGCCCTGGGGGCGAGCTGGAACCCGGCGAACGCCGAGCGCATGGCCGCGCTTACCGCCCGGGAGGTGAACGCCGAGGGGCTTCACTGGACCTTCTCGCCGGTGCTCTGCCTGGGCCGGGACCCGCGCTGGGGCCGGGTGGACGAGACCTTCGGGGAAGACCCCTTCCTGGCGGGAAAGATGGGAGCCGCCGCGGTAAAGGGCTATCAGGGGGACGATCCCGGCGCGTCGGACCGGATCGTCGCCTGCGCCAAGCATTATATCGCCTACGGCGAGAGCTCCGGGGGCCGCGATTCCTACGACAGCTCCGTGAGCATGCGCGCGGTGCGGGACGTCTTCTTGCCCCCCTTCGAGGAAGCCCTCAAGGCGGGGTGCCGCACGGTGATGGCGGGCTACGAGAGCGTGGACCGGACCCCCTGCTCGGCCCACCGGAGGCTCCTGAAGGACGTGCTCAAGGGGGAGCTGGGCTTCGACGGCTTCGTGGTAACGGACTGGATGAACGTGAGGAGCCTCCTTACCCGGCACAAGATGGCCGCCGACATGGAGGGGGCCTCCCGCATAGCCCTGGAAGCGGGCAACGACATGATCATGACGACCCCGGAGTTCTACCGGGCGACCCTCAGCCTGCTGGAGCGCGGAGAGGCGGACCCGGAGGCGGTGAACGAGGCGGTGCGCCGGATTCTGACGGTTAAGTTCGAGGCGGGGCTCTTCGACAACCCCGACAAGGTGAAGACCCTGCCCCTCTCGGAGGATCCTCAGGCGGCAAGCCTCTCGAAGGTTTTCAACTGCCCGGAACACCGCCGGGCGAACCTGGAAATGGCCCGGGAGTGCATGGTGCTCCTGAAGAACGACGCGGTGGGGGGCCTTCCTGCCCTCCCCCTCGCGGGACGCGGGGTGGGGACGCGGGGTGCGCAGGATCGCGGTAATCGGCCCCATGGCGGACTCGGTGCGCTCCCAGGTGGGGGACTGGACCTTCTTCACCCACCCCGTGCCCCACTACGACGCGGTGCCGGCCTTCCGGGTGGACACCATGCTGGACGGAATCCGCTCCCTCGCGGGAGCGCGGGGGATCGAGGTAGGCTTCGAGAAGGGCTGCGACCCCCGGGACCCCGCGGTAGAGTCCATCGACAAGGCCCGGCGGCTCGCCCTCGGCGCGGACGCGGTGATTCTCTGCGTGGGGGATACCCTCCAGGAAACGGGGGAAACCCACGACCGCTCGGACCTCGCCCTCTCGGGAGCCCAGGACGAGCTCGCGGAGGCGGTTTCCGCGGTATGCCGGGAGCGGGGCATTCCCCTGGCGGCGGTGCTGGTGAACGGCAAGCCCCTGGAGTTCGCCCGGGTAACGGCGGCCTCCGACGCGGTGCTGGAAACCTTCAACTCGGGCACCCACGGGGGCATCGCCGCGGCGGAGATTCTCTTCGGCGAGGTGAATCCCTCCGGAAGGCTCCCCATTTCCTTCCCCCGGACCACGGGACAGATTC
>QKDA01000248.1 GCA_003246765.1 Spirochaetales bacterium | reverse complement strand
ACTCTCGGACAGGGCGGGAATCTATCTCCATGAGGCGGTTACCCAGGATCCGGCATGGAAACGCCCGGGGATGAGAAACCGCCTCTGCGTCGTCGGCAGCGATTCCGGAACCGTGAGCCTGGGGCCCGGGCATTCGCGAAACCGCGCCCTGAGCGAGAGGTTTCGGTCCTTGCTCGAGGGCTACCGGTTCGCGAACCGTAATCAGTGGAAGCGCGAGGCGTCGGAATTGTTCGACCTCTGCCTGGAATGCATGGTATGATGGGAATGGTATGATGGAAAAATGAGGATACCTTGCCGATTATCGGTGAGCGCGGAGAAATGTTAATCTAGATTTACTTGACGGCGGCTTCGGGGTTGTTTACATTGTATACAATACAACAAGGAGGCCTTATGAACCTGCTGCAAAGTTTATTGGCGAGTCTCGCCCTGAACGGTATTTTCTTCGTCTTTGCCGCATACCTCAAAACCGACGTGTTTACCGACATTACCTACAGCCTATCCTTCGTTTTGCTTACGGCCGTGCTCTACCTCACCTCCGGGGGAAAGGGAGCCGCCCAGGTCATCGCCTCGGCAATGGTAATCCTTTGGGGAATTCGTTTGGGCGCTTACCTATTCAACCGCATCCTGCACATTAAGGTCGATCACCGTTTTGACGACAAGCGGAACAATCCCGTGCGTTTCGGCATGTTCTGGCTCCTGCAGGCAGTGACTGTATGGGTGGTCATGCTTCCGGTGTTCGGGATCCTTTCGGCCCCTGAGTCCTTGGAGCCCCCTGTCTGGGCCCTGGCGGTGTCAGTAGCGGGCTTTCTCGCGGGTTTCCTCATCGAGGCGGTAGCGGACGCACAAAAATACCGGTTCAAGAGCAAGGAAGAGAACCGCGGAAAATTCATGGCCGAGGGCCTGTGGTCCTGGTCCAGGCACCCAAACTATTTCGGCGAGATGCTCCTGTGGTGGTCCATAGCCTTTCCCGGGCTCTTTATCTTCAGGGGAGCGGAATTCCTTTACTTCATCGGGCCCCTTTTCATAACCCTTCTTATACGCTTCGTGAGCGGCGTACCGCTCCTCGAGAAGTCCGCGGAAGAAAAATGGGGAGGAAGCGAGGCCTACGTTAAGTATAAGGGCAGCACGTCCCTCCTCATTCCCCTGCCTCCCAGGAAAAGCTGATGGCGGCTTTGCTCCTGGCGGCGGTACTGTCCTATCTTGCCGGTTCCGTCCCGACGGCCTATCTGGCAGTCCGCGTGGTAAAGGGAAAGGATATACGGGAGCTTGGAAGCGGAAACGTGGGGGCCACGAATGCCCTGAGGGTTTTGGGCCCCGGTCTCGCCCTGGGAGTGGCGATAGTGGATTTCGCAAAGGGGTTTCTGCCCGTTTTTTTGGTTAACGGGGGCAATTTCCCCCTGCCCGGGTCCCTGCCCGGTATCATCGCCGGAACCGCCGCGATGGCGGGGCACCTTTTCCCTCTCTACATCGGATTCAAGGGGGGGAAGGGGGTAGCGACGGGCGCCGGGGTACTGACGGCCCTCTTTGCGCCCCTGTTCCCTGCGGGGCTTGCGGTGTTCGGCCTGGCCCTGTTCCTGTTCCGAAGGGCATCCGCCGCCTCCATAGCGGCAGCCGTGTCCATGCCCCTCTCTTATGCCGGCATTTCCCTTGCCCTCGGCGAGTCCTTGGACCCGGCGCTCCTGACCTATACCCTTTTCGTGCCGGTGCTCGTGATCGTGAGCCACCGAAGGAATATCAAGGCCCTTTTCGAGGGCCGGGAAAGCCGCCTTTTTTAACGAAGTCTCTCGGGGGTACTGACATGACTGAAGTCGTGAAGCTAAACGGATTCATTCTCTACGAGGGTTTTCTTTCGGGCTACGAAAACCTCGCCAGCCATAAAAAGCGGATCAACGACATCAACGTACTTCCGGTTCCCGACGGGGACACGGGAACGAACATGGTTTCCACCTTTCATTCAACCCTTCAGGTACCCCGGGTTTCCCGGTCCCTTTCTGAGACCCTCGCCCATATCGCCGACCGGGCCCTTTCCGGCGCCCGGGGCAACTCGGGTATCATCGTCGCGCAGTTCCTTAACGGGTTGGCCCGGGAATGCGTCGGTCGGGAATCCATGTCCACCGGGGAATTCACCCTTGCCCTGAGAAACGCCGCGGCCCACACCTACGGCGCGGTGGAGAATCCCCGGGAGGGCACGCTCCTAACCCTGCTCCGGGTCTGGTCGGAGGAAATGCACCGTCTTGGCGGGCGGATTCACGACTTCGGGGAGCTCATGCTTCGGGGGGCGGATACCGCCCGCAGCGCCCTGGAAGACACGAGGCTTCAGCTGGAGGAACTTCGCGCGGCCAACGTGGTGGACGCGGGGGCTTCGGGGTTCGTGGCTTTTATCGAGGGAATTTGCCGGATGATCCTGACGGGCAAGCGCCCCGAGGGGAGAAAGGGCGTGCTTTTGGCCGCTCCCTCCGCGGAGGAGTCCGTCCATGAGGTTCCCGACGACGGCGTTCCCCTCTCCTTTAGGTATTGCACCGAGGCCCTTCTCGGGAGCGCCCTCTCGGCGGCCGCCCTGCGCGGGGCCCTTTCGGGTATGGGGGATTCCCTCGTGGTGAGCGAGGGGCGGGAGAAGACCCGAATCCACGTGCACACCGACGATCCCGCGGCGGTCTTCCTCAAGCTTCGGGACTTCGGGGCGATCCTGGAGCAAAAAGTGGACGACATGCACCTGCAGCGGGAAGCGGTACACCGGCGGGTCTCCCCCGTGGCGATCGTTACCGACTCCATAGCCGACCTTCCCCGGGACTTGGCGGACCGCTACCAGGTACACGTGATCCCCCAAAAAATCCTGTGGGGCAGGGACGAATACCTCGACCGGGTGACCATTACGCCGGAAACCTTTTATCCCTACCTGGACGGGCGCGAGGAGTATCCCGGCAGTTCCGTGCCGGATCCCCGCAGGGTAGAGCAGGTGTTTTCGTGGCTTTCCACCCACTACGACTCGATTATCGCCATCCCCGTGGGAAAGGCCCTGAGCGGGACCTGGCAGGTGATGAACAACGCGGCCAAGGCCCTGCGAGACGGGGGGTATCCCATTGCCGTGGTGGACAGCCGGCTCAACTCCGCCGCCCAGGGCCTTGCGGTGATGGCCGCGGCGGAGGACGCCGCCCGGGGAATGGCATACGCCGATATCCTTTCCAGGCTCGAAGGACGCATTGCCGAATCGCGGATTTTCGTGAGCGTGGCTACCTTCAAGTACATGGTCCGGGGCGGACGGGTGAGCGCCCTCAAGGGTTTCGTCGCCGCCGCGGCGAACCTCAAGCCCATTATCTCCCTGGACTCCCAGGGTAAGGGGATCGCCTTCGGCGCCTCCTTCTCCTCCGCCGGCAGCAGGAAGAAAATGCTCCGGATCGTGGGAAAACACGGGACCCGCATAGGAAGGTACGCGGTGGTCCACGCCGCGAGCCCCGAGCTGGCGGGGAGAATGGCTGACGACATTGAGGCTCTCATCGGAAAGAAGGCCGAGTTCGTTTCGGAGATATCCCCCGCCGTGGGAATCCACGCCGGCATTGGAGCCGTGGCGGTGGCCTGGATTCCCGACTGATCCGAGAAGCCCGCGGCCGCAGCCTTTCGCCGCGGATCGGCGTTAAGACCCTCCCGTGGCTAGCTGCCCGCAGGAAGCGAGTATTCCCTCCCCCTTTTCCTTGCGGGTAAAGCACGGGATACCCCTGCTTCTGAGACCCTTCCAAAAGGACTCAAGACTACCCCAGGTTGAGGGGGGCAGGGGGCTTCCCTCGGGAGGCCGGAAGGCTATGAGATTCACCTTCGCCTTTAGGCCCTCCATGAAAAGCCCCAGGGCGTCCGCGTCGGCCTCAGTGTCGTTAACCCCGGGAATGACCAGGTATTCGAGGTAGAGCCGATCCTTAATCCCGGCCTGGGGCAGGGCGAGGAGGGCTTCCTTGAGCCGGTTAAGGGGCCACGCCCGGTTGACCGGCATAAGGGAGCTTCTCTTTTCGTCGGTTGCCGCGTGGAGGCTTACGGCGAGGGTGACCAGGCGCAGGGGGGACCCGCTCTCCCGGTCGATTCTCCTGCCAAGGTCCTCAAGGCCCTCCGCGTGGCCGCAGGTGGATACGGTGACTCTGCCCGGGAGCAGTCCCGGCCCCCGGGGATCCAGAAGGATACCGAGAGACCCGTATAGCCCCTCGGGATTGTCGAAGGGCTCCCCCATCCCCATGAAAACCACGTTTCGTATATCCGCCCCGAAGCGGAACCGGGCCGCCATGTATTGGGCCGTTATCTCCCCCGCGCCGAGATTTCGCTTAAGCCCCATGCGGCCGGTCCTGCAGAAGGCGCATCGGCGGGCGCACCCGACCTGGGTGGAAAGGCAGAGCGACTGGTGCCCCCGCATCGGTATGACGACCGCTTCCACCACCGCCCCGTCTTCCAGGGATAGGGCGAACTTGAGGGTTCCTCCCTCCTCCTCCTCGGCGGCGACTTCCGGGAGGGGGGCCGCGAAATCCCTGAGGACCGCTTCCGCGAGCTTCCGGGAGGCGCGGAACTCCGCCTGCGCCCCGAGGCCCTCAAGGCTTCCGGAGGAGTAAAGATGCCGCAGGGTTCCCCGGGCGTGGTAGAGACCCTTTCCGTAGCGCCGGGAAAATTCCCCCGCCAGGGCTTCTTCGCCCATGCCGAGAATGTTCGTGACCGCACTTTCCATGGCCGCAGTGTACGCTGAACCGGGCCTTTTTACAAATCTTTTACGCCCCGTTACAAGGCTCTGACAATCGGTTCCCTCCAAGGATCTATGCTTCGGGTATCCCAAGAGACCTTTACTGGAGGTTCATATGAATACGTCAAAACGACTCGCCCGCGCCATTGCCCTTATCTGCCTCGCGGCCCTGGGGGCCGCCCGGGCCTTCGCCGTTCCCGGGGACGGCCGGCCCCTGGTACAGATCGCCCTCCTCCTGGACACCTCGAACAGCATGGACGGGCTCATAGACCAGGCGAAAAGCCAGCTGTGGAACATCGTCTCCGAGACGGGGAAATACTCGAGACGGGGCGAACGGGCGCGCCTCGAGGTCGCCCTCTACGAGTACGGAAACGATTCCAATTCCGTCTTCTCCGGCTACGTCAGGAGGGTCATGCCCTTCACCTCGGACCTCGACGCCCTTTCGGCCAGGCTCTTTGAGCTGGACACCAACGGCGGGGAGGAATACTGCGCTCTGGCGATCCGCAGGAGCCTCGACGAACTCGACTGGTCGTCGGCGGAAGCGGACCTTCGGATCGTCTATATCGCGGGGAACGAGCCCTTTACCCAGGGTTTGACCGATTATCGGGATTCCGGAAAACGGGCCGTCAGGATGGGGGTTACGGTTAACACCATCTTCTGCGGGAGCCGGGAAGAGGGTATCCGTACCGGGTGGGCCGACGGGGCGAGGATAACCGGCGGGGCCTTCGCGAACATCAACGGCGACTACCGCTACGAGTACGTTCCCTGCCCCCAGGACGACCGGCTCAGCGAACTCAACCGGCGCCTTAACGACACCTATATCGCCTACGGCGAGGAGGGAGAGGCGAGGAAGGAGCTGCAGGAGGAACAGGACGCCCAGGCGGAAAACCTCAACCGGGAAGGCTTTTTCAAGCGGGCCAAGGTGAAGTCTTCCGGGAGCTACGCCAATTCCTCCTGGGACCTGGTGGACGCCGCCGCGTCCGGCGCCGCGCCCCTCGCCTCCATGCCGAGCTCTGAACTGCCTGCGGAGATGCGAAACCTGAGCCCCGGGGAGCGGGATGCCTACGTGGCGCGCAAGCAGGAGGAACGAAAGGCCATACAGGCGGAAATCGCCGCCCTTTCGGCGGAACGGGAAGCCTTCCTCGCCGCCGGCCGGCAGAACGCCGGGGCGGAAGAATCCCTGGACCGGGCGATGCTCGATTCCCTGGGGAACCTCGCCGAGGCAAAGGGATTTGTCCGCGGCGAATAAAGCTGGTACACTGATGGCCATGAAAGGATCAGGGGGGCGCAGGGCCCTCGCGCTCGCGCTGCCTCTTCTCGTCATTCCCCTCGCCGGGCTGGCCTACCTGGCCTTGCGGAGCGTGGACCAGCAGGAAGGGGACATGAGAAACCGGCTGAGGGAATCGCTCCTGCTGGAAGTGGCCCAAACCAACGCCCGAATCGGGGCCTGGTTCGCGGACCTCCCCGAGTCCCTCGGCGATAGCGCGCCTCCCGCCGAGGGTTCCGGGGCCCCGACGGCCGCGGACCTGGCGGAATGGAAAGCGCGGCAGCCCCTGGTTGGCATACCCTTCCTCCTCGATTCCTCCGGGACCATCCTCCTCCCCGAGGACAACCCCGGGGACGAGGAGATCCGGCGCTTCTACTGGCGGTATCTCCGGGTTTTCGGCAGCGAGGAAACCATACCGGTGTACCGGAACATCGCGGCGGAATACGAGTCGTCGATCGTCACGGCCCGGGCTGAGGGGTTAGCCTACGGGGCGTCGCCCTCGGCGGCCGACAAGCTTTCGGCGGCCGAGGAGCTTTCGGAAGAGTCCGGGGCTCCGGCTGTGTCCGGGTCTCTGGCGGCGTCCGGGGCCCCGGCCCCGGCACAGGCTCCGGCGGCGGCGCCGACATCGGAAAGGTCCTCGGTTTCGGTTAATTCGCAAAAGAAGGAAGCCCCTTCCTCGGCCCGCTCCAAGGTGGCCCAAAGCATCTTCGAGACCGACGCGGCGGTGCAGCGGCAGGTGTATGAGCTCGCCGCGGAGGAGGGGAAATCCACCCTTACCCGAAGGGTAAATCCCCAGATCGACGCCGCGAACACCCGGGATT
>QKDA01000123.1 GCA_003246765.1 Spirochaetales bacterium | reverse complement strand
CCCTCCGGGGGAAGCTCGGTGACGAAGGCGAGTCCCTTGCGGGCGGCGAGCTCCCGGAATTCAGAGAAAATGCTCCCCGCCAGGGGCGTCAGGTCCATCGGCGTAAGGGTCAGGCATCCCCGGGCCTGCAGGCGCGTAAGATCCAGGATATTCTCGATGAGGACGAGAAGCCGGTCCGCGTTCTTTTTCATGAGGCTGAAGACCTCATGGTCCCGGGAAACGAAGTCGCCGTAGCCTCCCTCCATGATCGCCGCCAGGGGCGCCTTGATCAGGGATACGGGGGTGCGCAGCTCATGGGAAACGTTGGCCAGGAACCGGGTCTTGAGGGCGTCCATCTCGGCCAGCTTTGAGGCGGTCACCCGCAGGGTCTCCGCCTCAATGGTGTCCCGGGTATAGCGCTTGGCCAGAACGTAGGACTGGATGGCGACAAAGGGTAAAAGCCCTATGGGCATCATCGCGTCCGCGAAGATAACCTGCATGGTTACGAGAACATCGCCGACGCTCGGCAGGAAGAGGAATACGAGCCCCGCCGCCATCATAATGGACTGGGATTCCCCGCGGACAATGCCCGAACCGATGATGGCGAAGCCGTTTATGCCCGCGGCGAGCACGTAGAGGAGCAGGATAGGAACCAGGGTAGAGAAAAAGCGGATCGGCGTCAGGGCCGACAGGGCGAAGAGGATGAGCCCTATGAGGACGAGGGCCGCGGAGACGGGGCGGATTTTCCGGGAGGGAAAAACTGAATTGAAATAGAGGGTAAAAAGGGCCGCGATGAGGTACGCCGAGCCGTGCTCCATCCTGAGCAGGGGGGTGTAGCCGAGTCCCGCAAGGCTTAAGAGGAATTTTTCCGTGGCCGACATTTGCCGAAGGACCACCGCCAGGCACAGCAGGGCAAACCAGAGCAAAGCCCGGTTTTTCCTCTGAAGGCCGTAGAGGGTAATATGGTGAAGCGCCGCGATAAGGAATATTCCCATGATAAAGAACTCATACCCCGCGTTGAGGGTTTTCTCGGTCTCGAAATGCTGGGCCGTCCCGAGACGGGGCATGGAATTTATGCCCGCCCCGTAGTCATCCCACCAGTTGGTTACCTGAATCACGACGCGAAGCCGGTTGTCCCTGCCCGGAACCCGGTAGTACCCCGGCCGGTTTGCCTTTACCTCCCCCTCCATCGCCGGATCCGTTACGGGGGGGGCCTCGAGGCTCTTCCCGTTGAGGAATACCCGGGAGCTGCAGTGCACCAAATCCTTGTAGAACACGAGGTCTGGATGGTTTTCCGGCAGGAGGACGTCCAGAACGTAGGTTCCCTCGCCGAATCGTTTTCCCTTGACGCCGCGGATCGTCTGTTCCCTCCAAGGTCCGGGAACGGACACAGAAACCGATGCCGAGGGGAGATCAAGATCTTGAAGCTCCTCGATCGAGACGAGCCTGTCGGGAATGAGGCGCCAGCGGCCGCCCAGCGTGACCACGGATACACGCGCGAAGTCATGGCCCGAAAGGTCGATGAAACCATCGACCGCCGTCGGAGTCTTTGCGGCCGCGGCGCAGGAGGCGAAAAGTGCCGGGAAGCCGAGGGCTATGAGGATCATGAGCGTAGAGACGCCGGAACGGAAAGACGCGCTGGAATGTTTCATGGGTAATCCGGGATGCATAAAATCGGGCAGGACACTGCCCAACCCAGCATTTTATACCCCTCTCTCGGGAATTGACAAGTTTTCGGCCAAAAAAAAGGGAGCCCCCGCCGGTTCCGCCGCCTGGGGGGCGTCAACCTGACGGAGGCTCCATCCTGAAACGGCGGTCTCGCCCGGTCAGCGCAGGAAGTTCGAGAAGGTTTCCCGCCCGATGTAGCGGGCGGTTACCCCGAGCTCGTCCTCTATGCGCATGAGCTGGTTGTACTTGGCTACCCGGTCGGAGCGGCTCATGGAGCCGGTCTTGATCTGCCCCGTTTCCAGGGCTACCGCCAAGTCGGCGATAAAGGTATCCTCGGTTTCGCCGGAGCGGTGGGAAATTACGGCGCTGTAGCCGGCCTTCTGGGCCATGCGCACCGCGTCGACGGTCTCCGTGACCGAGCCGATCTGGTTGAGCTTTATGAGGATCGAGTTGCAGGCCCCTTCGGCGATGCCCCGGGCGAGGCGTTCGGTGTTGGTCACGAAGAAGTCGTCTCCCACGATCTGCACCCTGCTTCCGAGCTCGTCCGTAAGCCGCGCGTAGCCGGCCCAGTCGTTTTGGTCCAGGGGATCCTCTATGGAGATGATCGGGTATTTATCGATCCATTTCTTGTAGAGGTCGATCATCTCGTCGGCGCTGAAGATCTTGCCGGGGTTCGATTTCCAGAACTTGTAGCCCTTGCGGTCCCCGGCGTCGAAGAGCTCGCTGGCGGCGCAGTCCAGGGCGATCATGATGTCCTCCCCGGGCTTGTAGTTGGCCTTCTCGATGGCCTTCATGATGTAGCCCAGGGCTTCCTCGTTGTCCAGGTTAGGGGCGAACCCCCCCTCGTCGCCTACGGAGGTGGCGTGTCCCGCGTCCTTGAGAATTCCCTTGAGGCTATGGAAAACCTCCGCGGTCATGCGCACCGCGTCCCGCATGGTGGCTGCCCCCACGGGCATGACCATGAACTCCTGGAAATCGATCTTGTTGTCCGAGTGCTGGCCCCCGTTGACGATGTTCGCCATCGGTACGGGCAGCTGGAGGGTGTGGGCCCCGCCGAGATACCGGTACAGGGGAATCCCCAGGGAATCCGCCGCCGCCCGGGCTACGGCCATGGAGACCCCGAGAATGGCGTTGGCCCCGAGCTTGGCCTTGTTGGGGGTGCCGTCCAGGTTGAGGAGGATATGGTCCACCTCCGCCTGATCCAGGGCGTCCGCCCCGTCCAGTTCCTCCGCTATCTCGTTGTTGATATGCTCCACCGCCTCGAGGACGCCCTTGCCCTTGTACCGGGCGGCGTCGCCGTCCCGCAGCTCCAGGGCCTCGTGCTCTCCCGTGGAGGCGCCGGAAGGAACCGCCGCGCGGCCCCGGGAGCCGTCCTCGAGATACACGTCTACTTCAACCGTCGGGTTTCCCCGGGAATCCAGGATCTCCCTGCCGTCAATGAACACGATATTGCTCATACAAGCCTCCCTTTTTTTTCAAACTGCTTTCGCCTTTATAATAGGGGTTTACCATGCTAAAATCAAACATTATGGAATTTGAACTGACCCCGGAAATTGTCGATGACGTGGTTTTTGCCATGGAAGACCAGTCGAACCTCTCGGTGTTTGACGCCGTCGAGCTCAAGTGCCGTTCCGCGGAGGAGGCTGAAACTGAGCTGGAGGCCCAGGCCGCCGGCGCCGCCGGGACCCGGGGAGAGCGCTTTTACCCGGTGCCCGAATGGGATTCGGTCAGCGGTTTTCGCCTCATGGAACGCTTCGTTTCCCTCCTCAAAAATCCCGTGGCCCGGGAAGAGCTCCGGGGCGCCCTTTCCTCCGGGCACGGGGTATTCCGGTCTTTCAAGAATATCCTGAAAACCTATCCCGAGCTGGAGCGCAAGTGGTACCGGGACAAGGATGCCCACATGCGCCGGATCGTGCTGGACTGGTATAACGAGCTCAGGGATTCCTGGGGGCTCGAGAGGATAACCCTGGAAAGCGAGGAGACCTCGGATATCGTGGAGTCGGATTTCAGCTTTCACCCGGCCCGGGAGGATGACCTTTCCGCGGCGGAGGCCCTGGCGGAAGCCCTTACCCGGGAGGTTCTCGAATCCCTGCCGGGAGGGCTTTTTGACGCCGTGGCGGACTTGCAGGGCCGCCTTCAGGAGGATGAAGGGGAGGGGGAGACGGTTCTCGTGGCCGAGAGCGCCGACGGTGAACTTTCGGGTATGGCCTCTTCGCGTCCCGTTCCCAGGGACAACCTTCTGGCGGCGCACATCAGTTTTATCGGGGTTTACCCGGAGTTTAGGGGCCTGGGGATCGCCAAGGAACTGGTTTCCAGGACCGCCGAACTGTGGGCCTCCCGGGGTTTTCGCTGGCTTTTGGTCGCCCTTCCGGTACTGCCTCCCGAATTTTCGGCGTCCCTAGCCCGGATGGGCTTTGTCCAGCGGGGTCATCTTTCGGTCCTTGATTTGGAGTCCCGCGGGAGCCATTGAGCATTTCCGCTATTTATGTCAGTATGGGCAAAGGAGATACATCGTGGCTAAGAATGAAAAACCGGAATTGAACGAGGAAGCTATCCTCGCCTACCTCAGCGACGCCGTCGCCCGGATTAAAACCGAGGAAGATCCCCTCGATCTCAATCAGTATCGCCGCCTTTTCCGCAAGGGAGTTCCCTTCTTCCTGCGTTCCTATTTCGCGGCATACGTTCTCAAGCAGCTGGATTCTGGCAAATTCCCCGCCTCCCGCGGCGACCGTCAGTCCCGCCGGTCCCGGCAGGACAGGCCCTCCAGGGAGGGCAGGAACGAGGATACCCCCCGGCAGGACCGGGGCGAGCGTTCCTCCCGCCGGAACGAGGAGCCCCGCGCTCCCAGGTCTCAGGACAGGCAGGAGCGTGAAAGCCGGAGCGAGGCCAAAAGCCGCCCGGCGGAACCCCGGGTGAGCCTCCCCGAAGAGGTTTCTACCACCCTTTTCGTGAGCGTCGGACGCAACCGGAGGGTTTACCCCAGGGACCTGGTGGGGCTCATCCTGCAGACCGCGGAGGTCGACCGGGATCACGTGGGCGAGATTCGGGTGCTGGACAACTATTCCTTCGTCCAGGTTCTCACGGAAGACGCGGAGAAGATCATCGCCGCCCTCAACGAAACCGAGTACCGGGGCCGCAAGCTCACGGTGAGCCTGTCAAAGAAGCGTGAGGAAGGCGGCGCCCGGCGCGAAGAAAACGGCCGCCGGGACGGTGAGAGCCTTGATTCAGGGGAGAGCCTTGATTCAGGGGAGGGCGATTTCTCGGAAGGCGTCCTTGAGGACGGCGAAAATCCCGATACCTCCTCCCTCGACGAAGGGTACGGGGAATCGGAAGCCGGTCTTTCAGAATCCGAACCAGCCGGTTCGGCTGATTCCGAGGAAGACCGCGGCGAGATTCAGTAAGACCCCTCCCGCGACGAGAAGATGACCGACGGCCCTGCGCCGCCGGTCTTTTTTTTTGTCTCCCGAGCCGGGACGGGAGGCGAGATAGTGGGCCCTCAGGGTAAGGAAAAGTCCCGGGGGGCACCAGGGCAGGGCCTTGCCGAATATGCCGACCAGGGCCGCCACCGCCGGAAGGGGCGAGTCGGTATTTCCGAGCCAGGACACGAAGAGCGTGAATTCCAGGAACACCCCGACGGCGGCCCACATGTACCTCAAGGGGTCTTCAGCGGCCGACATGGCCCGGTCCGGAACCGCTTGCGAGGATCCCTTGGCCGGATAGCCGATGGCGCAGAGGGTCAGCCGGGGAAGAAATGGGTGGGGTGCCGCCCTCAGGGCCGTTCCGGGCAGCAGGAGGCCCATGCGGTTTGCCGGGAGCCTTTCGAGCCGCCCGTCCTCGGTTCTCCGCATGAAGGAGGTCCGCGCCGGCGACAGGCGCCTTTCGTCCCCCCCCCCGGTTTCCCGGGCAAGGATGAAGGAGACTCCCGCGCCGGTACACTGGAGCTCGGTTCCGGAAGAAAGGGCTTCGGAGAGGCGCCGCCGAATCTCTGTCTGGACGGCGAGGCCCGCAGCCGGGAGAACGGCGTAAAAGACGACCGCAATGGCGGTAACGAGGGCGAGATCGCTTATCATGGCAGCCCCTTCGGTATACTATGGACCCATGGAAATCATACGCATGGTAACCGGAGCGCTGGGGGTGAATACCCTGATCGTCAAGACGGCTCCCCATGGGTGCGCGGTCGTCGATCCCGGCGCCGACGCAGCCTCGATTATAGCACGGATCTCCGCCGAGGGCCTTACCCCCGGGCATATCCTCTTGACCCACGGCCATTGGGACCATCTGGGGGCGCTTTCGGAGCTTGCCCAGGCCTGGCCCGAGGCCCGAATCGGGATTCACCAGGGGGATTCTTCCTGGCTCGGCCCGGGGGCCCTGGAACGGCACCGGGCCTTTTTCTCCTCCCTGGGAGCGGCTTCCCTCGTCCCTTCCGGCGCGGGAGAACTGCCCGGGGCCGCGGTGCTTTTAGTTGAGGGTTTGTCCCTGTGCGGATGGAGGGTGCTTGAGACCCCGGGACACAGCCCGGGATCCGTCTCGTTTTATCTGGAGGGCGAGGGAATCCTCCTTTCGGGGGATACCCTTTTTCGCGGGGGATACGGACGGACCGACGGCCCCGGCGGGAGCGACGCCGTCTTGGCGCAAAGCCTCCGCCGCCTCCTGGCCCTGCCCCCGGACACCCGGGTTATCCCGGGGCACGGGGAGGAGACTACCGTCGGCGAAGAACGGGGCTTTTACGCGCTGTAGGAAGTGGCGAGGGCTTCGGAGATGGTATAGGCGTGGTCGCCGATCTTTTCCATGTTCCGGACTATGTCGAGGTAGAGAAGCTCCGCCTTGACGTTCGCCCCGTCCTCAAGCCTCTTTCGGGCGACCTTCTTGAGGTTTTTCCTGAAGGCGTCGATCTGTTCTTCCATGAAGCGGGCGGTCTCGAGCTTGTCCTCGCCGAGTTCCTGGTTCAGGTTTTCGTGAACGAAGTCGAGGAATTTGCCCACCACCGCGAGGCAGGGCTTCAGCCGGTCGATATCCTCGCCGCTGATCTCCAGGTGCTTTTCCTGGCGCCGGCCCAGCAGGGCCCCGATGGTGGCCACGTTGTCGCTGGCGCTTTCCAGCTCCACCGTGATCACGGTCATTCTGCGCACCTTGGCCGCGGCCTTCTCCGAGAGGGGAAGGCGCTCGGTCTTATCGAGGTATTTCACTAACTCTTCCCGCATCTCGTCGGCGAAGTTTTCCTGGTTCCGCAAGTCCGTCGCCATTCCCTGAACCTTGTCCGAGGAGGGATCCTCGAT
>QKDA01000266.1 GCA_003246765.1 Spirochaetales bacterium | reverse complement strand
TATAAAGGCGGTGATTACCGCGAGGGGGTGACCCAGGGCGATGAGGGTGCCCAGGGCCGCGAGGGTTCCGTTCCAGAGAAGCCAGCGAACGAGCATGTCCAAAGAGGTCACCGCCCCGCCCGTGAAGAATCCCGCCGCGATGAGGGCCGCGATGAGGGCGGGAAAGAGGAGTCCCGCGACCTTCGATCCCGTCGTCTTGGGCGGAACCGAGGCGATGTCCGAGGTATCGCTGCCCTTCGATCCGGCCGCCAGTTCCCGAAGGTACGCCTCGGTTCCCGGAAGGTGTCCGGCGCCGAGAATGGCTACCGATTTATTCCCCCCCGCCTCCCAGATGCGGCTCGCGAGGTAGCGGTCTCTCTCGTCTATGAGCACTTCCTTGACCTTGGGCATGTAGGAGGCGAGCTCTTCCATCATGGCGTCCATGGCCCCCTGGTCCTTGAGGTTCTCGATCTCGTTCTCCCCGATCTTTTCGTCGCTGAAGGCGCTGGAGACAAGGGTGGCCAGGAGCTTTGACTTTCCCCAGAACCCGTTCATGGCCCAAGCCCGGCGCAGGGTCACGTGGATGGGACGGTCCACCAAGGCGGTGGCTATTCCCGCCCCACGGGCCGCCTCGAGGGCTGCCTTCATCTCGTCGCCGGGCCGTATTCCCATGTCCTCGCCGATTCGCCGCTGGAACGAGGAAAGCACCAGGTTAGCCAGGAGCAGGAATCCCTTGCCTTCCCTGAGAACCTTGCTGATATCGAGCTCCTGCCAGCCTTTCTCGTTCTCCAGGGCCTGAAGCCTTCCCTCGTCGAGTTCAACGCATACCCTGTCGGGGCTTTCGTCCCGAATTGAGGAAACGGCCTCGTCGATGCTCTCCCGGGACACGTGGGCGGTGCCCACGAGTATAATCTCCCTGCTGTCCAGGGTTATTCGGCGTACGGTCTGTTTCATTCTTTCTCCTCGGGGCTATGCCCGGCCCAGGGGCTTTCTGCCGGGCTTTTGTAGTCTTGCGTCGATCGTTTCGGTCAACCGCTTCATGAAGGCCTCCGGGCCGGGATAGTCTCCCGGACGGACGACGCCTCCCGCCATATGGGGGTGCCCCCCTCCGGCGCCCATGGAGGCCAGGGTTTTCCGAAGTATGTGCCCCGCGTCGAGGTCCGCCGAACGGGAACGGGCCGAAACCCGGTACTCCGCGCCCCTCACCTCGATGACTGCGGCGAAGTCGATTTCCCGCAAGCGTAGCAAAAAATCGGCCAGTACGGAAAGTAGTTCCTGGGGATAATCGCCGTGAACCTCCACGAGCAGGACCTTTCCCGAAAGCCGGTAGTCCACGAAGGCCCGCCCTATGTCGGAAAGCTGCTCCACGCTCAGGGAGGTGCGAACCACGTCCCGGGCCAATTCGGGGTCTCCCAGGGGATACAGGGCGTAATGGGCGTCCAGATCCAGGGCCGAAACCCGGCGGGAGAGAAAATCCGTGTCCAGCTGAATGCCCGCCAGGAGGGCCGTGGCGGTGTTCCGGTCAGGGGTTTCTTCCCGTTCCTTCCAATAAGACCACACGATGGCGGAGCAGGATCCGGCGTCGGTGCGGAGGTCCGCGAAGGGGCAGGTGATCTCTTTCCAGACGGGATGGTGGTCCACGATTCCCGCCAGGGTTCCCGCCACCTCCCGAAGGGTTCCCGCGAAGGGGGATCCGTCGACGGCGACGGTTTGCCAGTCCCCCCGGAGGGCGTCGGAAAAGGGCACGGGCTCGATGCCGAGGCGTTCGATCATGGCAGCGAGGGATATGCCCTGGGCGAGGCCTCCCCAGGTGACGTTTGCGCTGAATCCCGCCCTCTCCAGGAGCTTTTTCAGCCCCAGGGCCGCCCCGACGGCGTCATGGTCGGGAAAGTCGTGGGTTTGCACCAAAACCGGCCGCCCGGGATCGAGTATTCCGAGAAGTTCTCCGAAGGAGCCGTTCATCCCTTGTTCGTTTGGGAAAGCCCGGTTCCCTCGGCTTCCGCGCCCGTTTCCGGGTCCCCTCCAAGGACTTTCAGCGCGGTCTGGCTGAGCCTGTATTCATAGAAACCGGGATTGGGGTTCGATAGAACCTCGACGTAATACTTTTGGGCCACGTTCTTGTTGGAAAACAGGTCAAACCACTCGGCGGCGTAAAAGAGGTAGCGGCTGCGGGTGGTCCCGTTTTTCTCCTTCATGATCCTGTTTATCACCTCCGCGTCGCCTGCCTTGTCCACGAAGAGGCGGCAGAGGAAGTAATCCGTGGAATCCCGGTTGAGGGTCGCAAGGTACTTCGACATGAAGGCCTTGGCGTCGGCGTCGTTTCCGGACCGGTAGAGGGAAAGGACCGTCATGAGGGCATAGTAGGCGTTTTTCGGGGCGTAGGAGAGGGCTTCCTGGAAGGAGGCTGCGGCTCCCGCATACTCCCCTTTTTCCCAAAGGATGATGCCGAGACCCTCGGAGGCGTAAAAATACCGGGGATACAGGCGCACCACGTTGCGGTAATCCGAGGCCGCCCCCTCCCGGTCGCCGGTCTCGTCCCGGAGCCCCGCCCGGTAAATATAGGCGAGATACTGGTCCGGTTCCAGCTCTATGGCGGCGCTGAAGGCCTTCAACGCCTCGTTCCGCCGGTCCGTCGGCAGGAGATAGTTGCCGTAGTCGATCCATTGGCCGTAAATTTGCGGATCCAGGGCCACTGCCCGTTCGATGTCCGCAATTGCGTCGCTATGCTGACCGAGTTCCGAAAGGACCCGGGCCCGCTCCGCCCACAGGACGCTGTAGTTTTCTTCCTTCGATACGGCCAGGTTGAGGGTGTCCCTCGCTTTCGGGAGGTCGTCGGTCATGTAGTAGGTCCGGGCAAGGCCGAGCATGGCATCCACGTTCGACGCGTCCGAGGAGAGGGCCTTGAGAAAATTCGTCTTCGCCTGGGCGTAGCCCTTCCGTGAAAGGAAATCGTTCCCGAGATCCGTCAGGGCAGCGGAATTGCCGGGCTCGATCTTGAGTATCCGGTTAAGATAGTCCAGCCTTTTAGACCTCTCGTTTCCGGCGGAGGCGAGGACAGCCCCCGCGTAGAGCACCTCCGTATCCTCCGGAAGCTCCGCCTCGAGTTCCGAACAGAGCCCTTTCCCCTCCTCGAGCCTCCCCGCGGAAACGAGGAGCGAGAGCTTGAGCTTGCGGATATCCGGGTCTCCCGCCTTTTCTGCGGGAACCGCGTCGAAGAGGGCGAGGGCGCCTTCAAAATCCCGGTTTGAGACCAGCCCCGCAAGGCTTTCGGCGAAGGCAACGGAGGTCCACTCGGCTTTGGTTTCGGCGGCGCTCTTTTCCGGGGAGGGTCCTTCTGCCCTGTATTCGGGGGCCTTGTCCTTGGGGGTTCCGGCGCAGGCCGCCAGGATGAGGGCTGCCGCCGTAAGGGCGAGTACTCCCGCCGTCTTTCTGAGTTTCATGCTCACCTCTTGAAGCCGTTGATTTTGTTTGGCGCATTGGCTACACTCATTCGCGATGATGAGACACGTCGCCCGCCGGATGCTAACACTATCGGCTCTGTATATTTGTATAATTTTCGGCATCTTCTTCGTTCAATTTACCAACGGACGCGCCTTTTCGCTATCCCTTGGCCCCATGCTGGTCTCCGGTTCCAGCTCCGTAGGGGAGGACGGCGCCGAGGTGCCCGGGCTTCCCCTCCACGTGGGGGCGAACGGGCTGGATCTCTTTTTTGACCAGCAGAACCGTCTATTGGCCTGGACGGGGGATAAAAACTCCGTTTCCCTGGACGTGACGGGCTTTGGCCGGCGGGATTCGGGCTTCGAGGTTCGCTTTACCGGAGGGGTCAGCGTTTACTTCCAGGCCGACCGCCGGGGCGATACGGACGTTTTCGCGGTTTCCGCGGTCATTCCCCAAAAATATATCCGCGTTACCATCCCTTACCGAATATCCCGGAGCGCCCGCCTTGAAAAAAAGGATTCCCTGGTGCTCGTTTCGGCGGGCAAGTCCAAGTATTCCTTCTCCCAGGCCCAGGTCTTTCTTCCCTCGGGAACCCAGCGGCTTGCGGTAAACCGCGCCGCTCCCGTAGTGTACTATCAAACCTGGAGGCCTGCAAAGGGCCTCGTTATAGAGGATTTGGCCGGCCTCCCCGGGGCCTCCGCCACGGTTCTCCAGGGAGCCCGGGAAAAATTCGCCGCCAATGCCCTTGCCTCCTTCCGGGGAGCGGTCAACGCGGGCGCCTTCGACGAGGAGCTCGCGGTGGCGTACGCCGCGGAGATGGGACGGGTCGGGATGTACCGCGCCGCCCTGGACGCGATACCCTCCGCCTTCGCCTCCTCCGCCTCCCGTACCTGGAAAAGCTCCTCCTTTTTCAACCACCTGGAAAAAACCTGGGCCCCCTTCACGGCGGACGAGAGGAGCGAACGCTCCCGGCTTTCCCGGCTGCTTGGGGAACGGGACCCGCTCTTCTTCGAGTTTCCCTCCATCCTTCCCTACCTCGTGGACCGGGGGAGTACGGTGCTCTTCGAGGACCTGGCCAAATTCACCGCGGCCCTGGACATGACCCGCGTCACGCCGCTTCAGGCTGCGGGTATCCTGGAGGCCGCCATGGACGCTCCCCTCGTCGCCCCCTCCCTGTCGGAACCCTTCAGCGCCCTGGCGGAGTCCTGCGAGCGAAAGCTCAAGGCCTCCCTCTGGCGCGTGCAGGATTCCCTGTACCTCAGCGGCGACGGGGCCTCGGTCGATACCGCGGAAACCTTCAGGGTCGCCGCCGTCCTTTCCCGCTACGGCCGGGAGGTCCCGGGCAAGAAGGCTTGGGAATCCGCGGGAAATCTCCTGGCGGCGACGCTGCTCGATTTCGCCGGGGCCCGGGCGGAACTGCCTGCCCGGTTCGCGGTGACGGGAACGGCGGAGGAAAAAACCGGAGTCGTGGCCAAGACCGAGCGCATGCTCATGGCTAAGGAAGTCTATCCCCTCGTTATGGCCTCGAATACCTGGCTGCCCCACGCGGTGTCCTTCGCCAAGGCGGGGGAAGGCGGTCTTTGGGCCTGGACCAGCGCCCAGTCGGTAAGCGTCAGCCGCCCCGAGCCTAAAACCCTTCGATTTGTCACGCGTTTCCCCGTGGGAGAAACCCATTACATGGTCATCCGGGGCGTGAAGCCCTTCTCGAGAATACAGATTTACGGGATGGATTTCCGCACGGATCCCCGCTTTGAGAGCTATAACTCATCGGGATACCGGTACAGCGAGGAAACCGAGACCCTCTACCTAAAGATGCGGCACAAGTCGGAATACGAGGAGGTAACCCTTTACCTGGGCGCCCCCGAAACGCTCCCGAACGCCGCTTCCCCCGCGACCGAAACCTCCGGCTCCTCCGCGGACCCTGCCGTATCGGGACAGAATCCGGGGGCGGGCCAGAACCCCCCGCCGGGGCAGAATTCCGCCGCGGCGGCGCAGGCCGGCGTCCAGTAAGGGCCGTTCCCTTTCGGGTCCGGCTCCGCGTTCCCGCCGGGACTCTCAGTTTTGCCCGGCGCTCTCCATGATCTGATCCAGTTCTTCCTGGGTGTCGCACACGAGGTTCGCCGCGAAATAAAGGGCGATAGCCGACTCGGTGGTGAGGGATCCCATGGGAATAGCCCCTTCCCGCCACATCCGCCTGGCGGTGGAATAACCGGAGAAATCGACGGTGCTTTCCTGCTGGGAGGTGCAGTAGAACCGGCATCCCCTGCGTCCGCCCTGAATGAGCAGGCTTTTCAGGGAGTAGGGCGTCTCCCTCATGCTGCCGGTCCCCTTCTCGTAAAGTTCCAGGAAAAAGCATGAGACCCCGGCTTCGGTCAGTGGCAGGAGACGGTCCGCCCTCATCCCCGGGAAGACCCGGGCCAGGAACATCCGGTCCGCGGCGTCGGAAAGGAGCTGGCGCATCACGTAGCCGTCGGCGTCGGAGTAGTCGTTCATCAGCCCCGTGCCGGCATGCACCGGCTCTCCCATGTTCCAGTTCGTGAATCCCGCGCCGGAGGGGCGGGAAAACTTCAGGTTCAGGGGCGATAGCACCCGGTCCCCGAACACTACGTAAACTCCCCGTTCCTTTTCCTTGGCCAGGGCGATCGCCCTGTTCAGGTTGCCCCGGGCCTCGTCCTGGGGATCCTGGGGGTCCGTTCCCGGCGGGGTTACGGAGGCGGTAAACACGATGGGGAAGGGCGCGTCGGCGAAGAGCCAGTAGATAAGGGCCGCGGTGTACGAGAGGGTATCCGTGCCGTGGGTAATAACCACCCCGTTCACGGTGCCCGCGGCGGCGGCGTCGGCAACGGCTTTCACGAGGGCCGCCCAGTCGGCGGGCTGTATCTCCTCGCTCAGGAGCCGCTCCGTGGGGATGCTCACGAAGCTGATGGCCTTGGAGGCGTGTTCCGGGGCGATCATGGTCTTGAGCACCTTCTCGTCGCCCCCCGCGATTTCCCCGTCCACGATGTTCCCCGAGATGGTGCCCCCCATGGCGAGCACCCGGATGAGGCTTATCTTGAGCTCTTCTTTCAAAAGCTCCTTGGTCATGGCTGGATCCGCGAGGCCCTTGGTCTTTTTCATCACCACGCCGGTCAGGAACTCGAGGGGCGCCATGTCGCCTTCCCTGAGCCTGGCGGCCTCGCCCCCGTTCTCCGCCACCGTGTCGCGAACCACCGCGCGCAGGGCCTCCCGGTCGTTTATCTGGTTCCACTCCCGCTCCGCCATGAGCTCGGCGGGGTCCCGGTCGGTCTCCACCACCGCGTGGATGAGCTGCTTGGCGATATGGCTGTTTATGGTGCGTTCCCGGAAAAGCTTGAGAATCGCGGCAAAGCGGCGGGGCGACAGGGGTGAATCCTGAATGGACTTGTCGATCTTCCTGAGGTAGCCCGTAACCTCCGACATGAGCCAATGGGCGGTTTCCATGGGGTCGGCCCCGGCGGAAACGGTATCTTCGAAGAAGTCCGCCCTGGCCTTCTCGTCGCAGATGAACTCCGCCCGGGACCGGGCGAG
>QKDA01000109.1 GCA_003246765.1 Spirochaetales bacterium | reverse complement strand
CCGCTTACACGCGAAAATCCGAAGGATTACTTTTTGCCATAGATATCTTGGTGATCGCCAATATTAACCAGTATTATTTCTTTTTCCGTGACGATAAATTCCATTGAGATTCGGTATGACATAGTTATCGAGACAGAATAACCTTCAAAAGTTCCCGTCTTGAAATGATGCAATCGGAGAGACGGGTGATAGGGATTTATCTCCAACAACTGTAAGGTTTTTGAATATTGATTGATTAATTCAGGATGCTTCTTAAAAAACTTTCTCGCTTTCTCCTCATAGGAATGGGGAAAAAATAACTTATACATTGAGCACCCTTTTTAGGTGTTCATCGATAGAATCAGAGAAATATTTTCCGGATGCTATTTCATTTTTTGATTCTTGAATCGCAGCATCCAATTCAAATTCCCGAAGCTTGTTATACTCCTGAATCGGCAGAATTACGTACTTTTCGATTCCTCGCACGGTTATGACCACGCCGTCATTTTCTGTCACCAATTCTTCAATAGCGGTAATACCTTTTACCTTCAGGTCATTGGCAGTTATATGTCCAACCATATCAACCCTCCAATATAAGAATACTATCTATCGCACTATATATCAAGCTATATAGAATACTCTAGGAACTATCTGCGAATACCACTTTTCAATATCTTTCCCCGGCTTCCTTCGGTTATAATTCCTACATAAAGAGGAATACAAAACATGCGAATTGACGCCGAATCAAGACTCTTTGAGCTTATAGAGCTTATGCGCCGCCCCGGGGGCGCGAGCGTACAGGAAATGTGCGACCGTATCGGGTGCGCCCGAACCTCCTTCTATCGCTACGAAACCAAGCTGCAGGCCATGAACGTCCCTGTCTACGTAAAGGACGACTACAACGGCAACACCAGTTCCAAGCGCTGGTATATCGACGAAAAGGCCTATGCCTCCTCCATTCCCATCAAGCTCGACCACACGGAGAGGATGATGCTCCGGTCCATCATCGACCGGACCCGAATCTTCGAGAAGACGAAACTCAAAGCCCGCATGGACGGCCTGAGGACCAAGCTCAACGCGGCCCTCATCCACGACCAGATCAAGCCCCTCATCACCACCCATTACAATTTCAAGGGCACTGTCTCCTACGAGGGCAAGGAGGATATCATCGATACCCTGTGCACCCTCATAGAGGAGAGAAGGCTCGCGGCGGTGACCTACCAGGGAATCGGGGCGCCGGAACCAAAAACCTACGACATAGAGCCCCTTACCCTGGTAGACCACAACGGCGCCCTCTACGTGATCGTGACGATCCCGAAATACGAGCGCAATATCCGCATCCTGGCCGTGGACCGCATCAAGGCCCTGGAAGGCAAACAGACGCGATTCAACGTGCCCGAGGACTTCAACCCCGAGGCGTACCTCAAGCCCGCCTTCGGCATCGTCATCGAGGAGCCCTTCAGGGTGCGGGTGCGCTTTACCGGGGGTGGCGCCTTTTACGCCCAGGAGAGGGTCGACGACGAGACCGTGGTGGTTTCTTTCACCGCCGCGGGGCTCGAGGAGATCGCCGCATGGGTGCTTTCCTGGGGTCCCGAAGCCCGGGCGCTCGGGCCGGAAACGCTGGTCGAAAAAGTGAAAGCGGAGCTCGAAGAAGCATTGAAGGGATACTGAGGCAGAAAGCGGGAAGTCGGGCGAGAGGGCCCAGCGCGCAGCCGGCGCGTATGGACGATCAACAAGGGGAGCGCTCGACCTTTTACCCGGCGGCTTCTGCCCCGAGAAGCTGAACCCGATGCTTATCCCTTGATTAATTCATTAGGTATTTTATCTATTACCGGTTCCTTGTATCGATTAAATTGCCGCCATTCAAGAATCCCTTCATGCTGTAATACTCCGACTGCTACCGGAATCGCGACACCCACACGCTCGCTTAAGACGGACAGACGTTCAATAGTCAGATATTTTCCTATTTTTTGACCTTCCGTCACGATCTCCTGAATGTGCAAGTATTTGGCAGCACGACTGTCAGCTTCTCGTTCTCGTTCATTCAATCCCTCATTATCGAGATTATCGAGGACTGGCTCACCATTTGTTTCAAGATGGTCAAGAATATGCCCAATTTCGTGGGCAATGGTAAACCAGAAATTATCTACCCGATTATGACGCGCGGTAAAGACTATAAATGGATTCTTGTCACAATAGAACGCAGCACCGTCGAGATAGGTTTTCTGCAAGTGACTGAGAACGAAGAAACCGACACCACAGGAGGCAAGCTTTTCCAGGAAACGGATTATTCCGTCTTGCTGCATAGTGTATGAGGCAAGGCTTTCGGCGAGCGATTCAAGCTTTTGACGATTGAATGCCGGAAGCTCAACGGTTTCAGCGTGTTTCAATGCGACGAGATACCAGGTTTTCGAATACCATGAGGTATAGGTTTCATCGGTTTTTCCCCGGCGCGCACAATAGGATTCTGCCTTTTCATACGCCTCTTCAGGTAGCTCGTCGGTTCCGAAGAATCGTTGACATTCTTGCGTTAATCCTTCGGAGGTATTGTCATAGAGCATCCACCCCTTTTTACGCATTTCCGCAAGAGGCATGTATTTTCGCAGTTTAGCTTTTTTCTCGGCCAAGCTTTCACGTTCTCCGGTTTTATGCTTTCGGAGCCTGTAAGCCGTATCGAGATTGAGCCAGAGTTCTGGGGTCGTGTTGAATACTTTTGCGAGAAGGTTTGCAGTTTCGACGGTAATGGACTGTTTATCCTGAATTAACTTATTTATTGTTTGCAAAGAAAGTCCCGTCAGATCCGCAAGATCTTCCTGCTGCCACCCCAATGCATCCAGGGAATCCTGGATTATGCTCCCCGGCCCGACATTGTAAAAAGGACGGAGTTCGTTTGCCATGTTAGTCTCCATAATGGTGCGTCAGGTCATCCAAACCAATAATACCAACGGTACATTGTTCATTTTCCCATTCGATTTGCATTTCCAGTCTCCATATTCGTCCTAACCGCATGGAGTAGCGATTTTCGAAGCCCTGAAGACGCTCAAATCGATATGCAGGAAGTCTCCAAAGATCAGTAATCACAGTACTTTGTATTAGCACTTCAACCGCTCGAGGAAATTTTCGTAAAACCTCCGATGGTACTTTGCTGTATCGCTTGGATCGGCCCGTTGTGTAGAGCTGCTCAAGCTCTACGTTAAGGAAATTGACTTCCAAACATCACCTCATGCATTAAGTATGATGTTCACTTATTAAAATGTCAATACTCATTAAAGCCTCTATGTAGTTTTAATAATCTTTTTGTCTTTGGTTACACCCGTAACAATAACCGTCACCGGATCTGCGACAACTCGATTGTAACTTTACAAAATGAAGTGGAGATTCTGGCGTTTTCGTGGTAAAATCGGCAGAAAGAACCTGAAGTAATAATCAAGGAATGGGTCATGGAAGACGTTTTCTCGTACCGCTCTACGTTTATCGCCGCGGGACATATCGTGCTATACTTCCTTAACCGGTAAGTAACTATGAAAAAACTCTACACCTTGGTCCGCAACAATGCCTGACCCCGTCATTTTTTCCCCGGGAATGCGCCTTCGCATCCGTGATGAGGAGTTTTCGCTCCTCCATTCCGACCCGCTTATGACCGGCGGCAGCCGCCTCAAGTGTCTTGGAATCTCTGAAACCGTCGCGGGAAAAGAGTACGAGTTCATCTCCGACCTGGAAAAGCCAACGATCCTTCGGCCTGAAGATACCCGACTTGTATCCGACAAGAGCCCCCGTTATCGAGACAGCCTCCTCTACCTTGAGACCAGGCTCCGTTCAAGGGTGACCACCGGAGGGGAGATAACCCTCGGGCACCTCGCGGCCATGGATACGATGGATTTCCAGCTCGAGCCTGCCAGAATGGCGCTTTCCCAAACTCGGCCAAGAATCCTCATAGCCGATACGGTGGGCTTGGGAAAAACCTTGGAGGCGGGAATCCTCGTAACGGAGCTTATGGCTCGGGGACGGGGCAAGCGGATCCTTGTAGTTACCGTAAAGAGTATGCTCACCCAGTTCCAGAAGGAGTTCTGGAACCGGTTTACCATTCCCCTGGTTCGCATGGACAGTCAGGGGCTGGCCCGGGTGCGTACCCGGATTCCCCGAAACCATAATCCTTTTTCCTACATAGAAAAGTCGATCATTTCCGTTGATACCCTCAAGAATGAGGATGAATACCGTGTATACCTCGAAAACGCCTTTTGGGACATCATCATCATCGATGAAGCCCACCACGTGAGCTTCAAAGGCACGAGAACCCTCTCTCATCGGCTGGCAGGGCTTCTCGGTTCCAGGTCTGACACCCTCATCCTGCTTTCTGCGACCCCGCATAACGGAAAACCCGAAAGCTTCGCGAGCCTCATGAAGATGCTCGATCCCACGAGCATTGCCGACGTGAAGCAATACGAGCCGGAAGACATCAAGGGCCTTTTCATTCGTCGCTTCAGGAAGGACGTAGCCCATCAAATGCGTGGCGGGTTACCCGAACGACAGGTTATGACATGGAGTACCAAGGCTAGTGAGGCGGAAGAAATCGCGTATGAAGCCCTCAATGGACTCTACTTTACCGCGATCGACCGCCGGCAAAACGCGACCCAGCTTGCGGGAGGGCACATGCTCAAGGGAGTCTCTCTCAAGAAAGCCCTTCTTTCGAGCCCGGCGGCCTGTCGAACCCAAATAGAATCCATGATCCGGAATCTGGATAAAATCGGCACCCCGGAGGCGGCTGCGGACCAATCTAGGCTCCGAAAGCTCGGTGAGAAAGTAGCGGCCATTGCCCCGGAATCCTTCACCAAGTATCAGAACCTCCTCGCCATGCTGAAAGACGAGTGGCAATGGAACGGGAAACAAAGCGATGATCGTCTCGTGATCTTCACGGAACGAATAGAAACCCTTAAGTTCCTGGAAGAACACCTTGCAAAAGACCTGAAACTCCCCGATACCGCTGTTCGAACCATGACAGGCGCCATGGGCGACGTGGAAGCCCAGGAAATCGTCGAAGAGTTCGGGAAAGACCGAAGCAGTATCCGGCTCCTCATCGCTACCGACGTTGCCTCCGAGGGTCTGAACCTGCACTTCCAGTCCCACCGTCTGGTTCATTTTGATATTCCCTGGTCCCTCATGGTGTTCCAGCAACGAAACGGCCGTATAGACCGCTACGGGCAAACCCGTGAACCCCTGATCGCCTATCTTCTCACCCATTATAAAGCCGACGTTATGGGCGGCGATATTCGGGTGCTTGAGATCCTCATCGAAAAAGAGAAGGCAGCCTGGAAAAATATAGGCGACCCCGCGACCTTGATGGGTCAGTTTGACCCTGAAAAAGAAGAGCTCTACACCGCCGACCTGCTCCTCGATCAGGACCGCCTGGCAGCCTTCCAGGAAGCCCCCGTCGACGAGGATTCTGGAACCGATTTACTAGCTCAACTGTATGCGGCCTGGGACTTAAGCGCGGAGAACGCGGAACGACAGGATGAACTCGCGGCTGCCCCGGCGGCGCCCGCCTATCACGGAAGTCTCCGACTCTTTTCAGATTACGACTATCTGAAAGAAGGGCTTCTTTCCCTGAACAACGGGGAAGCAAAGGGGCTTGATCTTTCGGAAAACCCGGAACAGAAGGCCCTCAGTTTCGAGCTCGACGACGACCTTGAAAGCTGGCTCCGGGAACAGCTCCCCCGGGAGCTCAGGCCCGATGAGTCCCGCCTGGAGCTTATTGGCGACCCCAAGGTGATGATAACCCATATCAGGAAAAGCCAGGCCGAAGAACGGGCATGGCCCGAAGCGGACTACCTGTGGGCAAACCATCCCGTTTTCTCCTGGCTTCAAGACCGTCTCGTCGCGCGGCAGGGCAGGCTTCAAGCCCCGGTGGTCTATCTCCCCCTTGCGGTAGAAGCGGTTTTCCTCATCTCCACCACCCATCCGAATCGCCGAGGCAGGCCGGTATACCAAAGACTCCTCGCAGTCAAGCATAACAAGGATACCTGGCAGGTCGAAGATGGCGAAGTCTGGCTGACCGCGCAAGGACTCACGGATAAAAAACCTATGAACGATGCGAAAGACCACGACGTATCCCGCCTCGAAACGCTCCTCCCCGAAGCGGTTACCCAAGCCCGGGAATCGGGAAAAGCCGCCTTCGAAACCTTCAGGACTGTCCAAAAAAAGGATATGGACCGGCGACTGAAAGAAATGAACGCGGTACGGGATCGCCGAACGGAACAGCTTGAATTGGCCCTTACCGAAGGCAACCAACCCGAACGTATCCGCATGGCCCGACTGAAAGACGAGCGGGAACGCATCAATAAGACCTTCGACGAATGGAGCGACTGGGTCCGCGAAAGCATGACCTTGGAAGACCGACCCCATCTCCAGGTGCTCGCGGTTTTCGCGAGACACCCGTGACCCTAAAAAGGAACGCAGCGCCATGGCATTGGACCTGACCGGTATAGACAACGAAAACGAGTTCTTCTCCCAGCACTACATGGAAAGCCTCCTTGAGCGGGACCTCACCGAGCCCCGTGAAATTACCCAAAGCTGGGATAAAACCCGCACCGCCTGGTCACGGGGCTTAAAAGACTGGCAGGAAGCCCCGAACCCGGAGGCAGCCAGACGTGCATTCCGCTCAGCTCTTCATCCTCTGTTTTCCAACCTGGGTTACACCCTCGCCCCGGCACCGCGCATCTTCGAGGGTCAGGAAATCGAAACCTGGACTGACCATCCCGAACTCCTCATCCTCCCGGTAACGCCGCCCGCAGATTCAGGCGATGAGTTTCAAGACCCCTTAGCCTGGAACCTCATCCCTGGTTCCGCTTCGGATGACACCGGCAAAAAAGCGCCCACGGAACTCAAAGCCGAGGACGCCCTTTCCTCCCTCATCTACGCCCCCCCCGAGCCGCCCCGCTGGATCATCCTCGTGAATCCGTACCAGGCAGTCCTCTGCGACCGGGGTAAGTGGGGCCAAAAGCGACTCCTTCGCTTCGACTGGGAAGCCATCCTTTCCCGCAGGGCTCCCACCACCCTCAAGGTACTCATGGGGCTTCTCCACAAGGAGAACCTCGCTCCCGGCCAGGGCCGGAGCCTCCTCGATACCCTGGACGAAAACTCTCACAAGCACGCCTACGGGGTAAGCGAAGACCTCAAATACGCTCTCCGGGAATCCATCGAACTCCTGGGAAACGAAACCATCCGCTACCTCCGGGAAGTCAAAAAGGAGAAGGTCTACGGCACCCCCGCTGAAGGCGGTCTCGACGCGGGAGAACTCTCCCGGGAATGCCTGCGGGTCATGTACCGCATCCTCTTCCTCTTTTATTTGGAAGCCCGCCCGGAACTGGGCTACATTCCCGAGTCGGGTGTATACAGCAAGGGCTACGGCCTTGAGCTCTTGCGGGACCTGGAACTCCGCCGCCTTTCCGGAGAGGAAGCGAAAAACGGCTTCTTCTTCCACGAAAGCATCACCCGCCTTTTCACCCTGATTCACGAAGGCTACCCCCACGGGGACGATGATCTCGGTCTTTCCCACGGGGAGGACACAATAGAAGACGGCCTCCGGGTCGCCCCCTTGCGGAGCCATCTCTTCGATCCCGAACGGACAAAAACCTTCAATCGCGTGCAAATCCGGAACGAGGCATGGCAACAAATCATCCGCCTCATGTCCCTTTCCAAACCCAAGAATCGCCGCCAGCGGGGCCGCATCAGCTACGCCCAGCTCGGCATCAACCAGCTCGGGGCGGTCTATGAAGCCCTCCTTTCCTTCCAGGGCTTTTTCGCCTCGGAAGACCTCATCGAGGTACGAAAGCCTGCGAAACAGGCCGCTGGTGGCAGCCCTGCAAGCGATAGCGCCGACGACAACGATCAGGCAGAGGACGACACCGATTCCGACGAGTCCTCCGCCTCTGCCTCCAACTTCCAGGAAAACGACGATCCCCTGGCAAACGCCTTTTTCGTCCCCGCCCGGGAGCAGTCCCGCTATAAAGCTGCGGAGATCGTGGTGGAAGAGGGCCGCCCCAAGCGCTACCCCAAGGGCACCTTCATCTACCGTCTCGCCGGTCGGGACCGGGAAAAGTCCGCGAGCTACTACACTCCCGAGGTGCTCACCCGCACCCTGGTCCGCTACGCCCTCAAGGAACTCCTAAAAGACAAATCCGCCGACGACATTCTCACCCTCAAGGTGTGCGAGCCCGCCATGGGCAGCGCGGCCTTCTTGAACGAGGCGGTCTCCCAGCTCGCCGAGGCCTATCTCCTGAAAAAGCAGGAGGAAACGGGGCTCCGGCTCTCCCAGGCCGACTGGCCGGCGGAAAAGCAGCGGGTCCGTATGTTCCTGGCGGACAACAATGTCTTCGGGATCGATCTCAACCCGGTGGCGGTGGAGCTCGCGGAGGTCTCTCTCTGGCTCGGGAATATCTATTCCGGCGCTTTCATTCCCTGGTTCGGTCTCCAGCTCCACGCGGGCAACAGTCTCATCGGCGCCCGTCGTGAGGCGGGTCCTGCGGGTGGTCCCTACCACCGGATCGGGTTTAAAGGTCTGAGGGGGGAAGTCTCCCCCCCAGCGGAAGGCCAAGGTCCTTCCGCCCCCCCTTCTCCTGGGGGGGAAGCCCCCCAAGCCCCCCTGCCGTCTCTCGGCAAAGGCGAAATTTTCCACTTCCTGGTAGCCGACTCGGCCATGGCAGATTATTCCGACAAGGTTATCAAAGCCCTGGAACCCGAGGCGGTCAAACGCCTTACGGCCTGGCGGAAAGCCATAACCAAGCCCCTGGCGGACGACGAGGTTGCCCGGCTGGTGGCGCTTTCCAAACAAATCGAAACCCTGTGGGAAGACCACGTCGCCCTTATCCGTAAGGTGAGGGAAAAGACGACCGATGCCCTTTCGGTCTGGCCTGCCCCCCATACGCAATCGGTAGTCAGGTCGACCGCGGATAAGGATCGGGTTCTGGACCGGGAGCTCCATTCCGAGGCGCTGAAGAATTCTTCTCCCTGGCGGCGTCTCAAGCTGGTACTTGATTTCTGGTGCGCCCTCTGGTTCTGGCCCATCTCGAAAGCCGATCTCGCGCCCGACCGGGAGGAGTGGTGGTTCCTTCTGGAGTTGTTGGTAAACGGGAATGTGTGGGACGCGAATGCCCACAAGCAGCAGCAGGATCTTTTCGCGGAAACCTTGGATGCGGAGGATATCGAAAAGCTCAAGGATCACGCGGGTTTTGTGGACGTGGACCGGCTTATCGCGGACAACCCTTGTCTCCAGGTGGTGACCGAGCTGGCGGAACGGTACCGCTTTTTCCACTGGGAACTCGAGTTCGCGGACATTTTCGCGGACCACGGCGGCTTTGATCTTATCCTCGGGAATCCCCCCTGGCTCAAGGTGGAGTGGAACGAGGCTGGTCTTTTGTCCGAGTACGATCCCCTGGTGGCGGTACGGAAGCTTTCCGCCAAGGAGACGATGGATACCCGCGACGAGATTTTCAAGAATTATCCCGATTCGCGTCCGGCTTATTTGAGTGAATATGAGGGACAGGATGGCACAGCCCGGTTCCTGAATGCGGAAGCGAATTACCCGCTTCTCAAGAAGGTTCAGACGAATCTTTTCAAATGCTTCCTTCCGCAAGCGTGGACCTACGGAAAGAATGTTTCGGCATTCATCCATCCCGAGGGTGTTTATGACGATCCCAAAGGTGGTGCCCTCCGGAGTGCGATCTATCATCGACTCAGGTATCATTTTCAGTTTCAAAATGAATTCAAGCTCTTTCCCATCGCAAACCGGGCAAAATTCAGCATCAACGTTTTTGTCGGACAACAAGCAAATCCGCTATTCACGCATGTCTCAAATCTTTTCAGTCCATCAACCATAGACCTCTGTATTGCTCATGACGGAATAGGATCTGTTCCCGGGATTAAGACCGATAACAATGAGTGGTCTGTTAGCGGGCATAAAGAACGGCTGATTACAGTTGATATGCATGCCCTCGCACTGTTTGCCAAAGCCTTTGATGAACCGGATACCCCTGCCGACCAGGCACGGCTTCCGGCCCTCCATGCTACGAGCCTTATGGCGGTACTCGACCGCATCCAGAGCTGGCCGAAGAAGATTGGGGATCTTGAAGGGGAAGTATTTTCGTTAGAAATGTGGCATGAAACCAATTCTCAAAAAGATGGAACCATCAAACGGGAAACCCGTTTCCCCAAGGATGCGGGAGAATGGATACTCTCGGGACCGCATATCAACATCGCGAATCCCCTGTTTCAAACACCCCGTGAGGGGTGTAATACTCACCGTGCATACGATGTAGTTGACCTCGAAACCCTTCCCGACTCTTACCTACCCCGCACTAACTATGTCCCCGCATGCGATGCTGAGGAATATCACAAACGCACTCCAGAAGTACCCTGGGCACCAGGGAAGAAGGTTACGGAGTTTTATCATCTTATAAGCCGATTCATGCTTAGCCAAGCTGGTGAGCGCACGTTAGTGACTTCAATAATGCCAAAACATGCTGGACACATAAATACATGCCTTAGCCTAATTTTTTCCGATTCAAATGAATTAATAAATAATGCCGCCGCATGGTCTTCAGTGCCTTTGGATTACTTCGTTAAATCAACTGGCAGGGGTGCAATACCTGGATTAATCAGAAGCATTCCGTCACTTAGGCTTTCAAGTGATGCTCTAATTCGTTCTATTTCACTCAACTGTCTCACAACTTACTATACCGAATTATGGAAAAAGGTTTGGGATGATTCCTTCCGCAATGAACGCTGGGCGAAGGATGATCCTCGGCTTCGGAATGAGTTCTTTATGGAGCTCACATCCGAATGGCAGCGAAATTGTGCGCTTCGCACTGCCTATGAGCGGCGACAGGCGTTGATGGAGCTTGACGTTCTTGTCGCGCAGGAACTGGGACTCACCCTCGACCAGCTCCTGGATATCTACCGCATCCAGTTCCCCGTCATGCGTCAGTACGAAGCCGACACCTGGTACGACGCCCGGGGGCGCATCGTCTTCACCGTCAGCAAAGGCCTCGTCGGCGTCGGCCTCCCCCGCAAGGGCAACCCCAAAAAAGGACTCATCGGCTGGGAAGACATCCGGGACATGCAAACCGGCACCGTCTCCCAAACCGTCACCGACGACACCCAACCCGGCGGCCCCGTCCAGCGCACCATCACCTACCACGCCCCCTTCGATCGCTGCTCCCGCGAAGAGGACTACAAAGTAGTTTGGAAGGAATTTGAGAGGCGGAAAGGAATAGATTATTATTGATAATATCATATATATTCTAATCCTACCCGATATAGAAGGAGAATTGTTTTGAACAAGAACACCGAGGAATATTTACATATATTCGAAAAATTTCAAGAGGAAATAACATGGGTACTTCGTCAGCAAGAAAAACTTCGTTTAGAATACCTAATTTTTTTAAAAAAAGATTTACCAGAAATTCTGCATCAACGTGGAATTAAGAGATATCCCTGGAACAAATATAAATACCACGAAATAGTAGAATCAATAATCAACGATTATTCTATGAAAATTACGTCTTCAATAGAACTTCTGAACACTGACTTAGCAATAAAAATTAGAGGTGATTTATAATGTATGATGATTCTGATTTAATTCAAAGCTTTATGCTTGAAAGAATGCGCTTACTTGAAACAGTTTTTCTCAAAGACAAGATTCAATTGAATAATGCGCATATAGAAATCACCAATAAAATTGGTAAAATAAACAGTATCCAGCAAACAGTTGATACATTTTCTTTTTCTTGGAAAGGATTCTGTCTTGAATAAGTCAATTTATCTACTTGATGATTATTTCACACGAAGGGAGTGGTTTTTTAAAATTCGCATTACTCTCTCAAATATTCCAAATTTCAAATCATATGTAAAAGAATTATATAATGTAATAAAGTTTAAGAACGGTTATTGCAGATATTTTTTCTTAAAAAATAATAAAAATTATGGTATCGCAGAGCAAGTAATCAAAACAGAACTTGATTACTCATTTGTAAGTCTTTACACGCAAATAAAGAATCAAAACTTATTATCACTCAGGGAAGAGCGAACAAGGATGGGCAAATCAGATGCAGAGCTTAAAATCAATGAATTCAGATTCAAACGAAAACGGAGATGGTAATATGGCTTGGTGGAATCTATTCGACAAACTTGACGATGCATTGAAGACTATCGTTGATGCCACCTTTGGTTGGTCTAATACGCTTCAAGAAAAACATCTTGACAATATCAGAACAAGAAACAAAATTGAGATCGAACGAACACAAGCCGAACTTGAGAACGAAAGAAAGAGGCTGGATGCTGAAATTCAAGAAAATGAAAGGGTCTATCAAGAACAGATACGACAGGCTCAAAGTGATGATACTAAAAAAATGATGAGACTTGAACACCAGCTACAAAAAAAAGAAATACAGTTTAAAGTCGATATGGTTGGGAAAATAACGCAAATAGTTTCAGGCCTTCAAAATACCCATAGCCGTCAAGTTATGGCTCTTCTCACTGAATATAAACAGCAACAGATTTCAATCATTAATGAACTGAAAAATTCAAATGCAATTTTTATCGAACAAATTGCTTCAGAAGCAAAACCTTATAGAGATTCTTTTCCGGAAATATTTTCAGTAAAGATGGAACAACTTGATGTGGAACTTTCCTCCCACCGAAAGTTGCTTGATGACATAATTACAGGAATGAACACTGATTTGAATAAAATTCAAAATTGGCTACTAGATGCATCCCGGTTCAATGCAGAAGAATTTATACTCAAAATATCAGGAAGTAAGGTTGAAGCAAAAAATTTTCAGAACTTCTTATCTGATAGGAAGATTAATTTTGAACAGTTGACACCAGACAATGAAGAGTAAAGGGTTTTTTTTCAAAAAATATGATACCGTCCGTACTCGCCAGGCAGCTTGACCAGGGCATTCGGGATTTTATCGGGGCGACCTTTCCTTTGGCCAGTCCTTATTTTGAGGGCATGGTCGAAGAATTCCTGAATAAGCCGGGAAACGTTTTCAAAGGCCCTTACTACCAGATCGGGCTGCCCTTTCGGCATGGCGAGAATGAGGGGATACCCTTCGACACAATTCAGATCCCCGGTTTTCTGCCTTGGGCACATCAGGATATAGCCTGGAAACGACTCGGAGGAGAAGAACCGCAGAGCGTCATCGTCGCCACGGGAACCGGGTCGGGGAAAACCGAATGCTTTCTCTTCCCGATACTCGACTACTGCGCGCGCCATCGCGAAAAGGGAATCAAGGCCATCATCCTCTATCCCATGAACGCCCTTGCCGACGACCAGGCGCGGAGACTCGCCAAACTGATCGACGAGCAAAGCGGACTTTCCGGGATACGGGCGGGCGTGTATACAGGATCGGCCAGCGAAACCCGCGTAAAAACCATGGGGCCGAACGACCTCATAACCGATCGCGACACCCTTCGGGAATATCCGCCCGACATCCTCCTCACTAATTATAAAATGCTCGACCTCCTGCTCCTCCGCGCGAAGGACAGGAGCCTCTGGAACGCAAAGGCACTGAAGTTCCTCGTCGTAGACGAAATCCACAGCTTCGACGGAGCCCAGGGAACCGACCTCGCATGCCTCATTCGCCGCCTTCGCGAACGGCTGGAACGCTCAGATCCCGACAGCCTTGCCTGCGTAGGAACCTCCGCAACCCTCGGAACCGGTGACGATGCAAGGACTGAACTCCTCGACTTCGCGCGCAAAGTGTTCCATGCGAATTTCGGACCTGAAGCCCTCATAGAGGAATCCAGGGAAACCGAGCGCGAATTCCTCGCCGATGCGTGGATAAACCGCGTCGGCCTTCCCGATGTGGAAACGGTAGAACAGCTGCGGCCTTTCCCGAAAGAAACGGAAGGGTTCGCCGACAGCATGCACACGAACGAATTCGTAGAACGACAAATGAGAGTTTGGTTTCCCGATATAGAATGGAGCGGAAAATCAGAAGATCGAATTACTTTGGGGAAAGAACTCAAAGGCCACGGAGTCTTCCAGAACATTCTCCGCTACACCGAAGGACGCGCCCGCTCGGGCGATGAACTCATCGCACATATACGCAAGACATGGGCGCCCTCGCGCTCGTGGACCAACGAACATGTCAGCCTGTGCCTTGACAGCCTCTTTGCGCTCGTCAGCTATGCGCGCCGCATGGATGGCTCCAGGGTCGTACCCTTCATTACGCTGAGAACCCAATTCTGGATGCGGGAACTCCGCCGACTCGTTGCGGGAATCGTCACCGGAGAAAGGCAAAACGCCGTTCCCCTTCGTCTCGCCGATGAACTACCGCCAAGCGATAAAAGAACCTGGTTGCCCGTGGTCCACTGCCGGGAATGCAATAGCGTCGGCTGGCTCACCCGGGAATCTCCCGGAGAAGCACCCGTCATCAAGGACCTTCGCTCCATCTATAATGGCTATTTCGGTGAATCGAAGGACACAATAGTCCTTTACCCCATTGAGGTCGATGCATTACCCCCGGAGGGAGCCACGAAATGGGGATTATGCCCCGAGTGCGGATTCCTCTCCCATGAAAGCGCGTTGGATTGCGCCCATTGCCATCACGGAACCCTTCTCCCCGTTTGGAAAGCCCGATTAATAAATACGAAAGGAAAGTTTGATTCCGCGTGTCCCCGGTGCGGAAGCGCGGGCGACCTGACCATAATGGGCTCCAAGGCGGCGAGCCTCCTCGCGGCCCTCGTGGGGCAAACCTTCTCGAGCCCTTTCAATTCCGACAAAAAACTCCTCGCCTTTTCCGATTCAGTGCAGGATGCGGCTCACAGAGCTGGTTTTCTCACCGCCCGCGCCTGGACATTTTCGTTCAGAACGGCGCTCTGCGACGTAATCCCAACCCATGGTGCTCCAATCGCGTTGGACGACCTTTTGAATAACTTCCTTTCGTATTGGAAGGAAAAGACCGAAACACCGGAACGGTTTTTGGGAACCTTTCTGCCTCCGGATCAAGAGTGGAGAACGGAATACGATGATTTAATCAAAAATGGGCAACTACCCTCAAATACCGATATAGTATCCCGAATTTCCACTCGCCTTTCATGGGAACTTGTCAGCGAGTTAACGTTTCGTAGCCGAATAGGGAGAACGCTGGAGCGCACAGGCACCGCAATAGCCTATGTAGACCACGATTCATTACGTAATGCGGCCCGGATACTATTCGAGGTCGCGAGTGAACGACAGGAACGCTTTCGTACCATCGAAGAAGATCATCCGTTCTGGCACTGTTTCCTCTGGGGTATAGTATATCGATTTAAAAACCTCGGCGCGATTGATGATCCTTCAATCGTTCCTCTTTTCAACCTGGGCGCTTTTGGTTTTGCCCGGTCATACAAGAATATGCCTTCTTTCATGAAGCGCGCCCCCCATATCGTCACCGAGAAACCTTCTAAACCCGTGCACGAACCCTTATATGCGACCGATTCCCGCCGTTCATGGTTTGAAACCTGGCTCATTGCCTGTATGGATACGCTTATCAGCGAGTTTCAACTTGATACCCCCGGCGAAAACAGGGAGTTGCTGGCCCTCTGTATGAGTAGCTTGATTTCATCCGGGATTGTTACCGACAAAACACTTTCCGGAGACCAAACCGGATGGCTCTTAAACCCTAACAAACTTACTATATCGGCGCAGGTTAGCCAGCTTCGCTGTTCTGTATGCCATAGTTCCCTAGATATCGCTGACGATGAACTGGACACCTTCGAAAGGATGCCGTGCCTTCGCGCTGGATGCGGCGGTATTTGGCAGAAGGACACGGCCGTCCGAAGCGACTATTACCGTAATTTTTACCGCCGAGGCGAGGTCATCCGTATCAATGGACGGGAACATACCGGGCTGCTCGGGGGAAAACAGCGTAAAGCGCTTGAAGACGCTTTTATATCAGGCAAACATCCCTGGGACCCTAACCTTCTTTCTGCCACGCCAACCCTGGAAATGGGAATCAACATCGGCGATCTTTCTACGGTATTCCTATGCTCAATACCGCCCGGAGTGGCAAATTTTCTCCAGCGGGTCGGTCGCGCGGGCCGGGTAGACGGTAACTCGCACGTGATCGCCATGGCCAATTCGGTTCCTCACGATCAATACTTCTTCCAATCGCCCCAGGAGATGATCGAGGGAGCCGTGGATACGCCTGCGATCTACGATCATGCCGTCGCGGTTCTCGAACGGCATCTGACGGCCTTCGCGATGGCTCGATGGACCAGGGACGTTCCTCCTTCATTCGATCCGGTACCGAAGACCGTCGGTGATTTAGTCGCCGCAAGAAACAGTCAAAATGGGGAATTATTCCCCTTGGGATTTCTTGCTGCGCTCGAACGGGAGCGTTACGCCTGGCTCGGTGATTTCCTCTCGGTGTTTGATCATCTGGAAAAGGAAGAACGGGATTACCTTGGCGCATGGTGTTCCTCAGATCCCGGCGAGGAGAAAAGTCTCCCCCGAACGCTTTTGGCAAGTATCGATTTCGTTTCATCCAATATGGCGGAGATGCGATCCCGCCGCTCAATGTTGCGGAAGAAAGCCGCGGAAATACGTGAGCAGGGAGCCCTTACCGAAGAACTATCCAAAGAGTGCGATGATCTCGAACGCGAGGCCGAGGGCTTAAACTCGGGCATCAGGGCGCTTACGAATACCGATACCTGGCAATTTCTCTGCGATGAAGGAATCCTTCCCAACTATGCCTTTCCCGAAACCGGCGTAAAACTTAAGGCAACGTTCTATCGTAAAAGCCGGGACAACCTGAAAGGTCCCTTCGATTACAGCCATGTAGAGCTCGTGCGTTCTGCCACCAGCGCTCTTCGGGAGTTTGCCCCGGAAAACGAGTTCTTCGGTAACGGGCATCGCATGAAGATAAACCGAGTCGACCTGAAGTCTTCCAAACTGGAAACCTGGCGGTTTTGCCCCGCCTGTTCCCACGCGGTCAGTAGTAATCATGCGCATTTTAACCTTTCCGAATGCCCCAGCTGCGGACACCTAGGGTGGAAGGATATCGGCCAGGTTCATACCCTTCTCCGATTCAAACAGGTGTATTCTTTTTCGAGTTTTCAGGACAGCTTGATCTCCGACAATCAGGAAGATCGCGAGCCGGTGTTTTACAATACAAAACTACTGATGGACTTCGACCCCGGCGATCCCGACAATCATTACTTTGGCCTTGCGGATAAGCATTCCCCCATCGCGATCGAGTTCATCCGCCGTGCGACCTTCCGTGAGTTCAATTTCGGCAAGGTAGACGGCGGCCCGGGCGGATTTTCCGTCGCAGGTGAATTGGACTCAAAATGCGGTTTCCCCGTTTGTACCGAATGCGGCACCGTAGATCAGAAAAACCATGCTCCCGAATGTTCATTCCGGAAAATCGCTGATTCCGATAAAGCGTCGAAAGAAGTAATACACCTGTACCATGAGTTTACCTCCGAGGCAATCCGAATCCTCGTCCCGGTGAATGAGTACCCTCTTGAGGCTGACATCGCGATGGAAAGCGCCATTGCGGGAATTTACCTGGGTCTCAAGAAGCATTTTGGAGGACGGGCCGATCACCTCAGGATCATGCAGGAAAGGAGCGAGCGGCCAGGAGGGGCAAGCCTGCGATACCTCGTCGTGTACGATTCCATACCTGGCGGATCCGGCTACCTGAAGGATTTTTTTACCGAAGCGAAAGCTAATGGAACCACAACCTTTTTCTCGGTGGTACAGCATGCGGTGAATACCTTAAAGGGTTGCTCTTGCAAACTCGAAGCTGAAAAAGACGGTTGCTACAAATGCGTATTGAGCCATAAAGTCAGCCGAAAAATGAAGGATGTGAGCCGTTCAATGGCAATAAAAATCCTGGAACGACTCCTGGAGGAACAGGCTAATCTGGTCAGAACGAGCGAGCAAGCCTCAATCCGCGTAGACCCCTTATACGACTCCCGCCTGGAAGAACTCTTTATCGGCGTACTGCAGACGCCGGATTTATGGCCCGTGGCCGTCTCGGTAAAACCGGAACTTTTCAGGGAGAAAACCGGTCATTACGTACAGATCGGCACTCGCGGTTATCATTTGGAACAGCAAGCGCCCATAACAGTGCGTGAACCCCTGACGGCCTCAACCATCGCTGATTTTGTATTCCACCCCACGACCGCGGGGGAAAAACCGATCGTCGTTTATACAGACGGTTTTACCTTTCACAAGTCAGGGGTCGCTAATGACCTAAGGATTCGGCAAGCGCTCATTGCCTCAGGAATGTACCGGGTATTCGCCTTCTCCTGGGACGATGTCTCAAGCGTCGCCGAAAAACGTCCCTCTGAATCGGAACGATTGGGCTTTCCCTGGATCGTCCCGCAGGTTCCACCCCAGTTTGCCCGATTAATCCGGCAATTTTCCCTTCGCCGCGACCCTTGGCCAGGGTGCGACGAGGTATCAGGACTCAAAGCCTTCGTCGCGATGCTTGCCTTACCCGAAAGGGAAAGGGATGCGCTCTGGCTCGATAAAGCCCGGGAAAGCGCGATTAACACGTTCTTTTCATCAACACCCGGACTTTTATCGCTGGATGAGCTCTCGCTAAAAAGCGGTTTGGTATTCGCTAAAGGGAGCCGTTACGCCGAACGTGAGTTGTTGCCAGGCTCCGAACACCAACTCACGATCGTACAAGAGCCTATCGCTGGACAAACGATTCCCGCCCTTACCACATGGCTACTTTTCGACGATGTCAATGACTTCGATCGTCTGACATGGAATTCCATGCTCGAGTTGATTAACCTGTACCAAATCCTTCCGCGCTTCGCTTTCAACTGTAGAACAAGGGCAACGGGGAATGATTGGATGAGTGCGGCGTTCTCGGATAATGAACCGGAGGAAAGCAACGGAGATTGGGTTACCCTGGAGGGATGTATACTTTCTACATGGATACCCCTGCTTCGGCATATTCAGGAGAATGGCTTTCCCTTACCGGAAGTCGGTTACGAAGAAGTCGACTCCTCTGGGATAGTTCTATTCAACGCAGAAATCGCCTGGCCCGATAAAAAAGTGGCGATTATTGCGAACGCTGGAATCGCAGAGGATTCCGTACCTGGTTGGACGCTTAAATCATGGGCGCCAGAACTGCCATTCCCAATTCTTAACCTTGGAGAAAACCAATGAACATAGCATTGAGTCAAGACTTCCTCACGGGACTTTCCGGCGCCCCTTCCGCAATCGCCAAAAAGGCTCGAGAAGCTATCTCAAAATTCCGAATTGCACCGACTTCATCGGGCCTCAATTATGAGCGATTGAATGGCGTACGGGATAAAAATCTCCGCTCAATACGCATTGACCAAGATTGGAGAATCATACTCTGGGCATCTCCGGAGGGGGGAAATCACGTTTTTCTCTGGCTTGACCGTCATGACGATGCCTATGCGTGGTCTCGCAACCGCAGGGTCGAAATCAATCCCGAAATAGGGGCTCTCCAGGTTTACGAGGTTTCGGAATCGGAGGGCGATTCTTCTGCACCTTCGAAGGATTCTCATGAATTAGACACAAGCAACACCCCAGGCTTATTTTCTGCCCTTCGGGACCGTGAACTGATGAGGCTTGGAGTACCTGAAGAACTCATATCTCTAGCCCGGTCAATTAAAAAAGACTCTGACCTTGAAACCGCTGAAAAAAGATTCCCGCCACTGGCGTTTCAGGGCTTGTTCCTCATCGCCGCAGGCTATTCCTACGAGGAAGCCATCCTTGCCCTGGAAAGAGGTGATCCGCTAGAACTCTCTGAGGACGATACTAATCTTCTCACCACGCCTGAAAGCCGCTCAACTTTCTTCCTTGTGGAAGACGATCAAATTCTTGAGGAAATGTTCAACGCCCCTCTCGAACAATGGCGGGTGTTCCTCCACCCGAGTCAAAGACGCCTGGTAGAGAGGGACTGGAATGGAGCGGTTAAAGTAACCGGTGGGCCGGGAACAGGAAAAACGGTTGTGGCATTGCATAGGGCACGCTGGCTTGCAAGCCGCCAATCTCAGGGTACATCGCGCAAGATACTTTTCACGACTTTTACCAAGAACCTCGCCCATGATATCCAAGAATTATTGGCTTGTATCTGTTCCACCGATGAACTGGAACGAATCGAAGTCAAAAATGTCGATGCGGTCGCCCGCGATATACTCAGGAAAAACCGTTTCGAACAATCAGTCATGTTCGAGGGAAGCCCCGAGATTGAGGAATTATGGGAGGAAGCGCTCGCGGAGGCAACGACGGATGACCTTCCCCGTTCTTTCTTCCGTGAAGAGTGGCAAGAAGTCATTCAACCTCAGCAAATACGCGATCTTGAAGCGTATAAAGGGGCTTCACGGGTTGGTCGAAAGACGCGCCTTACACGCATACAGCTCGTTAATGCTTGGCCCGTTTTCGAGACCTATCTCTCTTTACTCCGCGACCATAATTGGATTGAAAGCCAAGACGCTTTCTTCGCAGCATCGAAATATATCGCCGAAGGGGAGCGGCCCTATTCCTCCGTCGTAATCGATGAAACCCAGGATATGGGTACTCCCGCTCTTACCTTTCTGCGAACCTTGGCAGAAGCAGGGGCGAACGATCTCTTCCTGGTAGGGGACGCACACCAAACCCTCTACACACGGAAAACGATTCTCTCACGGGCGAATATACAGGTACGAGGCAGATCTCGCCGGCTCTTACTCAATTACCGAACCACGGAACAAATTGGAAGGTGGGCAACCCGTCTACTCGTGGGAGAAACCTTTGACGACTTGGATGGAGCTCCTGAAACCCTCAAGGGATACCGATCGCTCGTTTCCGGTCCGGAACCGCTTGATCTTCGGGATTTGGTTCCCGAGCAAAAATTCCAGAGGATTAGAGAATACCTTTCAGAACTCAATGGCGAACAGAGGGCTTCTACCTGCCTGACCTTACCGACTACAGAACAAGTCCTTGAATGGAAGTCAAACCTTGAAAAGTGGGGGGTTCTGGCATGTATCATTGATCGTGATGCAGAGACCACACCAGGGGAAGATGCCATACGGCTCGCCACAATTCACCGCATCAAGGGGCTCGAGTTTGACCGTGTACTCGTCCGACTTCCCCACGAAGGCATGAGCAACGCTAAAACCCTCGGATTCGTCGCCGCCACAAGGGCTCGAAAGGAATTGATTCTGCTTTAATGCTTAATAAACGTTGCAGGAAGTGAGACAACTAGGGTTTAAGGTAAAAATCAAGGAGTTCCCTTATGAAAGTATTCCCCGGTGCCCCCTATTTTTTCCGCTGTATTCGTTGTGGCCACCAGTTTTCGAGATCAATCAGGATTGCAGGACTTTGCCCGAAATGCCATTCAATTCTCGTTATCCCCAACATAATGATTACGAAATAAAGCGTATCAAGTGAACCTTTAATGAGGAGATTTGTACCATGACCACCGCCTTACTCGCCATCGTCATCGCCATCGCCTTCGTGCAGCTCGCCGTCATCCTCGTCCTTTTCAAGCGCGCCTCCAACGGATCGCAGGACCACGTGGTGAGGAAATTCGAGGAGTACGAAAAACAGCTTGAAAAAAACGAGCGGAGCCTCAGGGACGAGTTCGCCCGGAACCGCGAGGAGATGGCAAAGTCCGCCCAAACCTCCCGGGAGGAACTCACAGGGACCTTTACGAAGTTTTCCACATTGCTTGACGGAAAACTCAAGGACATTGTGGAGGCGGTCAATACCTCCGCGCGCCAGAACCGTGAGGAGCTGACCCTTGCCCTCAAGTCCTTCGAGGCCAGGGTCGACGGCATTCGGGAATCGGTAGAAAAAAAGCTCAGCTCCATTCAGGAAGACAACAACCTCAAGCTGGAGAAGATGCGGGAAACGGTGGACGAAAAGCTCCACAAGACCCTCGAAACGAGACTCGGGGAGTCCTTCAAGCTCGTGAGCGAGCGGCTCGAGCTCGTGCAAAAGGGCTTAGGGGAGATGCAGAGCCTCGCGACGGGCGTCGGAGACCTGAAAAAGGTTTTGTCCAACGTGAAGACCAAGGGCGTGCTCGGGGAGTACCAGCTCGGCGCGATCCTCGAGCAGCTCCTTACCCCGGCGCAATACGAGGCGAACGTGAAAACAAAGAAGGGCTCCAACGACCTCGTGGAATACGCCGTGAAAATTCCGAGCAAGGACGATTCTTCGCGCGTTCTTTGGCTGCCGATCGACGCCAAGTTCCCGACGGAAGACTATACCCGCCTCATGAACGCCTACGACCTGGGCGACGTCGCCGAGATCGAGGCCAGCACCAAATCGCTCAAGGCGAAAATCGACAGGTTCGCGAAGGACATACACGACAAGTACATCGACCCGCCGAACACGACCGACTTCGCCATCATGTTCCTCCCCTTCGAGGGGCTCTTCGCGGAGGTGCTGCGCATTCCAGGCCTGTTCGAGAGCGTGCAGCGGGACTACCGCATTACCATCACGGGGCCCACGACGATTTCGGCCTTCCTTTCGAGCCTGCAAATGGGATTCCGGAGCCTCGCGGTGGAAAAGCGTACCAGCGAAATATGGGAGCTCCTGGGGGCGGTAAAAACCGAGTTCGGGAAGTTCGGCGTGGTCCTGGAAAACACGAAAAAGAAACTCGACGCGGCAAGCAAAGAAATCGACGCGGCGGGAGTGCGCTCCCGGGCGATCGAGCGGAAGCTGCATAACGTGCAAACCCTGCCGGGAGCGGGCGCCGCGCAGCTGCTGGAAGATTCGATGGGTACGGAGAGCGAGGAAGAGTAAAAAAGGCTTGAAATAGGATATTGCCCCTGCAATGACTCGCGATTGAGGGGGCTCCGAACGAGGACCTTCGCCAACGGGATTCCTTCTGCCTCAATATAACAATTCGTTTGCAACTTAACATTTTAATTGTTAAGTTGCAATTCTTATGTTAAGATAATACACAATGAATCTTGAAGAGAAACTGAAAACCTATCTGCTCGAGGCGTTGGGGGTAGAAGCCGAAATAACGCCTATGGGCTCCTCATTGAAACTCCCCCGTTTTTTGGAGGAAATCTATACCTACAAACAAACATCTATTCAAGATCGCCACTATCTTCTCGCATTCCTGAATCCAGGTCAGGAAATTACGCCCGGATCAGTCAAGAAACACATGGAACGTCTCCTGGAGTTGACCATGCAGGACGCGGTTTTCGTGAGTAATGACCTTCCCGGATGGAATAGAAAACGCTTCATTGAGCATAAAATACCGTTTATTATTCCGGGTAAACAGATGTATATGCCCCTTGCGGGACTTGACCTTCGTGAATACACCAAAAAGGCACGCCTGCCAAAGACCCGGGAACGACTAAGTCCGGCAACACAGGAAATAGCGCTCTATGTACTCGGCAAGACAAACGCTATGGAATGGACCGCTTCGCAATTGGCAGAAAAGCGGGGACTGTCACTCATGACGATACATCGGGTACTTGATGAGCTGAAACACACCGACGGCTTCACTGTCACCATGCACGGGAAACGACGTATTCTCCAGACATTGCACAACCGGCGTGAAACTTGGGAGAACCTCAAGGCTCTATTGCAAAATCCCGCAGCCCGCACGGTCATCATTCCAACCGGTCTCGTTCCACCCTTCGCGGTAGAGGCAGGGCTTACCGCCATGGCGACAGTGACCGACTTGGCCCATCCAGACATCCCGAGTTTTGCGGTTAAAATGAGCGACTGGAATACCTACGCAAAAGGGCGAAAGGTACCGCTTCTTCCCGCGGCCGATTCAGGGACAGTGAGGCTGGAACTTTGGCGCTATGAGCCAAGATTCGATACTGAAAGTACGATGGCCGATATCCTTTCGGTTTGCCTTACCCTTGAAAATACCGAGGATGAACGCGTCGCGCAGGCGATCGACCGGGTGCTCAAGGAGAGCTTATGTTGAAAGGTCTCTCAATATTCGCTGATCGCTTCGCACCCTTTCCGGAATCCTATATCGTAATCGGAGGCACAGCCTGTTATCTGAATCTGCAGGAAGCGGGGCTCGAATTCCGCGCAACGAAGGATATTGATATCGTCCTTTGCGTAGAAGCCCTTACCCCTGCATTTTATAAGACATTCTGGGAGTTCATACGCCAAGGAGAGTATCAGATACATCAAAAAAGTGACGGGAAACCCAGCTTCTACCGATTCTCGAAACCGATTAACCCTGAATTCCCAACGATGCTCGAACTCTTTTCGCGCAATCCTCCAGAACTTGAGCTCGCAGAAGGCTCACACCTTACGCCATTGCCAAGCGGTGATGAGACCTCAAGCCTTTCCGCGATTTTGATGAACGAGGAGTATGAACCGCCCCGGGATTGCCGGAGACCGAAAAGTTTGAGAGGATACGGTCATGGGCAAAGAAACACGGTTTTCACCAGAGGTGAAAGAACGAGCGGTACGGCTGGTATACGAACAACAAAAGGAATCTGATCTTTCGCAATGGGCAATTATTTGTTCGGTCGCCACGAAGATCGGCTGCAGCGCGGAAACCCTCCGACACTGGATTCGGAAAGACGAAATAGACACGGGCAAGCGCGAAGGGGTCACGACTGCCGAGCGGGAAGAGCTTAAACGCTTGCAAAAGGAAAATCGCGAGCTGAAAAAGGCCAACGAAATACTTCGATTGGCTTCCGCGTATTTCGCGAAGGCGGAGCTCGACCGCCAACAGCGGTAACCGTCGAGCTTATTGACGCTTGCCGAAAGGATCAGGGAGTCGAGCCAATGTGCCAGGCGCTTCAGATTGCTCCCTCGACCTACTACGATTTCAAGGCAAAACAGAACGAACCCGCAAAGCGCTCTGCTCGGAAACAAAGCGACGCATTATATCGCGAAGAAATTCAAAGAATATATGACGCAAACTTCCAGGTGTACGGCGTTCGAAAAATCTGGCATCAGCTTAGACGAGAGGGGTATACGGTCGCGCGGTGTACTGTAGAAAGATTGATGCGCAGCATGGGTTTACAAGGCGTCGTACGAGGAAAGGTCAAGCGAACAACGTTTCCCTCGAAGGAAAATCGCGATCCGTTTGACCTTGTTCAGCGCGACTTCACTGCGGCGAGGCCGAATCAATTATGGGTTGCCGACTTTACCTATGTCGCAACCTGGGTCGGCTTCGTATTTGTCGCGTTCATCATTGACGCTTTCTCGCGTATGATTGTCGGTTGGCGGGCGGCGACTTCGATGAGCGCAGATCTGACTCTCGACGCACTCGAGCAAGCCATATGGGCTCGGGATGTTAGCGGTGGATTGATTCACCATAGCGACCATGGAAGCCAGTATCTGTCGATTCGATATTCGGAGCGTCTCGCCGAGGCAGGCATCGAAGCATCCGTAGGCAGCGTCGGAAGCGCATATGACAATGCGCTCGCCGAAACGATAAACGGATTATACAAAACCGAGGTCATCAGAAGACGAGGTCCTTGGAAAAACTTGGAAGCGGTAGAGTATGCGACTCTGGAATGGGTTCACTGGTTCAACACTACCCGATTATTTGAGCCGATTGGAAACATTCCTCCAGCGGAATTGGAAAAAGCGTATTATACTGATCTACATAGTCTGCCCGTAGCGGCGGGACTCAAGTAAAAGAGTCTCCGGCAATCCCGGGGCGGTTCAGTATTACTCATTTCTTCATGCAGGAACCGATATCTTGCAGGGAATTACCGTAGCAAGACCGGAATACCTTATTCCGCTAAAAATAAAGGCTTGGCTTGATCTTTCAGAGCGTCGTTCGCGGGGTGAGAGCGTGGACTCAAGAAATATTACCAAACATCTGAAGGATATTGCCATTCTATTCAATATCCTGGATCCAGAAGTATCCCTTTCTGTATCAGCTGGAATCGCGCATGACCTGACCGTGTTTCTTGAACATTTACCGGTAACAGACGAAAAACTCGTACAGGTTAAAAAGGATATCCTACGATTTTATCGTTTTTAGGATAACGCCCCTGCAGGGACCCACTCTTGAGGGGGCTCCGAACGAGGACCTACGCCCACGTGATTCCTTCTGCCTCAATCTCAGGAGAGCGTTTTTTGAAACGGATTGGTCACCGTAAGGTCTTCAGAATAAACACGGGGGATACCCCCCGTAGGAGCAGTGTGTAGATATCTTTTACGTGCTTTTTTTATAGATATATTTATATCTTTATATTGACTATTCGATAATATTTTATCTATATTAATCCTACGGACAGGGGCAAAAACCGGTACGCTGCCTGACCGGAAGGAGTCATCATGATCGTTAAAACAATGGAAGACCTGGACGCAC
>QKDA01000178.1 GCA_003246765.1 Spirochaetales bacterium | reverse complement strand
CGCTCAAGGCCTCCCGCCTGCCAGGCGGCAATGACCTCCGCCAGTGGGCCGGCCACGAAGGGAACCGTGTCGATTCCCCGATCGAGAAGGGCATTTTGGTATTCCGAGGAGATGGCCCCGCACAGGAGGGTTCTCACGCCGCTGTTTTCCAGGCAGTCAGCCTTGGCCTCCGCCGAGGGGCCGGGAAAGGACGCAGGCTCCCAGGCCTTACCGCTTTCCACGAGCACAAAGCGTTCGGATGAGTCAAATAAGGGTGCTACCCTTCCATTCCACGCGGATACTGCAAACTTCATGCTTCTATGCAATGCAAGAACCGTGCCAATGGGAAATGAGGCTGAAAACGAGGGCGGTGTGGTGTTAGGTCAAAGAAAACAATGCAAAAACGCAACGCAATGCAACGTTATCAAGACCATTGCATTGCGTACCTGGAAACGGGCGCAACCGCTGTTGTCGCCGAGGCAATAGGTGTTTTTCATGAGCTGCGCCGTAGCGGGGCGGTTTTCCATGCGGTCATGAAAGAAAGGATTCTACTGGGGTGGAAGGATGGAGAAGCGCTTCATCTTCCTCCAGAGGGTACTCTTGTCCATGCCGAGAGAGGCGGCGGTTTCAGCGCGTTTCCAGGCATGGGCCTCCAGGGCAGCCAGGATGCAGGCCCGTTCAGCCTCTTCCCGGGTGGGGAGGGCGGGTTCCCGGGCAGGCTCTTCCGAAGGCCCCGGCGATGCGGATTTCGGGCTCGGAGCAAAGCTCTTGGCCAAGGCCGGGGGGAGAAGCTCGGGCCCCGCCTCGCTTCCCGAAGAGAGCACCACGAGCCGTTCCACCGCGTTCTCGAGCTCCCGTATATTGCCCGGCCAGTCATACTCGAAAAACCGCGCAAAAACCTCCGGGGCGAGGGATTCCACCCGGCGCCCTGTCTGGGCGTTGAAAGCCGAAAGGAAACCCGCCGCCAAGTCGGGAATGTCTTCCCGCCTCTCCCGCAAGGGCGGAAGGGTTAGGGAAATGACGTTGATCCTGTAGTAAAGGTCCCGGCGGAAGGAGCCCTCGTCTATACGGGACAGGAGATCCCGGTTGGTGGCCGAGAGGAGGCGGACATCCGCCTTTACGGGCTTCACCGCGCCGAGGGGCTCGTATTCACGCTCCTGGAGAACCCTGAGAAGCTTGACCTGCAGGGAGGGAGAAAGGTCGCCGATCTCGTCGAGAAACAGGGTTCCCCCCTCGGCAAGGGCGAATCGCCCGGGTTTGTCCCGGTCGGCCCCCGTGAAGGCCCCCTTTTTGTAGCCGAACAGTTCCGATTCAAGGAGGGTTTCGGGAATGGCCGCGCAGTTCACCGCCACGAAGGGTCCGTCCCGGCGGGGACTCATCCCGTGGATCGCCCTGGCGAGAACATCCTTGCCCGTTCCGGTTTCCCCCTGAATGAGGATGGAGCTGGAGGAGTCCGCGGCGGCGGGAAGCATGGCGATCAGGGGTTCCATGGCGGGGCTTCGGCTTTGGAAAACCGAGCCGCCCCCCCGGGCCGCGAGTTCCTTCCTCAGTTCCTCAAGCTCGCTCAGGTCCCGGAAGGTTTCGGCTCCCCCGATCATGCGCCCCCGGTCGTCCCGAAGCACCGCGGTGGATACGCTTATGGGAATCCGCTTTCCGCGGCTGGTCACGCAATACCCCGAGCGGTCTATAAGGGCTTTCCCGCTCTTCATGGTGCGCCGGAGGGGGCAGGCGTTCTCGCACATGTTTGACTTAAACACCTCGAAGCAGTTCTTTCCTATCGCCTCGGAACGGCTGACGCCGGTAATTTTCTCGGCGGCCCTGTTGAAGGAGGTTATCTTCCAGTCGGGATCCACGGTAAAAACGCCGTCGGAGATGCTTTCGAGAATGTGCGATGTCAGGTCTTCGGGAATTCCCATGGCCTTCAAGATACCGCCGGGGAATGGATACGGCAAGGCCTCGTTGACCCGCTACCGGGCGCGGGTTATTATGGGCCCCGGGAGGACAGATGACACAGAAGAATATGCGCTCCGGGAGATGGCCGATGAAAGCGGCCTTGGCGGCCCTTCTCTTCGCCCTCGCGCCGACGGCAGCCTTTGCCCATCCCCACATGTATTTTTCCAGCGCCGCGGAATTCGTATGGGAGGGAGCGAGGCTCTCGGGCTGCTGGATCGAGTGGACCTTTGACCGTTTCTTCAGCGCCGACATTATCGGGGGCTACGACAGCGACGGCGACGGGGCCTTTTCCCCCGCGGAAACCAAGGCCGTTTACGACGGCGCCTTCACGAACCTTAAAAACTACTATTACTTTACGTTCATCCGCCAGGGCTCGGTCCGGACAAACCCGCCCGCGGTGACGGGCTTCGCCGTCAGGCAGAAAGAGGGAATCATGACCTACCGGTTTTTCGTGGATCTCTCCGCTTCTGCCCCGGGGGAACTGGCCCTGGCGGTTTACGACTATACCTTCTTCTGCGATATCGCCTATCCCGAGAAAAACCCCGTAAGGCTAACCTTTGACCCGGCTAAGGTCTCCGCGTCCTTTCTCATTGCCGAGAACAAGGACTACCCGGTGTACTACAATCCCCTGGGGGCCGTGGACGATACCACGGTGTACTACACCTGGAAAAAGGGGCTCCAAACCTTTTATCCCCGGGAAATACGGATAACCTATGCCCCGAAGCCCTAAAGCGCCGCTTCCGTTCGATCGCGCCTTCGCCGCCGCGTCGGTTTTTTTTTGCCTAACCGCCCTTCCGGTTTCGGCGAATCCCTTCACCGGGGGAGGACCGGGGGCACCGACCCCGAACCCGGTTCGCGCGGCCCCTGCCCCCGCCGGGATAGCGGGATTCCAGGCGGACTTGCACGAACGACTGGGCGATCTCATGCTCTCCTGGAGCGAGCGCGCGGGGCCCGGAGCCGTCTGGGGGGTCCTGGCCGCGGCCTTTCTGTACGGAATTTTCCACGCTCTCGGGCCCGGGCACCGCAAAACCGTCGTGTTTTCGCTCTACCTCGCAAGAAAGGCCCCGGTTTGGGAACCGGCGGGAACGGGGTTCCTCCTTTCCCTCCTGCACGGAGGAGCCTCCGTGACCCTTCTTTTCGCCTTGCGGGGCGCAAGCGGGGCCCTGTCGGCGGGGTCTAGCCGCATCGCGGCCTGGATGGAGGGAATCGCCTATGCCCTGCTCGTCCTGGCCGCCCTCGTCCTGGCTCTCGGCTCCCTAAAAAACCTTCTCCGGGGAGAGCACCGGCACGGGAGCTCCGGCGCGAACCTCGGAACGATCCTGCTTACCGGAGCCTATCCCTGTCCCGGGGCGGTCCTGGTTCTCGTGCTCTCGCTTCAGTTGGGATCCCTGGGTGTCGGCGTCGCGGCGGTTCTCGCCATGTCCGCGGGCATGAGCCTGCCCATCGTGGCCGCGGGCTACCTTGCCTGGTTCGGGCGCACCGGGTTATTCCTGGCCCTCAAGAGGCGGGAAGAACTCCTGGGCCGGGTTTCGTCGGGAGTAGAGCTCGCGGGCTACCTCCTGCTCCTGGGCTTTTCGATTTACATCGCCCTGCCCTTTTTCTTATCCGTCGGCCGCATGGCCCTGGGGTAAAAAAAAAGACCGGCCCCCAAGGTTCCGGTCTTTCCGTTACGGGTCAGGGAGAGGCTGCGCTCCCCAGGACCCTCCGCCGCGGCGGTTTACCAGTTCTCCGCCAGGCGCTCGAAGTAAGCCTGGGGATGGGCGCAGGCGGGACAGGTCTTCGGGGCTTCCTTTCCGACGTAGATGAAGCCGCAATTGAGGCATCTCCAGGTGGTGGGAGACTCCTGAACCCACATGTCGCCGTCGTCGATATGCTTGGCCATGGCCTCGTAGCGCTTGGCGTGCTGCTTTTCGGCTACCGCGATGCTCTGCATCACCGCCGCGATGATATCGTAGCCCTCATCCTTCGCGGTTTTGGCGAAATCCGGATACATATGCTGCCACTCGTAATTCTCGCCGTGGGCCGCCTGCCTGAGGTTCTCCACGGTGGAGCCGATAACGCCCGCGTCGCCGCCGGCGGGAATGGTAAGCTCCCCGCCCTCCAGGAACTTGAAAAGTCTCTTGGCGTGCTCTTTTTCCTGCTCCGCGGTCTCGAGGAAGATCTGCTGAATCTGGATGTAGCCCTCTTCCTTCGCCTTGCTGGCCCAGAAGGTGTAGCGGTTGCGGGCCTGCGATTCGCCCATAAACGCGGCGAGCAGGTTTTTCTCGGTCTGGGATCCCTTGACTGACTTCATTCTCATTCCTCCGGTGGCAGTGCGGATCCGAGGGACCCGCTTTTTTTGTATCGCGGTCCTTAAGAACCGCTGGAGCCCGAAGCCGAAAGGCATTCGGGGCATATCCCGTAATAATCGATGCGGTGACCCGTGATCCGGTACCCGGAGAGGGCTTCCGCGGCCTTGTTCCGCTCCGTTTCCGGAGGCAGGGGAAGATCGTCTACCCGCCCGCAGCGCGTACACGCCACGTGGTAATGAAGGGAGGTATCCGCGTCAAAACGGTCCTGGGCGCTTCCGGAGCGCAAGACCTGTACGAGCCCCTGCTCAGCCAGGACCGACAGGTTGCGGTACACCGTTCCCTGACTCATCTCGGGATGGTTCTTCCGCAATCCGTCGTATAGCCACGCCGCCGTGGGATGGCTCTTCGTGGAACGAAGCAAGTCCAGGAGCGCCCGCCGCTGTTTTGTCTGCCGATGTGTTAATGCCATATCAGTAACAATACCTATTAAGAAATTAGATTATATTCCCGCCCCTGTCAAGGAAGGGCAAGGGGAAAGAGGAAAACTCTTTCGCGCAGGAGATTTTCAGTGTACACTGCTTTCCATTAGTACAAGTATAGGCCTTCGTGCCGGAAATGAAAGAGGAAAATCATGTTGCGTTATTCAATTATTGGGACCGGCGCCGTGGGGGGCTATTTCGGCGCCCGCCTGGCCAGAGCGGGAGCGGCGGTTCGTTTTTTGGCCCGAAGCGATTATGAGGCGATTAAAAGCCACGGATTGAACGTCGATTCCGTAGCCGGCAGCTTCTCCCTTCCCGCGCCCGAGGTCTATTCCTCCACTGAACACATGCCCGAAAGCGACGTAGTGGCAGTGGCCGTCAAAACCACCTCCAACGGGGAACTGCCTAAGCTTTTGGCGCCCCTTATCAAGCCGGGCACCGTCATTTTGATCATGCAAAACGGGCTCGGCGAGGAGAGCGCCATTCAGGCCGCCTTTCCCGAAGCCCTCGTCCTCGGGGCCCTCTGCTATATCTGCGCCTGGAAAGACGGGCCCGGATCCGTCGTTCACAGGGACAAGGGCACCGTCACCCTCGGGGCCCTGAGCGGGCGGCACGACGACGACGAAACCCGCCGGGAGGCCCTCCAGCAGATAGCCCGGGACTTTGCCCTCGCGGGGGTGCCCGCGGACATATCCGACAGTCTCGGGACCTCCCGCTGGCGAAAACTCCTCTGGAACATACCCTTCAACGGGCTTTCGGTAACCCTCGACGCGGATACCCGCGAGATCATGGCATCCCCCAGCGCCCGGCGCATGGCGGCCCGGCTTATGGAAGAGGTAATGCGGGGAGCCGCGGCCGCGGGCTTTCCCCTTGAACCGGATGCCGCCAAGAAGATGCTCGCCTACACCGAGACCATGACGCCCTATAAACCGAGCATGAAGCTCGATTGGGAGGCCCAACGTCCCATGGAGATCGAGTCCATGTACCGAAACCCCGTCCGGGCGGCCCGTTCCGCCGGGGTAGAGCTCCACGCCATAGCGCACCTGGCGGACGAACTGGAGTATATGGAAGCGAGAAGGGCCGTTTCCAGGGGCTGAACCGGATTACGTCGCCCGCAGGTTTTGCATTTTTTTCGGCCAGGGTCGAAACTAAGCTTATGAAGACCTTGGCTATAGACGGGGCGACGGTCATTGCCCCGGAACAGAGACAGATCGACGTCATGAATTCCGCGGCCTTTTGAAAGGCCCTGACCGCCGCCTTCGACCCGTCCAAGGATATAATCCTCGACCTGTCGGCGGTTCTTTTTATCGATTCCTCGGGCCTCGGAGAGATAATCCGGCTGGTACGAACCGTTCACGAACAAGGCCGTAAGGCGGTCCTTTGCGGGGCGGGCGACGCGGTTTCGGTCCTCTTCGACATGGTCCGCATAGACCAGCTCGTCCCCATAGCTCCCGACGCGGACAGCGCCCGGCAGATCCTAAAAGACGGCCCCGCGGGATGAGCTGGACCGAGCCCTTCATGGATCTTTGCGAATCCCTTGACCTAGCGGTAATGGCCGTAGACGCGGAGACCGGCGCCTTCTTGGGCCGTACGAGAAAAGCCAAAAACCTCATGGAGCGGCTAAGCGGCCTCTCCGAAGGAGCCCTTACGGGCCTTCCCGACCTGGTTGGAAACGGTACATGGCAATGGGCTCAACGGCTTCTCCGAGCCGGCGACAGCGAGGGGATTTCGCCGGCGAGCGTCACGCTACTCGCGGCCCCGTACGATAGAGGGCTCAATCCCGACGCCGAGAACGAAACCAGCGCCCGGATACAGCGGGCCCTCCTTTCGGGAAGCGGAACCTTCTCCTATGGGGGGGCCAGTTTTGCCGCCCAAACGATTCCCTCCATGCAGGTGGACGGGGACTTCTTCGAGTTTTGGAAGCTCGGGGGTACCCGCGTAGACTTCGTGATCGGGGACGTCATGGGCAAGGGCGTCGTGGCGGCCCTCAACGCGGCGGCCATCAAGGCAGCCCTCAACCGCGCGGTCATCGAGACCCTGGCGGATGCGCCGGATACCCTGCGGCCCTCGTCGGTCATCGAGCGGGCCCAGCTGAGCCTCGGCCCCGAGTTTTCCTCCATGGGAAAATTCGTCACCCTCTGCTGCGGCCGTCTCGAAGCGGGTAAGGGATTGCTCTCCTTCGTCGACGCGGGACATCCCGGCTTCGCCTACCTTGACTCCAGGGACGGGTCATGCTGGGAGGTTAAGGGCTCGAATATGCCTATCGGCTTCGTGGCATGCCAGAC
>QKDA01000127.1 GCA_003246765.1 Spirochaetales bacterium | reverse complement strand
GGCGGTAACCACCACCCCGGTAATCTCGGTCGAGAAGGAAGCGGCGCGGGCGGAGGCGAGGGTTTCGGTGTACCGGACCGCCTGGACCGCGTTTGCCCGCTCGGTAAAGTAGTTCGTGGCGAGGGCCGTTATCGTCAGCAGGATACCCGCCGCCAGGGATATGCCCCCGGCGATCTTGAAGGCGAGCCGCGAGTTGAATTTGTCTTCGTTCATATGCAGTAACCCCCGATGCGCCTTAAAGTATGGACTAGCGCGGGAGGCTTGTCAAATAGAGGTCGGCGCCCGCGGAGAGGCCGGCTCCCGCGGAGAAGCCGGCTCCCGCGGGAGTGAGCTGCCGCAGGAGGCGCAGGTTCCGGTGCAGTAAAGCGCGTGGGCCTTGATGCGCAGGGACAGGGACTTCTCGTATTCCGCGAACAGCTCCTCCAGTCCGCAGTCGCCCAGATCGGTAAAGCGGTGGCATTCCTCGCAGTGAAACCAGTGCCGGTGGGGCATGGGTTTCCCCTCCTGGTCGGATACGGCGCTGTAGTAGCGCTCCGTCCCGTGGCTAGTGCAGTGGAGGATAAAGGATTCCGCCCATCCCCGTTCCTCGAGCCAGTGAAGGGCGCGGTAGACCGTGGCCTGGTCGGGTCCTTTCTCCGCGGGAAAGCGGCGGGACACGTCAAGGGCGGAAAGGGGCTCCCCCGATTCCGCGAGAATGGACAGGATTTCCTTCCGGGACCGGGTCATTTCCGCTTTCCCTCCCCTTTGTTCCTTCTCCCGATCCTCGCCGCCGCGGCCGCGAGAAAAACCGCTCCCGCGAGCACCACCGTGACCGCCCCCGCGGGAAGGTCAAAATGCCAGCCCGCGGCGAGGCCAGCCCCCGAAAAGAGGGCCGACCAGAGCGTAGCCCCCGCCATCATCCCCGCTAGATTCCTTGCCCGGTAGCCCGCCATTCCCGCGGGAAGGGTGAGCATGGCGATGAGCATGACGATTCCCACGAAGGTTTGCAGGAGAACGATGGATACCGCCACCACGGAAAGGAGGGCTATGAAGAGTATATCGGTCCTGATGCCCCGGGAACGGGCGAACTCGCCGTCGAAGGAGGCTGCCTCGATCTGGGGATAAAATCTCCAGGCCAGGAAGAGCACCGCCGCGTCCAGGCCCGCGAGCAGCAGGAGATCGCCCTTGGAGATGAGCAGGATGTTGCCGAAGAGGTACCCCATGGGATCCGTATAGCCCGGGGTTTTCGCCATGAAGAGCACGCCGATACTCATGCCCGTGGCCCAAATCGCGTTGATGACCGTGTCTTCCCGCTGTTTGGCCCGCAGGGAGACGACCCCGATCACCACCGCCGCGAGAAGGGCAAAGGCGACGGCCCCGGCGATGGGCGGAAAGCCCGGGAGTATCTTGGTGCCCGAAAGGAAGAGGGCGAGCCCGATCCCGCCGAGGACCGCGTGGGAAATGGCCCCCGCAAGGCCCGAGATCCGGCGGACGGTGACCACCGATCCCACCACCCCGAAGGGAACGGCAGAGAGGATGGCTGCTGCCGCGGCGTTTCGCAGGAAGGCCAGGGCAGGATCCGTAAAGAAGTTATGCAGGGGGTTCATTGACGGGTCTCCTCGCAGGGGTCGGGAAGGTCGGTATCGTGAAGCACCCGGGCGGCGTTTCCGCCGAAACGGCCCCGGGGCGCTTCCGCGGGTATGGTCCGGTGCCGGGAGAGGGGGTGTTCCTCCCCAACGGGGCACTCTCTTCCCCCCTCGCCGATGCACAGGGCCACGTCGGTCAGGGAAGAGACGAAAAAGGAGTCGTGGGTAACGATGAGTATCGTAGCGGAACCTTTGAGGCCTCCCAGGGTGTCGAAGAGGCGCGCCTCGCTCTCGGCGTCCATGTTGGCCGTGGGCTCGTCCAGGATTAGGAGTTCCGGTTCCGCCGCCAGAGCCCGGGCCACGAGGACCCGCCTCCGCTGTCCCCCGGAAAGCTCCGAGTAAGGCCTGTCCGCCAGGTGAGCCACGGCGGAGCGCTCCATGGCCCTCTCCGAGGCCTCCCGGTCCGAGACCCCCCGCCGGCGGGACCCGGGCTTGATGCGGCCCATGGCGACCACCTCCCGTACGGAAATGGGAAAGGCAGGGTCGTAGTCCGCGTGCTGCGGAACGTAACCGATGCGGGTCCGTCCCTCGCCTATGGGGCCGCCGAAGACCCTCACGTTCCCGGAGGAGGGCTTGAGGAGTCCCAGCACCAGCTTAAGGGCCGTGGTCTTTCCCGCCCCGTTGGGCCCCACCAGGGCCGCGAACTCCCCCTGGTGCACGTGAAAGGCAATCCGGTCGAATACCGGAATGTCCCCGTAGGAGAAGGAGACGTCCTCGAATTCAAGGACTACGGGCCTTCCCTCGCTCATCGCGCCGCCTCGGCGAGGGCTTTACCCATGAGCCTTACATTGGCCAGCCAATCGGGAGCGAGGGGATCCAGGGCGACAACCTTGGCCCCCACCGCGTCGGCGAGGGTTTTCGCCGACGCGAGGGGAAACTGGGCTTGAACGAAAACCGCCGCGGGCCTGTCCTCGCGGGCCTCTGCGATGAGGGCGGCGAGATGCTTGGCGGTAGGTTCCTTGCCCCCGGTCTCGACCGCTTCCTGGGTAATGCCGAACTCGTCCAGGAAATAGCCGAAGGCGGGGTGATACACGAATACCTTGGTTCCCCGCAAGGGGGCGAGCTCTTCCCTCAGGGCGGCGAAGGTTTCCCGGATCTCGGCCTTCAGGTTGCTGGCGTTCAGGCGGTAAGCCTCGGCGTTTTCGGCGTCCGCCACGGCCAGGGTTTCCGCGATGCGGTCCGCCATGATAAGGGCGGGGGCCTCTCCGAGCCAGGTATGGCGGTCCCGTTCAAGGGCTTCCGCCTCATGTTCCTCCTCGGCTTCCTCATCGCCGTGGGTATGGTTTTCCAACTGCCTGAAGGAGACTCCCTCGGTGCCGTCGACGATACGCAAGCCCGGGTTTTGCTCCCGAATGCGGGGTACCAAGGCGGTCTCAAAGTCCGTGCCCGAGAGTACCCAGGCGGCGGCGGAGCTGAAGGACGCCATTTGGCGGGGACTGGGCTCCCAGGAATGGGGGTCCTGACCTTCTCCCACCAGTACCAAGACTTGGGCCTTGCCGTCCGAGACGCGGTCCGCGAACCATTTTTGGGGAAGGGTGCTCACGGCGATGAGGGGGCGCCCGGGGCCTTGGGCCCGGGGGGCGCCGTTTTCGGAAGATTTAGCGCAGGATGCGAGGTATACCGGGATCGCGAGGGCCGCAAGGGTCAGCAGCGCGGCGCCCTTGATAATTCTCGAAAGGTTTGAGTTGTGTATGCGGTTAGTCATGACAGTTGGTCTCCATGGGCCAATACTAACGCGAAAGAGTCGCAAATGCAATTGGTTTGCAAAAAAGTTTAAGACTGGGCCGGAGAAGGGAGTTCCTCCGGGGTATGCAGGGGGAGCTCGATCACGAAGCGGGTGCCGCCTTGTGCCGGGGACTCCGCGCGAAGGGCGCCGCCGTGCTGCTTCACGACGATGTTATAGGAAATGTTAAGGCCCAGCCCCGTCCCCTCGCCCGGCGCCTTGGTGGTGAAAAAGGGCTCGAAGATCCTTTTTCTCACCCCTTCGGGAATGCCGGGCCCGTCGTCTTCAATGGCGATACGCACGAATTCCTCAGTACCGGCGGGATGGGGCGGTTGGGAGGTCGTCACGGTGATGAGACCCTTTTCCTTCCTGTTCTGGGAGGCGATCGCTTGGGCCGCGTTGACGAGAACGTTGAGGAAAACCTGGTTAATCTCGTTTCCGTGGGCCATGACCGGGGGAATTCCCCCGTAGTTTTTTTTCACCTCCGCCACGTATTTGATCTCGTTCCACGCCACCGTAAGGGTGTTATCCAGCCCTTTTTCCACGTCGAATTCCTCGAAGGACTCGGTTTGGTCGATCCTGGAAAAGGAGCGAAGGCCGTTTACTATGCGGATAATCCTGTTAAAGCCCTCTTCGGATTCCTCCGAGATAGAGTCAAGCTCCTCAAAGAGCTCACGGATGCGGTATTTCCCGTCGACCCTGTCGGATTCTTCCGGGCTAGCGCGGGAGAATTCCGACCAGGCCTCCTTGAGCCGCGCGAGATACCGAATCAAGGTCGCCTGGTTGCTCTTGAGGAATCCCAGGGGGTTGTTGATCTCGTGGGCGACCCCGGCGGCGAGCTGCCCAATGGAGGCGAGTTTTTCCTGCTGGACCATGTGGGTTTGGGTTTCCCTCAACCGGGTGGTCAGTTCGACCATCTCGAGGTTGGAGCGCTGGAGCTCCTGCTCGTACAGCATTCTCTGGGTAATGTCCTTGACGATCCCCTGGAACTCCCGGACCGAACCGTCTGCCCGGCGGATGATCGTGAGAGACTCCAGGCAGAAAAGGGGGCTCTCTCCGGGGCCGTGCCTCAGGATAAGCTCGTTCACCGCGCTGTCCCCGTGCATAAGGGCCCTCTCGACGAGGTGGGGCCGGCATTCGGGGTCCGCGAGGACGGTTTCCACCTTTTGGCCCAGGATGTCCGTCGGGAAGGCAATGCCCAGCAGCCTGAGACCCGCCTTGTTGATGCTCGTGAAGCGGTCCTGGGCGTCCGCGGTGTATATCATGTCCGGGGAGGCCTCGAAGAGGCTCTGAAAGCGCTCCTCCGTGAGCAGGGCTTGACGTTCCGCCCGGGCCTTGCGGATCCGTATATCCGCAATGGACTCGATCATCCTGGAGACAACGGGCAATATCCGCTCCGAATGCTCGGGCCATGCCTCGTCGCTGCGGCCCAGGAGAATGAAACCGATGGATCCTTCGGCGGAATAGAGGCGTATGGCGATCCAGTATGCGATCTCCCGGTCGAATCCGGGGATGCTCCAGGGTCCGAAGCGGGTTACCGCTTCGTTGTCGCCCAGGGGTTCTATGCATTCCTTCCAGCGGCTTTCCGGCAGGGATATGGGAAAATCAGCTCCCGCTAGGCAAAACCGGAACTGTCCCCGGCCGTCTTCGTAAAAAAGGGCTGCCGCTTCCGCCTCAAGCCTCGTTTTCAGGAGATCCGTTGCCTTAAGGTTGGCGTTCTCCGTTTCGTCCCGGGCGAACAGCAGGCTCAACTCGATGATGAGTTCGGTAAAGGAAGGAATGACATTTCCCGGTATGGCGAGGGTCACCGTTCGGCCTACAGCATCGAGAAGGTAAGGATAGTCAGGTGATCGTCGAAATCCCTCCCGTTCCTCAAGGATTGACTCTTCTCGAGAAGGGCCCGGTGGTAGGCGGTTCCCCAGGGTACCGAGGTAAAAAGTTCCAGGGGCTTGATCAGCGCCTCGCCAGGGGCGTTTCTCGCGTTACCCTCGTCCGTGAAGGCGGGCTCGGCCCCGAGGAGCCCCGGGGTGAAGAGGGATACCGCGTCTCCCGCCTGCAGCAGGGCATGCTGGTCCAGATAGGCGATGGAATTGGAGGCGCTGAAGGGCGTTCCCGTTACGAGGAGCTCCGAGGCCGATCCTGCCCTGAGAAGGATCGGATGGGGCGCCCCCGCGTTGGCGTAGTGGAAGCTTCCGGTACGGGCGTCGAGATAGCCCGCGAAAAAGGTAATGCCGATCCCGCTTGTTTGCCGGAGCTCGAAATTCATGCGCCGGTTGAGCCATTGCAGGAATTCCGAGGGGACTATGGCGGAAGCCCCCGCGCCGCGCACGAATTCCGGGAAGATCACGGCCTTGAGGATGGCGGTGATCATGGCCGCCTGTACGCCCTGGGCGGAGACGTGCCCGAGCAGGATCAGGTAGCGGTCGTTTCCCAGGGATATTACGTCGTAGTAGTCTCCGCCGCACTGGAGCGCCGCCGCGGGTCTGTAGGTAACCCGGAATTCCGCCTTCTCCGAGGCGGGCACCGAGGGCCTGAGAATGGATTTTTGAAGTTCTCCCGCGAGGCGGAGCTGGGTTTCCAGGGTACGCAGGTGCCGTTCGCCCGCTTCCCGCAGCTTAGCGTGCTCCCAGGCCTTGCCGATCTCGACGAGGAGGTACTGGGAATCCCAGGGCTTTAGGATGTAGCTGAAAATTCCCGCGCTCACCGCCTTCACGATCTCTTCCGTTTCGGAATAGCCCGTGAGGAGGATGGTCACGATGCGGGGCCAGCGTGACTGAATCTCCAAAAGAAGGTCGGAGCCCTTCATTCCGGGCATTTTCAGGTCCGAGACCGCGATGACCGTTTCCCGGCCCCGCTCGGCGAGAAGGGCCAGGGCCTCCTGGGCGTTGGACGCGGTGAGTATCTCCAGGGCGCGTTCGTAGGCCCAGTCGGCGAATTCCCGCTTTAGGGCCTTTAGTATGTTTTGCTCGTCGTCTACCAGCAGCAGGTAACCGTCCCTGTTCATCCGTTGTCCACCTCGAAATGGGATACCGACTCCCTGAGGATGGCCGCCTGCTCGTTGAGGCTTTCGGCGGAGCCGGAAAGCTCTTCCGAGGCGGCTGCGTTGCGCTGTACCACCGAATCGAGCTGTTGGATGGCAATGCCTATCTGGTCGACCCCGATCTGCTGCTCCCGGGTGGCGGCGCTGATCTCGGCCACCAGGTCCGCGGTTTTCTTGATGTCCGGTACGAGGTTTTCGAGGACCTCCCCGGCCCTGGCGGCCATGGCGGTGGTGGAAGCCGAGAGCTCCCGGATCTCCCCGGCGGAGGCTCCGCTCCGTTCGGCGAGCTTGCGGATTTCCCCGGCGACCACCGAGAAGCCCCTTCCGGCCTCGCCGGCCCTGGCGGCCTCGATGGCCGCGTTGAGGGCCAGGAGGTTCGTCTGCTGGGCGATTTCCTCGATTACCGCTATTCGTTCGGCGATCTTTTTAACCGCCTCGATGGCGTCGGAAACCGCCTGGGAGCCCTCGTTGGCGTCCCCGGCGGCCTTGCGGGCGATGGTTTCGGTCTGGCTCGCGTTGTCCGCGTTCCGGTGGATGGTGGCGGCCATTTCTTCCACTGAGGCGGAAACTTCCTCGGCGGAGGCGGCTTGCTCCGAGGCCCCGCTGGCCACCTCGGCGGAGGTGTTGGTCAGTTCCTGGGAGCCGACCCCGAGTTTTTCTGAGGCTTCGGTGATCTCGGCGATCATGGCCCCGAGGTTGTTTTTCATGGCTTCCAGGGACTTGAGCAAGGTGCCCGTTTCGTCTTGGCGGCTCAAAAGGGTTTGGTCAAACTGTTCCGTGAGCTTCCCCTGGGCGAAGCGGGCCGTTCTCTCCGAGGCGTAGAGGACGGGTT
>QKDA01000005.1 GCA_003246765.1 Spirochaetales bacterium | reverse complement strand
CTCAAGGGCTTGGGTAAAGGCGCCTTCCCTTCCGGTGAGGAAGAAATCGATCATGACCTCTTGCCCGCCGGGAAGCTTCCACTCCACCAGGTATCGTGATTTTCCCAGGGAAAGGCCGATCCGGCACAGGAAGGACCCGAGGGCCGCGAGGGGTCCGCCTTTCCTTCCCGTGCCCGAATCCCGGCGGATCGCGAGAAGGTCCTTTTCGGCGAATTCCAGGTTGACCTCCTCCGGACGGGTGCCGCTCATGCCCCGAAGGACGGTAGCCATGGGCGATTCAGAGGGGGGAACGTAAAACCCGGCGCCGCCGCCGTCGAGATACAGGAGGCCCCAGCTGCCCTGGGCGATATCGACCCTCCGGAGGGTCGCGGGATCGGCGCCCCCCGCGATGGACGAGAGACTCTCCCTTGTATACGGGCACTGCACGAGAATGAAGGCATCCGGTTTTTTGCGGCCCGGAAGGAAGCCTTCGGATCCGTTATCGCTTTTATTCATGACCCGGTCAGTATCCGTTCTAGTCTTAGGGGTGTCAAGACGAAAAACCGCCCCCCGGACGAGACCGGAAGGGCGGTTGGCAGATACACCGGCGGCGGGCCCGATTTCCGCCGCCGTTACATCCATTACATGCCCAGCAGGGCCTTGTTGAAGGCGAAGTCGATCTTCGCGTTCGTGGAGGGAGTCTCCAGGGCCTTCTTGTAGTCGATCTTGGCGGCTTGAATGGCCTTGAGGTCGTAGCTGTCCAGGGCCTTTTCCACCGGGGATGTCTTGGCGAGCTCCGCGGCCCTAAGGTCGTTGAGGGCCTTGTTCGCCGCCAGCTCCTCGGCCTTCTTCTCGGCCATGCGGTAGCCTTCCACGTTGTGCCTGATGAAGTCCTTGCGGATCTGGATGCGGTTCGCCTCGCCCGGGGCGGCGTCCGCCCGGAGGACGTGATTGTCGAACTCGATGTGGCCCTTCCAGTTGAGGATCTCGAGAATCCAGAACACGCTGATCATCTCCTTGAGGCCGTCCATTCCCGTGAGGATGGGGCTGTCGTTGTCGAACTGGCCCGCTTTCTGGTTGCCTACGTGCAGGAAGGGAAGCTTACCCGCGTTGAAGGCCATCGCCGCCGCGTTGGGCGCCGAGAGGTTGGTCATGCCCTCGTGCTGCAGGAGCTCGGGGTTCACGCCCCACATGGAGGGATCCTCCAGGCGGCTGATGAGGCCCAGGGCGTGGCCCGTGGTGGCGAGGAACATCTCGCCCCGGGGCTCGTTGGGCTTCGGCTCGATGGTGCAGTAGCGGATGGAGAGCTTGTTTTCCTTGATGTAGCGGGTGGCGAGGTTAAGCCCCTGCTCGATGCGCTTGTAGGCGTTCTTCCAGTCCACCGCGAACTGGCACTCGAAGCCGTCCCGGGCGACCCAGTAGGTAAAGAACTCGGCGCCGAAGAAGTTGCCGATGCGGAGGGTCCTCATGACCTTCTGGGCTGCCAGGGCCCGGATGGCGGGATCGGGATTGGTGAGTCCGCCGTTGCGGAAAAGCCTGTCCCCGTGAAGGCTGCAGGTCACCATCTTCATCTTGAGCCCGACCTTGTCCATCTTTTCCTTCAGGGCATGGAGGGTCTTGTAGGTCTCGCTCGCGGGATCCTGGTCGTCCATCGGGTTTTCCGGGTCCCAGGAGACGATGTCGTCGTCATGGGTGGAGGTGAAATCGATGAGCCCCTCTTTCTTCGCGTCGCAGAGGATGTCGCAGGCCTCGAGGGGGGATACTTCATCCATCACGGGACCGCCGAAGGGGTCTCCGACGGTGCTTCTAACGCACCAGAAGGGCATGGAGAGCTGTCGTTTCATGGTCGTACCTTCCTTGTGAAAGTTTTCTTTCGCGGCCTCTGCCGCGGGATCTTATACGTACAGGGGCGATAAGGCCCCGAGATACCGGTTGTATTCGGCGTAGGCCCGGTCGTAGGCCGCCGCCGCGGCGGGATCCGGGTCCACCCTGCTTGCCTCGTCAATGGTGACGTGGGCGTCGGTGAGCTCCGCGATGGAGACCTTCCCGCCCTGCTGGGAAAGCAGGCACCACAGGGCCTGGATCGCTCCGCCCATGGCCGCCGCCTCGTCGCTGGCGGGCCGCTTGACCGGAAGGTTCATGATATTCGCCGCCATGGCCCGCCAGACCGCGCTCTTGGCGCCGCCGCCGATCAGTCGTATCTCCCGTGCCCTGAAACCCAGGGCCTGAAAGGCCTCAAGGCCGATCCTCATGCCGAATATCGCGGATTCCATGGCCGCCCGGGCGATGTTCTCCCGGGAACAGTTGGCCGCAGTGAGGCCGTTGATCCCCGCCCTCCCGTTCGGAAGGTTCGGCGTCCGCTCCCCGTTGAAAAAGGGAAGGAACACCACGCCCTCGGAACCGATGGGGGCCTTGGCGGCGCATTCGTCGAATTCCTTCACCCCCAGGCCGAAAAGGGCGCGGGTCTGTTCCGTGGCGACGGTGCAGTTCATGGTGCAAAGGAGGGGGAGAAAGCCTCCCGTGGAGGAATTGAAGCCCGAAAGCCCCCTAACCGGGTCCGAAACGGGATTTTCCGAAAACCCGTACAGGGTGCCCGAGGTGCCCAGGCTCATGGTGAGAAACCCGTCGCGCACGGTGCCCGTACCGATGGCTCCCATCATGTTGTCGCCGCCTCCGGAGGAAACGGGAATGCCTCCCGGGATGCCGAACCGTGCAGAAGCGTCCCGGGAGACCGTCCCGACGATCCCGTTGGCCTCGACCAGATCGGGAAGGAGACCGATCAGGCCGGGATCAATGAGATCGCAGAGTTTTTTTGACCATTGGCGGCGTATTCCGTTGAAAAGCGCCGTTCCCGAGGCGTCGCCGCACTCGGCCTTGTAAGCCCCGGTGAGAAGGAAGTTGATATAGTCATGGGGCAGCATGACGTAGCGGAGCCTCGCGAAGGCTTCCGGTTTATGACGTTTGAGCCACAGGATCTTGGGGGCCGTGAATCCGGGGAGCATGAGATTGCAAACCTCGGAAATGACCGCGTCGTTTCCGCCCGCCCCTTCCGTGAGGATCGCGCATTCCTCCGTCGTGGAGGTATCGTTCCAAAGCTTGACGTTGTAGAGGGCCTTGCCGTCGGAATCCAGCGGCACGAAACCGTGCTGGTGGCCGGAAACGCCCAGGGCCCGGATCGTTTCTTTCTGGTCCTTGGTAAAGGCCGCGAAGCAGGCTTCCAGGGCCGCGTCGTACCATTCGGTTTTTTGTTCCCGGGTTCCGTCGTTCCTCGCGATGATGTCCACGGGAACCTGGGACCGGGCGACGATGGCCTTGCGTTCCCAGTCATAGAGAACTACCTTGATGCTCTGGGTCCCCATGTCGATTCCTGCAACGGTATTCATGCGATCCCTCCGTGTGATACTCGAAGTATAGGGTCCCTGATCGGCCGATGGTATGGCCCTATCTGATTTTATATATCTAAAATTGATATTTGAGGGCGAAAGCAGTATACTTGGCTCATGAAAATCCTCGATTCCGTGTTCGTGTACCGCCTCGCGGGGGGAGACCGCATCTCCTGGCACGGCCGTTACCATGCCCACGGGGGATCGGACTTTGAGCTCCATTTCTTCCTTGAGGGTTCCGGGGCGTTTCAGTGCAACCGTACCCGGTACCCCGTCTCGCCGGGGAGGCTGTACCTCACGGGACCGAGGGAATTCCATTCCATCGCGCCGGAAGCCGGCGGCAAGCCCCTTACCTGGTACGCCATCCTCTTCACCTTTACCGACGGCGCGGACAATCAGGACCATCGGCTGCGGCTTGCCCTCGAGCGGAGCCTTCAGAACCGCGAGACCGTGCTTTCGGTAGACCCGAATTTCCGTTTCCAGTTCGAGGATCTCCTGCAAATGTCGCGGTCCGCGGACGCTTCCCTGCGGGAATCCGCCGCCCACCTCCTCCGCAGTTTTTTGTACCGCTGGTTCGTGCGTTCCTCCGCCTCCGAGGGGACCCCTTCGGGAAACCGGCCCCACGTGGACCGCGCCCTGGCATATATGGAAAAATCCGTGCGTGAACACCTCACGGTGGAGGATATAGCCCGCAAGCTGGGGCTTTCGGAGGAGCATTTCATCCGAACCTTCCGGGAGGAGGTCCGCATGACTCCCCATCAGTATTTCACCCGCTTGAAGGTGGAAGGGGCCTCGGGCCTCCTCATGTCCACGGATAAGACCGTCGGGGAGATATCCGACTGGTTCGGCTTCGAGAACCAGTTCCACTTTTCCCGCATCTTCCGCAAGTGTACGGGCCTGTCTCCCCTCCAGTACCGCAAGACCTATCTGCAGACAGTGGACTTTACCTAAGGATTGTTGGTTTCCAACGGCAACTATATGTAATTCATGCTATACTACACCCCATACTTCCGCACATTGGGGGAAACCATGGCTAAATCCGCATATTTCGGTGGTCCGTGTATCACGGCGATTTCAGTTTTTGCTCTCGTAATCCTTACCGCATGTTCAAGCGGTTCCCGGGACAGCCGCCTCGCGGTGGACGGGGAGGGAAGGACCGTGGTGGAGCGTTACGGGCAGCTTCAGGTGATCGGGACGAATCTGTGCGATCAGGCGGGCAACCCCGTGCAGCTTCGGGGAATGAGTTCCCATGCCCTTCACTGGTACGGAAAATACGCCAATTCCGAGGTTCTCCGCTGGCTCCGGGACGACTGGAACGCCCAGCTTTGGAGGGCCGCCATGTATCTTTCCGAGGGGGGGTACTTTACCAGCCGCACGATCCGGAACAGGGTGACGGATTCCGTGGAGGCCTGTCTTGACCTGGGAATGTACGTTATCGTCGACTGGCACGTTCATCGGGACCGGGACCCCCTTCTGCACACGGAAGAGGCCGTGGAGTTCTTTACCGACGCCGCGAAACGGTGGGGGGACAAGCCCAACGTGATCTACGAGATTTGCAACGAGCCCAACGGGGAGGAAGTGACCTGGGCGGGCAACGTCAAGCCCTATGCCGAGAGGGTCGTCAGGGCGATCCGGGCGGTGGACCCGGACAACATCATCATCGTGGGCACCCCGACCTGGAGCCAGGACGTGGATATCGCCGCGGAGGATCCCCTGGCCGAGGGGGGCAACATAATGTATACCCTGCACTTTTACGCGGGGAGTCACGGGAAGGAGCTCCGCGCCAAGGCGGAAAAGGCCCTGGACAAGGGCCTCCCCCTGTTCGTCACGGAGTGGGGCACCACCCTCAACACCGGGGGAGGGGATATCTATCCCGCAGAGTCGAAACAGTGGCTCCAATGGATGCAAAAACGGAATATCTCCTGGGCCAATTGGTCCGTCAATAATAAGGGAGAGGCCTCAGGGGCCCTTCAGTATAATGCCGACCGCGAGGGCAAGGGCGGATGGAAGGCATCGGATCTTTCTCCCTCCGGCACCTTTATCAGGAAGGTGCTCCGTAATGAGGATAAATCGCTAAGATAAGAATTTGTGCAAGTTAACCGGTTAAACGGCTCATTTTCCATTTGACAGGATGAATGAGGCGGGTATACAGTTTGAAACAGAGAAGGTAACCGGTTGCCGAAACATAATGGCAACCGGTTGTCATACAAAGAGAGGAGAGAGGTATGAAGAAGGTACTGATTGTTCTTGCTGCCGCCGCTATTCTGCTGAGCGGATGCGCGAAGAAGGAAGAGGCGAAAGCTGCCTCCGGAAAGCTCGTAGTTTGGTCATTCACCGACGAGCTCAAGAAAATGGTCGACGAATACTACGTCCCGACCCATCCCGGCGTCGAGGTTGAGTATTCCATGACCCCCACGGACCAGTTCCCCAACAAGCTTGACCCGGTACTCGCCTCCGGTCAGGGAGCCCCCGACGTGTTCGCCCTCGAGGCGGCTTTCGTGCGCAAGTACATCGAGTCCGGCCTCCTTCTTGACCTCAGCGACATCGCCGCCGAAGTCAAGGCCAAGTCCCTCGCCTATCCCATTGAAATCGGCTCCTACAACGGAAAGGTATACGGAATGTCCTGGCAGGCGACCCCCGGCGCCATGTTCTACCGCCGCAGCCTCGCCAAGAAGTATCTCGGCACCGACGATCCCGCCGAAGTGCAGAAGTACGTTGCCAACCTCGACAAGTTCGTCGAGACCGCCGCTCTCCTCAAGGACAAGTCCAAGGGCGCGTGCGTAGTGGTTGCCTCCACCGGCGACATGTTCATGCCCTACAAAGGCGCCCGCAAGGATGCCTGGGTCGTGAACGGAAAGCTCTCCATCGACCCCGCCATGATCTCCTACATGGACATGGCCAAGACCCTCAAGGACAAAGGCTATGAAGGCCGCGCCGCCCAGTGGTCCGAAGGCTGGTTCGCCGGCATGAAGGGAACCCTCAAGGACGAAGCCGGTAAGGACGTCGAAGTCTTCTCCTACCTCCTCCCGACCTGGGGTCTCCACTACGTTCTCAAGACCAACGCCCCCGACACCGCCGGCGATTGGGCCATGGTTCCCGGACCCGCTCCCTACCAGTGGGGCGGTACCTGGGTCGGCGCCTTCAAGGGCACCAAGAACGCCGCTGCCGCCAAGGACTTCATCAAGTACATTACATCTGACGACGGCTTCATGGAGAAGTGGGCCAAGGACACCGGCGACATGATCTCCAACACCGCTATCGTGGACAAGATCAAGGACACCTACTCCGAGCCCTTCCTCGGCGGCCAGAACCACTACGCTGCCTTCGCCGAGATGGCGAAGAGCGTCAACGGTAAGCTCATCCAGGGCACCGACCAGGCGGTTGAGGGTCTGTTCAACGAAGCGGTTAATGCCTATATCCATGGCGAGAAGACCCGCGATCAGGCCATTGAGGACTTCAAGAGCCAGGTCAACGCACAGCTCGGCCTCTAATTAAGTTCTTTACGAAAGAACTGAGGTAAGAAAAGGTGCGGAAAAGGTGGAAGCCGGATCCGCACCTTTTTTTTCAAGCAAACGACTTTGAGAGAGGGGAAACCGATGAGTCGCAAACAACTGAGCAGCGAGGCTAAAACGAACCGCTGGGGATATTTATTCGTCCTTCCGTTCGTCATCGGCTTCGTGGCGTTCAACCTGTATCCGACGGTCTACACGTTCATGCTGTCATTCACGGACCTGAAGGGCCTTCGGAATACCTTCAGCTTCGTGGGCCTCAAGAACTTCGATAAACTGATCCACGACAAATACTATTGGGAAGCCGTGGGAAACACCTTCATCATGTGGGGCTGGAACTTCGTGCCCCAGCTCGGCATCGCCTTGCTGCTTTCCGTGTGGCTGAGCGATATCCGGCTTAAACTGAGAGGCAAGGCCATCTTCCGGGCCGTTATCTATATGCCCAACCTTTTGACCGCGGCATCCGTGGCCATGCTCTTCCGGAGCCTTTTCGGCTACCCCCTGGGGCCGGTCAACTGGCTGCTCACGGAAAAGCTCAATATCTACGACACCGTCCTTCGCGACGGCAAGATGATTCAGGAAGCGTTTAACTTTTACCGGGACGTGACCATGTCCCGAGGCATCGTCGCCTTCATCCAATGGTGGATGTGGTACGGCCAGACCGTGATCCTGCTCATGGCGGGAATCACCAGCATTTCCGCGTCCCTCTACGAGTCCGCGGTGGTGGACGGGGCCTCAAGCCGCCAGACGACCTGGCACATTACCCTTCCGCTCCTCAGGCCCATGATGCTCTTCATCCTGGTGACCAGCATGATCGGCGGTATGCAGATGCTCGAAATTCCCTTCCTCCTGACGGACATGCGCGGGGCGCCGGACTTCAAGATCCGCACCACCAGCGTTTACCTGTACAATATGGCCTTCCAGGGAGTTAACGATTACGCCTACGCGGCGGCGATCTCGATCGGCGTGTTCCTCATAACCATCGCCCTGGCGCTGATTATCTATTTCTTCCTGCAGGACCGCAGCGAGCCCAAGAAGGCCCGGTAAGGAGGTACATGATGCAAAACTTCAAGCGATCCTACATGGTGAAGCAGTTCTTCATCCATATTTTCATGCTCTTCCTCGGCCTCCTCGCGGTGATTCCCATCTACCTGCTCCTCGTGAACGCCACGCGGTCCACGGAACAGATCAACTCGGGTATCTCCCTCCTGCCGGGAACCAACATGCTCTACAACTGGCATGCCCTCACCAGCCGGGGTTTCCAGATCTTCCAGGGCTTTTGGAACAGCCTCTTCGTGGCCACCTGCGCGACCCTGGTGAACGTGTACTTCTCCGCCATGACCGCCTACGGGCTCCACGTGTACAACTTCAAGGGCAGGAAATTCCTGTGGGGACTCATCCTCCTCATCATGATGCTTCCCGCCTCCCTGTCTTTCATCGGGTTTTACAAGTTCGTGGCCATGCTGCGCCTGCTGGACAACTACATTCCCCTCATACTCCCGGCGATGGCGGCGGCGGCGACGGTGCTCTTCATCAGGCAGTACCTGGCCTCGGTCATGTCCATTGACCTGGTGGACGCCTCCCGCATCGACGGCGCGAACGAGTTCTATACCTTCAACAGGATCATGCTCCCCATCATGAGCCCGGCCCTGGCGGCGCAGGCGATCTTCGCCTTCGTCGGTTCCTGGAACAACTTCTTCACCCCCTTCGTTCTGATCTCCACTACCCGGAAGTATACCCTCCCGATGCTCGTGCAGATGCTTCGCGGAGACATCTACCGGACCGAGTACGGCGGAATCTACCTCGGTATCGCGGTGTCCATCGTGCCGATTCTCATTTTCTATTCCTTCATGTCCCGTTTCATCATCTCCGGCATCACCATGGGCGGCGTCAAGGAATAAGCGATAGAGGAGCGCGTTTCTGTATGATTAAGGCAAAGAATCCCGTCTTGACGGGATTCCATGCCGATCCCTCCATCCTGCGGGTGGGCGATTGGTATTACATAGCGAATTCCACCTTCGAATGGTATCCCGGCGTGGAGATTCACCGTTCCCGGGACCTTGTGTCTTGGGAGTCCGTACGGTCTCCCCTGGGTGAAAAACGCCTGCTGGACATGGAGGGAGCCGAGGCGTCCTGCGGTATTTGGGCGCCCTGTCTCTCGTGGTCCGACGGGTTGTTCTATCTCATCTACACCAACGTTCGGAGCTGGAACTCGGGTCCCTGGAAGGACACCCCCAACTACCTGACCACCGCGCCCTCCGTCGAGGGTCCCTGGTCCGATCCGGTATACCTCGATTCCTCCGGCTTTGACCCCTCCCTCTTTCACGACGATGACGGGAGAAAATGGCTGGTCAACATGGAGTGGGATTACCGAAAGACCGGCAGCGCCCAGTTTTCGGGCATCCTCCTCCAGGAGTACAGCCCGGCGGAAAAGAGGCTCGTCGGGCCGATCCGAAAGATCTTCAGGGGCTCCGAGATAGGCATGGTGGAGGGCCCGCACCTCTACAAGCGCAACGGCTGGTACTACATACTGGCCGCCGAGGGGGGAACCACCTGGGAGCACGCGGCTACGGTGGCCCGCTCCCGCGCCATAGAAGGCCCCTACGAGCCGCATCCCTTTAATCCCCTCATCTCGTCCTACGGGCATCCCGAAACGCCGATCCAGAAGGCGGGGCACGCGAGCTGGTGCGATACGGACGACGGCAGGACCTACCTCGCCTACCTGTGTGGACGCCCCCTCCCGGGAACGCTATACTGTCCCCTGGGCCGCGAAACGGGCATAACCGAGCTGGTTTGGAAGGACGACTGGCCCTGGGTTAAGCCCGCCGGGGGCGCTGCCCTGCTCGAGGGGGGAAGGGTAAAGAATTGGCCCGACGAAACCTTCGAGCCTCCCCTCATTACCGAAGAGCTCAAGCGGGCCGCCGGTCCCGACGGCATCGTGGCGCTTCCCTCCCGGACGAAAGAGTACCGCTTTACGGGGAACGCCATCGACGGCGACTTCAAGAGCCTGAGGGTCGAGCGGGATCCGGACCGTTATTCCCTTACCGCCCGGCCCGGCTGGCTGAGGCTGGTCGGGGGGCAGTCCCCGGTCTCCCGCTACGGCCAGACCCTCCTCGCGGTGAGGCAGCGGGATTTCGCCTTTGAGGCGGAGACCAAGCTCGAGATCGATCCCGTTTCCTTTCAGCACATGGCGGGGCTTACCTGGCGCTATGACGAGACGAACCAGTATCTCCTGGCGGTGTCCCGGAACGACGGGGAACGAAAGCGGACCCTCAACGCGATGACCATGGTCGACAAGGTCTTTACCCGAGGCGACGACATTTACCTGCCGGAAACCGGGCCCCTGTGGCTGGGACTCACGGTGGACGGCCGTTACGGAAGGTTCCGCTATTCCCTGGACGGGGTTAATTGGGTGATCCTCAGGCCGACCCTGGATTCGGCGGTTCTTTCCGACGAATACGGAGGCCTCGGCTTCACCGGCGCCTTTACGGGGCTTTTCTGCGTCGATACCCAGACCCTCTCCGGGGGGGCCGATTTCGAATACTTTCTCTATAAGGCATGAGGCATCATGGTTACGATTTACGACATCGCCAAAAAGACCGGTTTTTCCCCACCTACCATATCCAGGGCCCTAAACGGAACCGGGGGCCTGAGCGTCGCGACCCGTAACCTGATTCTCAAGACCGCGGAGGAAATGGGGTATACCCCGAACATGACCGCCCGGGCCCTCACCACGAACAGGTCCAACCTGATCGGGGTCATTTACGAGGATTACTACATGCTCAAGGGCTTCAAGCATCCCTTGTTCAGCGATATTCTCAACAGCTTCCGGAAGGTGGTGGAAAACGCGGGGTACGACCTCCTCTTTCTGTCGCGTACCCTCGGCCCGAGGCAGATGTCCTACGTGGAGCACTGCGACTACCGTAATATCGACGGGGTTCTCGTGATGAACCCCATGCCCGGCGACGAGGAGGTAGCGCGCCTCGCCAAGACGAGCAGGGCCTGCGTTTCCGCCAACGAGCCGATTCCGGGGATCAGCACCATAGTCACGGAGAACGTTAAGGGCGCCCGGGAAGCGGTTCAGTATCTCATCAACCTGGGTCACAAGGGGATCGTGTATATCTCCGGCCCAAGACGCCTTACGGCCCCGGCGGCGGACGAGCGCTGGCAGGGTTACCGGGAATGCCTCCTGGCGAACGGCCTCGAATACTCCGACGACATGGTCGAGGAGGCTTCTTTCTGGCACGGCGAGGCGGGGTACGAGGCGATGAAGCGCGTGATCGACCGGGGCGTGAAGTTCTCCGCGGTTTTCGCTTCCAACGATACCCTGGCCTGCGGCGTCAAGCTCGCCCTGGAGGACGCGGGGCTTTCCATTCCCGGGGACGTTTCCCTTATGGGTTTCGACGGCGACGAGATCGGCCAGTACCTTACCCCCAGGCTCACCACCATGTGGCAGAACACCGAGGAGATAGGCACCATGGCGGCGCGCATGCTCTTGAAGAAGATGGGCGGCGAGGATCTTCCCCCCATGATCCATATTCCCGCGAAGCTCCTCCTTCGGGATTCCTGCAGGAAGATCGACTGAGCCCGCAGGGCCCCTCACTTTGCCTTCCTCAGCCTTTCGTGCTATAGTGACCCCATGAAGTACCGTGATACCCGAGACCCTTCCCGTATCGTCAGCTTTAGGACCGCCGTTTTGCAGGGGATGGACCCCGTAACCGGGGGGCTCTACGTTCCCGAAGAGATTCCCGCCCTGCCAAAGCCCTTCCTGACCCGGAACCTCGCGCCCTCCTTCCGGGACGTGGCCCTTGAGACGGCCAGGCCCTTCGTGGGAGACGAAATGTCCGAGGGGGAGCTCATGGCCCTCATCGCGGACGCCTATCCCTTCACGGCGCCGATTTCCCCCATCGATCCGACTACCTACGTGCTGGAGCTTTTCCACGGGCCTACCTGCGCCTTCAAGGATTTCGGCGCCCGTTTCATGGCCCGGGCAATGGCCCACTTCAATCGGGACGAAAAGGACTCGCTGCATATCCTGGTGGCAACCTCCGGGGACACGGGCAGCGCCGTGGGGAGCGCCTTTCACGGGGTAAGCGGCATCGACGTGACCATCCTCTATCCCCGGGGAAAGATCTCTCCCCTTCAGGAAAAGCAGCTTTCCACCTTCGACGGCAACGTTCGATCCCTCTCGGTGGAGGGAACCTTCGACGACTGCCAGAAGCTCGTGAAAACCGCCTTTACCGACGACGGTCTGCGGGGCAAGCTCAGGCTGTCCTCGGCCAATTCCATCAATATCTCGCGGCTCCTGCCCCAATCCTTCTACTATACCTACGGCGCCCTCCTTATCCGGGACCGAGGCCGTTACGACAACAATATCGATTCGCCCCAGCTCATAGTGACCGTTCCCTCGGGGAACTTCGGGAATCTCACCTCGGGGCTCATCGCCCGGAAGATGGGCGCCCCGATACGGGGCTTCATCGCGGCCACCAACTCGAACAGAACGGTGCCCGATTGGCTCTCCTCGGGGGACTACAAGGCGCGGCCCTCGGTGGCCACCCTTTCCAACGCCATGGACGTGGGCGCCCCGAGCAATTTCGAGCGTATGGAGTCCCTCATGAGCCTGGAGGAGGCCCGTTCCATGATGGCCGGGTACTGGCTTGACGACTCGGGAACCATGGAGGGAATCCGCTCCTGCCACGAGCGGACCGGCTACATTATAGATCCCCACGGTGCCGTCGCCTGGCGCGCCTGGGACGACGCGCGCTCGGGCGGGATGGCGGCCCTTCTCGAGGGCAAGACCAACGGACCGGGACAGCCCGGTCTCGCGGGCACGGCGGCGACCGCTCCCGAATGGGCCCGGGACTGCGCCGACCGCAAGTGCGTGGGGCTTATCCTCGAGACCGCGCACCCGGCGAAGTTCGGCGAAACCGTACGCGAGGCTATCGGCAGGGAGCCCTCGATACCCGACCGCCTGGAGAAGGTCCTGCATCTTCCGGACCGTTCCCAGCCCCTCCGGAACGATTACGGCGACTTCAAGGAATGGCTTTTGGCCAACCTGGGTTGATTTATTTAGAGCAAACGAAAAAGGGCTGTCCGAGAGGACAGCCCTTTTTTCGTTTCGTATTCTCCCCGGGGCCTGAAGCCGCCCGCGGTTTACTGCCCCGAGTAACGCTGTACCTCGTCGACCACGTGTTCCAGCTGTACCCCGGCCTGGGAAAACATGGCAACCGTGTCCGCGGAGTCGTGGTACCGCCGTTCCGCCACGACCCTCGTGATTCCGCAGTTGATGATGAGCATGGCGCAGGTTCTGCAGGGGGTCATGCTGCAGTAGAGGGTGGCCCCTTCCAGGGCGACGCCCCTGCGGGCGGCCTGGCATATGGCGTTTTGCTCGGCGTGGACCGTTCTCGTGCAGTGCTGGGTGACGGAACCGTCTTCATGGGTCATCTTCTTGAACTGGTGGCCCACGTCGTCGCAGTGCGGGAGTCCCTTGGGGGAGCCCACGTAGCCGGTAACCAGGATCTGGTTCTCCCGGGCTATGACGCAGCCGGACCTGCCGCGGTCGCAGGTCGCCCGTTTCGCGATGGCGTGGCACACCTCCATGAAGTACTCGTCCCAGCTGGGGCGGCGGTAAGCGCTGGTTTCTTCCACGATTCGTCCCTCCTTGCTCGCCCCATGGTAGCACGGAAGGAGGGGTGGAAGCAAAGGGAAAAGGAGCCCCGCGGCGCGGCCTGGGTTAGGCCGGGGCGGGACTTTGGCGTTTGACATTTCCAGCCGATTTGGTGATATTAAAAATATGCCTGAACAAACCATTGTACCGATCGAGCAGCTGCTCCCCAACAAGTTGTTTCTCATACCCCTGATGGGTCGCCCGATTTTTCCCGGCATCTTCACCCCGGTGATGATCAATAATCCCGACGACGTGAAGGTGGTCGAGGAGGCCTACTCCGGCGACGGGTTCGTGGGCATCTGCATGGTGCGGGACGACGCGGATACCCCGGGCATCTCCGACTTGAGCCAGGTTGGTACCGTGGCCAGGATCATCAAGAAGATCAACCTTCCCGACGGGGGGGTGAATATCTTCATTTCCACCCTCAAGCGGTTCCGGGTCAGGAAGACCGTGAGCGAGCGCGCCCCCATGATCGCCATCGTGGACTATCTCGAGGACGAGGACTCGGATACCTTCGAGGTAAAGGCCCTTACCCGGGCCCTCATCGGGGAGATGAAGGAAATCTCCGAGAACAATCCCCTGTTCTCCGAGGAAATGCGCCTGAACATGATCAACATCGACCATCCGGGCAAGATCGCTGACTTCATCGCGAGCATCCTCAACATCGAGAAGCAGGACCAGCAGCGCATCCTGGAGATACAGAACGTGCGCCAGAGGATGGAGCAGGTCCTGGTCTTCATAAAGAAGGAACAGGAGCTCCTGCGGGTACAGAAGAAGATTCAGAACGAGATAAACAACCGCATCGAAAAGAACCAGCGGGAATATTTCCTCCGGGAAGAGCTCAAGACCATTAAGGAAGAGCTCGGCATGACCACCGACGCCAAGAGCTCGGACTACCAGAAGTTCAAGGAGAAGATCGACGCCCTCAAGTTCGAGGGGGAGATCAAGGAGGCCGTGGAAGGGGAGCTGGAGAAGTTCGCCCTTATGGACACCAACTCCGGGGAATATATCGTAACCCGCAACTACCTCGACACCATCGTGAACCTGCCCTGGGGGGAGCCTTCCAGGGAGTCCTACGACCTTAACGAGGCCAAGGCGGTGCTCGACGGGGACCACTACGGCCTCGCGGACGTGAAGAAGCGCATAATCGAGTACCTGGCGGTCCGGAAGCTCAAGAACGACACCAAGGGCTCCATCATACTCCTCGTGGGACCTCCCGGGGTCGGCAAGACCAGCGTGGGGCGTTCCATCGCCCGGGCCATGGGTAAGCCCTTTTTCCGCTTCTCCGTGGGAGGCATGCGGGACGAGGCGGAGATCAAGGGCCACCGGAGAACCTACATCGGGGCCATGCCCGGCAAGATCATCCAGGGGCTCAAGATCGTCAAGAGCAAGGCGCCGGTCTTCATGATCGACGAGGTGGACAAGATGGGTGTGAGCTACCAGGGCGACCCCTCCAGCGCCCTCTTGGAGGTGCTGGACCCGGAGCAGAACGTAGCCTTCCGGGACCACTACCTGGACCTGCCCTTCGACCTTTCCAATATCCTGTTCATCCTCACCGCCAATACCCTGGACTCCATTCCCGGTCCCCTCATGGACCGCGCCGAGGTGATTCAGCTTTCGGGTTATATCGACACGGAGAAGCTCGAGATCGCGAAGAAGTACCTGGTGCCCCGGAGTCTCGACAAAAACGGGCTCGGCAAGGCGCAGGTTAAGTACTCGAACCAGGCTCTCCTTTTCATCGCGAACTCCTACGCCCGGGAGGCGGGGGTACGCAACTTCGAGAAGAACCTTGACAAGATCCACCGGAAAATCGCCACGGAGATCGTCTTCGCTGAGAGGAAGAAGGGGGACAAGGTGTCTCCCGACGAGGGAATGATCGAGAAGATGCTCGGCAAGCCCCTGTTCCGGGAGGACGAGGGGAAGAAGGCCGATCGGAGCGGGACTTCCGTGGGGCTCGCCTGGACGAGTATGGGCGGGGATACCCTCATCATCGAGGCCATTTCGAATCCCGGCAAGGAAGGCTTCAGCCTCACGGGGCAGATGGGCGACGTGATGAAGGAATCCGCCTCCATAGCCTGGTCATGGGTCAAGCACTACGTTACCGCCCAGGAGATTGCCCCCAAGGACTGGTACGAAAACCGGGTGGTGCACCTGCACATTCCCGAGGGCGCCACCCCCAAGGACGGCCCCTCCGCGGGAATCACCATGGCCACGGCCCTGCTTTCCCTTATCCAGGACAGGCCCATCAAGCCGAACCTAGCCATGACGGGGGAACTTTCCCTCACCGGCCAGGTTCTTCCCATCGGCGGGCTTAAGGAAAAGACCGTGGCCGCCCGAAGGAACGGCGTGAAGGAGATCATCATTCCCCACGCAAACCTGAGGGACCTGGACGAGATTCCCGAACACGTGCGAAAGGGTATAACCTTCCACCCGGTGCGTCATATGGAAGAGGTGATAGACCTGGCCTTTCCCCGGAAGAAGGCAAAGGCAGGCCCCTTGAGGATGCTTACGGAACGGAAGAAGGCCGCGGAGACAGCTTCGAAGAAGGCCCCAAAAAAGGGATCGGATAAGGAAGCGGCTCCGGCGCCGGCAAAACGGCGGGGAAGGCCCGCCAAAGTCCGGTAAGGCCCGCCAAAGTCCGCTAATCCGAAAGGACGGTGAAGCGGCGGTTCACGAGCCGGCCCCTTTCGTCCGTAACGGTCAGGACATGGGGGCCCTTTGCCGGCCGCAGGCTCATTTCATGGTAGCCCCGGGTTTCCCCGAGATACTCCCCGTCCAGATCCCAATAGAGCACGCTGCCTTCTTCCCGGCTTACGGCCTGCACGATGGTCGCCCCGGGGGAACCGTCGAGTTCCACCGGGAGGTAGAGCTGAGCCCCCGCCTCGGGAAAAAGGATGTTTACGTCCGCCGCGGCGGAATCCCCCGCGTGTCCGGGAATCCAGGGCGGCAGTTTCCGGTATCCCGGGGCGTGGCGGACGTACCACCACTCCAGGGCCGGCGGAAGGACGAACTCGTTGCGGACCAGGGGCAGTTCCCCCGGCCAGAGCTCGTCGAGGTCCTCCGCGGTGGCCCGGAACTTCCCGTCGGGGGTGTACGAAACCGGACGGCACCAGGGGCAGGGAAAGCCTTGGGGGGCGTCCCGGGGCTTGAGGGCCCTTTCGGTCTCCGCGCAGTAGGGGCCCGCCAGGCAGCCCGAACGGGAGCAGACAGTCACCCGTTCCAGCTCGATCTCCGGTTCTGCGGGCCATCCGGAAGCGCCCAGTTTCGTGAAGATCTCGAACATGATAGGGGCCGAGGTTCCCGCGCTGGTGAGCTCAGGCCTTCCCTCGCCGGTGGCGTTGCCTACCCATACCCCGACGGTGTAAAGGGGGGTGGTTCCGACGGCCCAGGCGTCCCGGTTTCCCCAGCTGGTGCCGGTTTTCCAGGCTATATTTCGGGCGGAAGCCCAAGACTCCCACAGGGATTCCTCGTCCGGCCGGGTGCCCTTTAGGAGGGCTTCCAGGGTGAGCCATGCTGCCCCCCTCGAGAGGGGCGAGCTTGACGTCGCCTTGCCGGATCCCCGGTTCATGAGGTCGCGATAGGCCTCGACCATCTCTTCCATGGTGCATTCTCCCCCGCCCAGTATGAGAGGGAGTCCGTACTCGTCGGCGGACCGGTTAAAGGTCGTGAAGCCCGATTTTTTCAGGAATTGGAGAAAGGGCTCTATTCCGTACTCCCGCAGTTCCCGCACCGCCGGGATGTTGAGGGATCGGGATAGGGCCTGGTCCGCCCGTACCGCCCCCCGGTAAACCGGAACGTTGTTTTCCGGCCGGTAGCTTCCGATGCGGGTGGGAATGTCCACCACCAGCTGCCGCGGGAGAAGGAGCCCCGCGTCGAGCATGGCCCCGTAGAGAAAGGGCTTTAGGAGGCTTCCGGTGCTTCTCCTGGCCCGGACCATGTCCACGTCGGATGCGCCGCCGTCTTCCCGGGCGAGGCCCGTGTTGCCCACATAGGCGAGAATGTCGCCGGTGTCGGTCCTGACCACCAGGGCCCCCGCGTTCTTGATGCCCCTGAGGGCAAGGCGCGATGACCAGCGTTCCAAAAGGGCGGTCACCTGGATTTGAAGGTTCCTGTCGATGGAGGTATCGGTTTGCCCCGCTTTTCCCGACCGCAGGCGCTCCAGGTAATGGGGGGCCAGGCGCGGCAGGGGCCAGGGCTTTTCCGGGAGGTCTTCCTGCAGGGCCAGCCGGTAGGTTTCCCCGTCTATGGCGCCCTGGCGGCGCAATGCCGCGAGAAGCCTGTCCCTTTTCTCCTTAAGGAGGGTTCTGTCCCCGCCGGGATGCACCAGGGCGGGTTGGTTCGGGAGCACCGCGAGGGTCGCCGCCTCGGCCCAGGTGAGACCCTCCGGGGGGCGGTTAAACCATCTCCAGGCGGCGGCCTCCAGTCCCACGACGTTTCCCCCGAAGGGGGCGTTCGCCGCGTAGAGGGAGAGAATTTCGGCCTTGGTGTACCTCGCCTCCAGGACGAGGGCGAGAAAGGCCTCGCGGACCTTCTCGGCCACCGTTCTCGGCGGGTTCCCGGACATGAGCCTGACGGTCTGCATGGTGATCGTGGATCCTCCGGAGACCACCTGCCGGGATTTGGCGTTCTGCAGGAGGGCGCGCAGGAGCGACACCGGGTCTACCCCCGGGTGGAGGTAAAACCGGCGGTCTTCGAAGGCGAGGAGGGCGGAGACGAATTCTCCCGGCAGGGTTTCCCGGGGGGGAAACCGCCACTGGCCGTCGGATGCCGCCGACGCCCCCAGGAGCACCCCCTCCCGGTCGCGGATCGCGCTCGACCAGGGACGCTCCTGCCGGGGGACAAGAACGATCAGCAGGGCGAAAAGAACCAGGGCTACCGAAAGGGAGACCGCCGCCGCCGGGAGGGGACTGCCCTCGAAGCGGGGGCGTTCCCTCATCGGCCGGAGCCTTCTATGAAGGAACCCGGCACCACGGCCTGGATGGACGCGTCATACATAGCCTCGGCCCTGACGGCGCCTACGTAGTAGTCGGCGGAATAGGCCGCCGTGGCGTGGAAGGTGAAGGTTTTCGTCTCGTTCCGCTCCAGGGAGAAGTAGGTGTTGATGCCGGTGTCCCGGAAATCGCGCCAGTCGTAGGACGAGTCCGATCCCTGGGCTTCCCCGGTCTCTTCCTCGTCGGAGGCGCCGACCCGGGAATTGCCGAATTCCCAGGCCGTGGGCACGGGAACGGTGAGGGCTATGTTTTCGATCTTCGAGCGGCTCTGGTTTTGCACCGACACCCGCACGGAAAAGGAATCTCCCAACGCGACGGACGAGAGGGGCATGGACATTCCCGCGGGATCGAGGTACGTAACCGTCATGGCGATGCCGTCGGCTACCTCCCTCTCCTGGCCCGCGCTGAGCCGTCCCCGGGTGGTGACCCGCCCGTAGAGGGTCTTGGTTCCCGTGTTCTTGACCACAACCGTCTGGGTGGGCGACTCGAAGGCCTCGAGGTTCTCTACGGCGGTTCCCCGGGTAAGGCTGCCCTCCCGGGTTCCCCGGTCCCACTCGACGGCGTAGGTCGTGGGGGTGCCGTCGGACTTCGCGTACCAGGGGGCCAGGGCCATTACCATCCACGCGGTTTCCTGGGTGGAATACCAGCGTCCGTCGGCGAAGCGTTCCGCCACCTTCGGGACGAGTTCCGCCGCCCTCTGGCGGTCGGCGAGGTCCGCGAGGCAGCGCAGGGCCACGGCGGCGTCCCTGAGGTCCGACCCGAAGTTATAGCCCGTGTCCCGGTAGGTCTCGGCCCAGGGATCGAGGTTAGCCGCGATGCCGTCGGCGGTTCCCCGGTGCCCCGCGAGGGCGTAGGCCGCCGCGAGCATCCAGGAGGAGGCCCCCTCCAGGCCGCTTACCGCCGCGAGACGGTTCATGGAGCCGATATCCGGATAACCGGCCAGGGCGAGAACGTAGAGCCGGTAGGCCTGGTTTTCGTAGCGGTATTTGTCGCTGGCGCTCTGCCAGTTTTTGGCCAAGTCCTGCTCCCGGGAGAGCCAACCCTTGAAGAGGCTGTCCGGCACCTCGTACCCCGCCCGTTTCGCCTCGATCATGAAATGGCCCGCGTAATTCGTTCCCCACTCGCTCTCCTCGGTGCCCCCGCTCCAGTAGGCGAAGCCCCCTTCGGCGGTTTGGTATGAGGGATAGCGGTCGATGACCGACCTTACGTGGTCCTTGACCCTCTCCACGTCATCCCCGGCGAGCTGGATCATCGAGGGAATGTAGAGCTGGGGAAAGGCCCTGGAGGTAATCTGCTCGATGCAGCCGTGGGGGTAGCCGATGAGGTACCTTAGGCGGGTGTCGAGGTCGAGCACCGGCAGGGTGGAAAGCTCCGCGGTAATGCTCTTGGAGCCCTTTTCCCCCGGGCTCGGCACGAAGGCCCTCCAGGTCTTGCCCGGGGTGACGGTGAAGTCCCGCACGGTGGTGACGGGGCTGCCCCGGGAGAGGATCTCGATGCCCGTGCTCTCGTCCAGGACCCGCTTGCCTCCCGCGGAGGCCCCGGCGGTGAAGACGGCCGTTCCCGGCAGGGTAGTCTGGGCGCGGAAGGACACGGTTTCGTCCGACAGGGGAGCCACGGTGACGGTCTTGGACCAGGAGCCCTCGACTGCGCCGGAAGCGGAAAGGCTCACCTCTACCGGGAGGGGAGCGGTACCGCCGTTGAATACCGTAACCGGAATGTCCACGGCCTCGTTCGCGCCCAGGGTCCTCGGAAGGGTTTTCAGGACCATAAGGTCGCTCTTGACGGCAACCTTCTTCTCGGCTACCCCGTAGGCTCCCTCCCGTCCCGCCACGACCATCACCCGCACGGCCCCGACGTAGTTGGGCATCTCGAATTCCGTGGCGCCGCGCCCTCCCGCCTCGAGGCGGTAGGGACCGAAGAACCGCACCACCGGCTTAAAGCGCTCCGCTTTCTTGTTTCCGCCCCCGAGGATACCCTCGGAACCGCCGATAGAAAGGAGAGTTTCGAGCTTTCCGCCGTAGGCGCTCATGACGTAGCGGTAGATATCCCAGCTCTCGAGCTGAGAGGCTTCTTTTTTATAAAACTCTTCCCGGGGGTCCGGGGCGGAGAAGCGGGTCAGCCCCAGGAGACCCTCGTCCACCACGGCGACGGTGTAGGTCATTTCCCGGCCCGAGGCCTCCGTGACCGTGAAGGCGGCCTTTTTGCCGGGCTCCCAGGAGGCGGGGGCCTCGATGGCCGGGGCGAGCCTGGTGGCGGGATTCTCCACGGGAATCGGGACGACTCCGTAAAGCCTTATGGGAAGGCTGTTGGCGGTCTGGAGATGGGGCTGAAGGAGGGTCACGTGGACGTAGGCGTTGGGGGCCATCGCCGGGGTGAGGGGAAGCCGGTACAGGGTCGTTCCCTTGACGGTCTCGAGCCATGACTGGGAGAGTATTTCCCCGTTCTTTTCCACGGTTACGAGCGCCCGGCCCTTGGCGCCGGATTGGAACGAGAGGACCGCGGTTTCCCCGGCGGCATAGCGTTCCTTGTCCGAGGTCAGGGGGAGCATGGCGGCGCTTCCGGTGCCGCCTTCCTGCCCGCGGCCCGCCCAGCCGGGCCAGTCGATGTACACGACCTGGGCCGCGCTGTGGCCGCCCTCGCGGCCGCCGGACGCGTCGGAGGCGACCACGAGGTAACGGCCCCATTCCGGGTACTTAACCTCGAAGGTCCAGCTTCCCCGGCCGTTTTTGACCGTGGCGGTTCCGCCGGTAACCTTTCTCGCCGACCGGCCCGAGACGTAAGTCGCGTCCGTGAGGGCGTCCTTTTCCCACCACCACTTCCACTCGAGCTTGTACACGGTCATGTCGAGCTTAACCGATCCCTGGACGGGCTTTCCCGAGGAATCCAGGAGGGCCAGGTCAACGTTGTGCTTTTGGTCCGTCAGGAGCATTCCCCGGGCGGCGTCGCCCTTGGGAAGCTTGATGCCCACGTAGCGGTCGTAGGGAGAGTACTCGTAGTTGCTCTGTTCCACCGAGAAGAGCCCCGAGGGCTCGAAAATCCTGGTGGTCAGGCGGGCGGTGAGCTTTCCCGGAAGGGAATCGCCCGCGTAGAGGTCCACGTCGAAGCGGGCGGCGGAGTCGGAGCCCAAGGTTCCCTCCCACACGGTTTCCTCTTCCGACTCGACGCTCCGTTCGGGGTTCGTGAATACGTAGTCGGCATAGCCGTCGAAGGCAGTGGCGCTGTTGAGGAAGAAGGCCTTCATATCAGCCTTGAATCCCGGGGTAGGGGCCCCGTGGAGCCATTCTCCCGTAAGGGTGAAGCGGTTGTCCGAGGCCTTGAGGGCGCCGTCCTCCGTCTTAAGGCCGATGGCGATGCGGTTCGGAATAATAGACTCGATCCTGAGGGTCTTGGTCCAGCTCTGTCCTCCCGCCTTAACCCGGGCAATCCATTTACCCGTGGGATCGCCGGTCTCCGTGGCGGTATCGATGCGGTAAAAGCCGTCCATGGAGTCCGTGTAGGTTCCCGTTTTGGCGACCCGCCCCAGGGGATCCTCGAGCTCGAAGGTGACCGGGTACTTTGCCGGAAGCCTCTTGGCGAGGTCCTGGAGAAGGAATACCAGGTGAATGTCGTCTCCCGGGCGCCAGACCCCGCGCTCGGCGTAGATAAATCCCTTCACGCCCTTTTCGGCGCGGACCCCGTCCACCTTGAAGTGGCTCACGCTCAAGGCGGCCCCCGCGTCGATGCGGAGGTATGTGGACTGCCCCCCCTTGGAAGCCGTGATGAAGGACGGCTCCGATCCCGGGCTTATCGCCACGGTGCCGTCGGAACCGGTGGTTTCCGATGCGATCATCCTCTGGGCGTAGGAATAGAGGGATACCTTAACCCCCGGGACCGGGGCGGTGGAACCGATGTCGGCCACGGTAATCCGGTAGCCCCCGGAGGCGTCCTTTTTAGCCATCAGCGCCAGGTCCGAAACGAGCACGTTCTTACGGGCAACGATGGCGTTATGGTAGTCGTACAGGTAGAAGGCGGGATGGCAGGGATCGTTCCGGTAGGTCCAGTAGGTTTGCCGGTCCTTCCAGTCCATGTCCCCCCAATAGTCCCAGTAGCTGTTCTCGTCGGAGATCCGGTCAACCGGGATGGCGTCGTCGGGCATCGGCAGGCGGGAAAAGTCGCCGTGGTTCGCCTGGCACTGGTACATGACGTGGCGGCTTCGGAAGGTAATCCTGAGCTGGATCATCCCCCCGGGGTGCTTTTTAACCAGCTCCGAGAGATCCAGTCCCCGGGTGACGCTCCTGTTTTTCATGGAGTCGTCCCAGGGGAACTCGAACACGTCGCTCCAGACGGGCTCGCCGACCCTGCGAAGCTCGTACTTGCCGTCAAGCTCGTTGTTCTGGAGGAACTGCAGCATGTTGTCCCCGTAGATCTGGTAGGCTTCCACGATGAGGCCCCGCAGGTTTTTGGTTTCTACGGGCACCACGACCCCTTGGGTCGTCGGCAGTATGACCCCGCCGTCGGGGAAGCGGGCTTCGGGAATATCCCAGGGGGTCGATATGGATGCGGCCGCGGGAAGGGCCAGCACCTTGCCCGAGGCGCTTCGGATTCCCTCCCGAACCGCCACGTCTCCCCCCGCGGCAAAGCCGTCGGTCCCGTAAAGGGTGACGAGGTTCGAGTCCAGGGAGTAGCGCACGTTTTGGGCGGTGCCCGTTAAGAGCGGTGAACCGGCGGTCACGAGACCCCGGAGATCCTGGGTCTTATCCAGGGGCTCCGAGAAGCGGACCTGCACCTTGCCTGAGTCCGCGGCGGTTATGTCCAATACCCGGAAGTCGTCCGCTGCGGGAATTATCCAGTCCTTGCTTCCCTTGTCCCGGGAGCCGAGGGCCCCTCCCTCCCAGGCGAGAGTGAGTTTTCGCTCTTCGCTTCCCTTTCGGATGCCCCGAACGGTGAAACGCCAGTCCCGCGAAACCGATGATGTGCCCCGGGCCTCCCCTGAGGGTTCCCACAGGGTCTCCAGGGAGGGTAGGGCGCCGCTCCCAGCGAGGGTCGCCTTCACGGCGGCGGCGGCCTCCCTTTGGCTTACGGGCAATCCCGCGCGCAGGGTTCCCGAGAGGGTGAAGAGTAGGGGGTCGTCCTCGGAGGCGTAGAGACCCTCGTCGGACAGGCTAACCGATACCGGAGAGACGGTAAAATTGAAGACGCATCCCTCATGGCCCGCGGATCCCCCCGCGAGAAGACCCGTGTCCGCTTCCAGGGTGAAGTCCGAGAGCGCTTTTCGGTGGGCGTTGGGGGTAAAGACTGCGGTCCGGTCGTCCTGGAGGGCCCAGGAACCCTTAACCTCGGGCCGGAACCGGAGGGCTCGCGAAAGAAGCTCCCCGGAAGCCACGGGATCCTTGAACCGGATAACGACGGGGTCCGCGGCGCCTATCTTTCCGGGGCTGACTTCCTCCACCCTCTCCAGGCCCGAGCGGGCAAAGTCCGCGGGTTTTGGGGAACAGGAGAGGAACGCCAGGGCGGCCAGGACCGCGGAAAGGGCCAAGAGGGCCTTTGAGGCGGTTCTAACGGAAGCGGGGGCGGATGTCCGCCCGGGGAAATGGTGGGGGGTAAGGGATGTGCGCATGGGTATATAATATCACGAAATAGAAGAACCATCCGGTCTCTTTAAGGAAAGGGTCGGATAGTCAAAAACGCCGTTTTCGCTGATCAGGCGGTCCATGAGGGCCCCCAGGCGCTCATTCCCGCAGACGTCGGCGAAGGGCCGCTCCCGGAGGCGCCCTTCCAGGGCTTCGGTGATGGGGAACCGGCCGGCTTTGGGAATGCCGGAGGCCTCCGGGTCCCCGGTGGGCCCGTCCTGGTTCAGGTCCCCGAACAGCCCCGCGCTCTCAGCGTTCCGGGAACCTTCGGGAAGCCGCTTCCTTCTCAGGGCTTTCCGTTCCTCCGCGAGCCAGCCGCCGTACCGTTCCGTCGCCGCCTTGAGGGGCCCCGTGTCCACCCCCCGTTCGGCGTAGAGGCTTTGCATGTGGCACAGGAGCACGAAGAGGGCGTCGGGAACCGAGAGCAGGTCCCGGTATACGCCGTGGGGAATCATGGCGGGCATGGCCTCCTCCCGGAGAATCGCCGAAAGCCGCCCTTCAAGCTCCCGCGAAGCCTGCCTCAGGGGGGCGCCGGAGGGTCGGTTTTCCCCGTAGAGATCCCTGTAAGTGCTCATAAGTCCCGGCCATTCCCGCGCGAGGAGGGCGAAAAAGTGGTCCTTCTGACGCCCCGGCCTCAGGGTGAGCCCCCCGGGATACACGAACTCCGCCCCCGCCGCCGCGCACTCCCTGACCAGGGCCCTCACCTCGTCTTCCCCGTCGGTAATTCCCGGGCACAGGGGCATGGCCATGACCCCTGAGCGGAAGCCCGCCTCCCGGGCCCTTTTCACCGCCTCGAGCCGCCTCGCCGGGGTTGAGGCCCCGGGTTCGAGAAGACTCGCCTTGCGCGCGTCCAGGGTCGTGATCGTGAGGATGACCAGGGCTTGGGGAAACCGGGAGAGAAGGTCGAAATCCCGGAAGATGCGGTCGTTTTTCGTGAGGATCACTATGGGCTGGGCCGAGGGAAGCAGGGCTTCCAGGGCGGACCGGGTAAGGGCGAAGCGCCCCTCGTATCCCTGGTACACGTCGGTAACCCCGGAGCCGATGGCCACGGCTCCGTATTCTTTCGCCGCGACGCCCCGGCCTATGTCGTCCCGGATCCGTTCGGCCAGGTTGAACCGTACCCCTATCTCCCGGTCGAAGATCCCCTCCACGAAGTATTTTTCCGCCCTTCCGTCGCAGTAAGCGCACCCGTGCCCGCACCCCCGGTAGGGGGCGAGGGCACGGTAGAGGGACACGAGAAAGGGCTCGGGCAGGGTTCCCCGGGAAATCCCCGATTTCGCCTCAATGCCCGAAAAGGAGGGAGAAGCCATGGGGCGATTCTACCCCGGGTCAGCGGGTAACGGTCAACCTTGCCTCCAGGAGGCTTTGGGGGCGCGAGTCGTGTCCCGCCTGGATCAGGAAGTCCCCCGGCTCCAGGACCCGCTTTTCCTCGGCGTTCACCAGGGAGAGGGAATCCGTCGGGAGGGGGATCCTGACCGTCACGGTCTTTCCCGCGGGCACCGAAACCCGGGCGAAGCCCTTGAGT